>CALXGY010000074.1 GCA_944387955.1 uncultured Faecalibacterium sp. | reverse complement strand
GGCAGCTGGCGCACCCGGCGCAGGATGTTGAGATAATCCTTGTGGTCCACGATCAGGTGGGAGCAGGCATTGGGGGCAAGGCAGTGCTTGCCGCCGCTGCACATGCCCCGCAGCATCTGTTCCCGGCAGGAGGGGAACCGGAAGTTGGCGGTGGGGCCGCCCACGTCGTGGATGTATCCCTTGAAGTCCGGCTCGTGGGTCATCCGCTCGGCCTCGGCCACCACGCTGTCGGCGCTGCGGCTGGTGACCCGGCGGCCCTGGTGGAGCTGGATGGCGCAGAAGTTGCACCCGCCGAAGCAGCCCCGGTTCTGGATGATGGAAAACTGCACCTCCCGGATGGCGGGCACACCCCCCAGCGGCTCATAGATGGGATGATACCGCCGGGTGTAGGGCAGCGCATAGACCCGGTCCAGCTCCCCGCGCACCAGAGGCTTTGCGGGCAGGTTCTGCACCAGATACTTTTCGCTCTGTTTCTGGACGATGATCTGGCCGCTCACCACATCCTGGTTGTCCATCTGGATGCGGCAGGCCTTGGCGTAAGCCACCTTGTCCGAGGCCACCTTGCGGTAGCCCGCGCACTCCACATACCGGGCGGGCAGGTGGTCGAAGTCGGTCATATAGCAGGTGCCGTCCACGTCGGTCATGCTCTCCACCGGCTCTCCGGCAGCCAGGCGGCGGGCGATCTCCACGGTCTGGCGCTCTCCCATGCCGAAGCTGATGAGGTCCGCCCCCGAGTCCTCGGCGATGCTGGGCAGGACGGTGTCCAGCCAGTAATCGTAATGGGCGAACCGGCGCAGCGAGGCCTCCAGCCCTCCCAGAATCACCGGCAGGTCGGGGTAGGCCTGCTTTGCAAGCTTTGTGTAGACGGTGGCGCTGCGGTCGGGACGGGCCCCGGCCTTGCCGCCGGGGGAGTATTCGTCCTCAGCCCGGGCAATTTTGGCCACCGAATAGTGGCTGACCATGCTGTCCACGTTGCCGCCGCCGATGAAAAAGCCGTACTTTGGTTTTCCGAACCGCTTGAAGTCCTCGCAGTCGGTGTACCGGGGCTGGGCAAGGACCCCCACCTTGTAGCCCTCGGCCTCCAGCAGACGGCTGATGATGGCGGTGCCGAAGCTGGGGTGATCCACATAGGCGTCGCCGCCCACCACCACAAAGTCCAGCTGATCCCAGCCCCGCTTTTCCATATCCTCCCGGCAGATGGGCAGGAATTCGGTGCAGACGGGGGCGGGCTGGGTCGATTTGGATTCCAACAACATAATGTTTCCCCTTGTTTTTTTACAGTTCCTTGTGTCTTGTTCGGAGAGGTCACTCCTGCTTGTCCGGCTGGTTGAGATTCATCTCCAGCCACTGCTGGCGGCTGACCAGCACCGCCCGGGGCTTGGCCCCCTCGTAGGGTCCGATGATCCCCTTCTGTTCCATCTCATCCATGATCCGGGCCGCACGGGCATAGCCCAGCTTGCACCGGCGCTGCAAAAGGCTGGTGGAGGCCTGGCCCGCGTCGATGACCACCTCCACGGCCTGCTTGAACATCGGATCGCCCTCTTCGCCGCCCTCGTCTCCGCCGGCATCCTTGCCGGAGCCCTTCTCCTGGACGACGTGCTTTTCCATGTCTTCGATCATGCCCTCGTCGTACTGGGCCGGGCCGCCCTGCTTGATGAAGTCCAGCACCCGGCTGATCTCCTCATCCTTGACGTAGGTGCCCTGGACGCGCACCGGCTTGGGCGCACCCACCGGCATAAAGAGCATATCGCCCATGCCCAGCAGCTTCTCCGCGCCTGCGCCGTCCAGGATGGTACGGCTGTCCACCTGGCTGGAGACCGCAAAGGCGATGCGGCTGGGGATGTTGGCCTTGATCAGGCCGGTGATGACGTCCACGCTGGGGCGCTGGGTGGCCACGATCAGGTGCATGCCCGCGGCACGGGCCTTCTGGGCGATGCGGCAGATGGAGTCCTCCACATCCTTGCCCACCACCATCATCAGGTCGGCCAGCTCGTCGATGACAATGGCGATGTAGGGCAGCTTTTCCAGCATGGGGTCCTGGGCGGCAAGCTTATTGAAGGTCTTGATGTCCCGGACGTTGTTCTCGGCAAACAGATGGTACCGCCGTTCCATCTCCGCCACCGCCGAGCCCAGCGCGCCGGCCGCCTTGCGGGGCTCGGTGATGACCGGCATCAGCAGATGGGGGATGCCGTTGTACTCGGCCAGCTCCACCACCTTGGGGTCGATGAGGATGAGCTTTACGTCCTCGGGGCTGGAACGGTAGAGAAAGCTCATGATGATGCTGTTGACGCAGACCGATTTACCGCTGCCGGTGCTGCCCGCGATGAGCAGGTGAGGCATCTTGCACAGGTCGGCCACCTGGGCCGCGCCTGCAATGTCCTTGCCCAGGGCGATGGTCAGCGGGGAGGTCATGTGGGTGAAGCTCTGGCTCTCAAAGATGCTGCGGATGCTCACCGGGGTCTTTTTGCGGTTGGGCACCTCGATGCCCACCGCCGGTTTGCCCGGGATGGGAGCCTCCATGCGGACATCCGCCACCGCCAGGTTCAGGGCGATGTCGTCCGCCAGAGAGGTGATCCGGCTGATCTTGACGCCCGCCATGGGCTGCACCTCATACCGGGTGACCGAGGGGCCCCGGGAGATGTCCAGCACCCGGGTCTTGACCCCAAAGCTCTCAAGGGTATCCACCAGCTTCTGGGCGGTGGCCTTGAGTTCGGTCTGGGCGCTGAGGTCGGATTCCTCCTTGGGCGGGTCGAACAGCTCGAGGGGCGGATACTGGTACTGCACCGCTGCCGGCTCTTCCGGTTCTTCAACAGGGGCGGCAGCTGCGGCCTCCTCCGAGGCCTGGGGCTTCTCCATGGCGGCAGCCACCAGAGTGTTGATGTCTCCGGCGTCCACCGGCTCGGAGGTAATGCTGATCCAGCCGTCCTCATCCGGCGCACTGCGGAATGCCGCCGCGTTCTCGGCGCTGACCCTGGTCTCGGAAGTACCGGAGGCAGCAGGGACCGCCCCAGGGGTCTGGGGCCGGGCCGCCGGGGCCGGTTCTGCGGGGACGGAGGCCGTCCCACCGGCCGGGGCGGGCTGCGGCTCGCCAGAGGCCGGGGAACCGGTAAAGAAGTCTGCCGCCGGGGTCTCCACCGGCGCTGTACTGCGCAGCGGATTCATCCCAAATGTACCGCCCGGGCCGATGATGATCGGCTCGATGGGCTCGCTTCCGCCCTCGGTCACAGCGGTGTGATCGGGGCCGAGGTCGATGTCAAAGGAGGCGCGGGAGTGAGGGGTGGAGATGACCCGCACCGGAGCGGGGGCAGGCTGAGGGGGCTGCGCAGGCTGCTCTGTCTCCTCTTCCGGGGCGGATTCCTCTTTGGGCAGCTGCCCGCGGCCCAGAATGCCGCTCAGCCAGGCAGGCATGCCGAAATGGGGCCCAGGTTCCGCCTCATCCTCCTCGTATTCCTCGTAGTCATCTTCAGAGAACTCTTCCTCTTCGTACTCTTCCTCCTGCCGGGCCAGACGGGCGGCGCGGCGCTCTTCCTGCCGGGTGCGGTGCTCGGAGTAGACGGCCAGGCTTTTTTCCTGCACGCCGCCGAAGAACCAGGTCAGAGCCTGCCAGACCTCTGCGGGGGTGATGTCGAAGATATAGCAGCTGGCGCAGGCCGCCAGTGCCAGCATGATGAGATTTGCCACCGGGCGGCCGCAGAGCAAAAGCAGGCTGCCCCCCAGCAGCGCGCCCAATGCGCCGCCGCCGATCCAGGCGGTATAGCCGTTTTCAAAGCAGGCGGCCGCCATCTGCCCCGCGCTCAGACCCTGAGAGGGCAGATCCGAAAAGACGATGGCCGTACCGCTGGCAAAGATCAGACCCAGGCTCAGCTTGAAGATCCGGGGCAGCAGATCCTCCCCCCGGGCCACCAGAATGGCAAAGTAGCACACCGCCACTCCCAGCACCAGGCTGCCGCAGCCAAACAGGCCGAAGAGCAGCCGGTGGGCCATCTGCCAGACCGATTGTCCCTCCACAAAGGCCATCACCATCAGCAGAAGCCCCGCAAAAAGGGTGATGCTGCTGGCCAGCATCCGGTCCTGCATCTGCTGGCGGGCGCGGGCCGATTTTCGCGCTCCGCCTCGTTGTTTCTTTCTCGCCATAGTTTTCCATCCTGTGATGCATAAGTTTTCTGGAATCATTTTATTGTATCACAGCGGCGGAAAAATGGCAAACCCTGCCGCCGGGCCGGGCCAGCGGGGCAAATTCTCAGCGTTTGGCGGACTTTTGCTGCCGTTCGATCTCGCCGTAGAGCCAGCGCAGCGCGTCGGACAGGCCCCCCAGCTCGTCGATGAGCTTTTCTTTCACCGCGTGGCGGCCGTCCAGTACGGTGCCCATATCCAGCACCAATTCCCCGGTGTGAAGCATCAGCTGGTTGAACCGCTCCTCGCTCATGCCGCTGTGACTGGCTACAAAGCCGGTGATCCGCTCCTGCATCTGCTCAAACCAGCGCATGGTCTGGGGCACCCCCAGGATCATGCCGGAATGGCGTACCGGGTGGACGGTCATGGTGGCGGTGGGCACAATAAAGCTGCGCTGGGCGCTGACCGCCAGCGGGATGCCGATGGAATGGCCCCCTCCCAGCACCAGCGTTGCACAGGGCTTGGAGATGCTGGCGATGAGCTCGGCCAGGGCCAGCCCCGCCTCCACGTCTCCGCCCACCGTGTTCAGCAGCACCAAAAGTCCCTCGATCCGGGGGTCCTCCTGCACCGCCACCAGCTGAGGGATGACGTGTTCGTATTTGGTGGTCTTTTGTCCCTGGGGGGCTTCCACATGGCCTTCGATCTGGCCCACCACCGTGAGGCAATGAATGACGTGCTCGCCCCGGGTGCAGACCGTCCCCAGGTCCTCGATCTGTTCTTTTTCCAGCCGGCGCTGGTCCACCGGCTCCTTTTCCTCCAGGCTGCCGGTGTCCTGCTGGCCGGAATGAGATAATTTTTGCATGGCTCGGGCCTCCTTTTCTTCTCACAGCATGCCCTTTGCCGGGGCGGAATATCCACTGAAAAGAAGGCAAGAGCATCCGTTTTCTTTCAAAAATGTAAATTTTTGTCTTACTCTTGTCCTTCATTTGACTTTTACACCAAAATCGTATACTATCATTATATATGTATTGGGTCTATTAGTTATAGGGTATCAGAACAGAAGATCTCAGAGCTGTATAAAGGAGTTATCGTATGACTACACCGAACAAAGCCTCTCTCCCCGTTATCAAACGGCTGCCCAAATATTACCGCTACCTTTTGGGGCTGAAAGCGGCAGGGATCACCAGCATCTCATCCCGGGAGCTGGCCGCCCAGATGGGCACCACCGCCTCCCAGGTCCGGCAGGACTTCAACTGCATCGGCGATGTGAACGGGCGGCAGGGCATCGGCTACTCGGTGGAAAATCTGATCTCCATCCTGGAGCAGCTGCTGTTCGGGGATGGAGAGCGTCTGCCCACCATCCTCATCGGCTGCGGCCGTCTGGGCAAGGCGGTGAGCCGGTTCATCACCACCAACACCAACGGCTACACCCTGATCGCCGCCTTCGATGTCAAGGAAGAGGAGATCAACCACCGCACGGTCAACGGCATTCCCATCCGCCACATCGACCAGCTGGAGGAGTTCTGTGCAGAGCATCACCCCAAGGTGGCGGTGCTCTGTGTCCCCCGGGACGGCGCCGAGCAGGTCAGCGGACGGCTGGTGGCGCTGGGCATCGAAGGTTTCTGGAACTTCTCCCACTACGACCTGTCGGTTCCCTATCCTGAGGCCGTGGTGGAAAACGTCCACCTGGGCGACAGCCTGATGAGCCTGGGTTACCGGCTGCGCAATCGCGGCTGAGAGGAGCGGGAATGGCAAAGCTGTATTACCGCTATGGGGCGATGAACAGCGGCAAGAGCACCGCTCTGATGCAGGTCGCCCACAACTATGAAGAACAGGGCATGCGGGTGCTGATCCTCAAGCCCCAGATCGACACAAAGGGCGGCGGCGAACTGGTGAGCCGCCTGGGGGTCCGCCGCAAGGCGGATCTGCTGATCCAGCCCGAGACCGATGTCTTCGCCGCAGTGCAGGCCGACCAGGCCGCCCACAGTGCGCCGCTGGCCTGCGTTTTGTGCGACGAGAGCCAGTTTTTTACCCCCCTGCAGGCCGAACAGCTGTTCATGGTCACGGTGGACCTGAACATCCCGGTGATCTGCTACGGGCTGCGGACCGACTTTTCCCTCAAGGGATTTCCCGGTTCCACCCGCCTTCTGGAGCTGGCCCACACCATCGAGGAGATGAAAACCATCTGCACCTGCGGGCGCAAGGCCACCTGCAACGTCCGCCGGGTGGGCGGAAAATTTGTCTTTGAGGGAGAGCAGGTCGCCATCGACCAGGAAGGGGACGTGCAGTATGTGAGCATGTGCCCCCAGTGCTACTTTGCGCATCGACGGGCCTTTTACGCCGACCGCGATTGAACCTTTGTATCTTTCTGCCGCCCGGAAGAGGGCGGCTTTTATAATACCATTATAATTATAATAGAGAAACGCCCCGTTCCCGAGGGCCCTTCAACGGGCGCTCCCTGGGAACGGGGCGTTGTTTTCTGCCTTTTGCTTCAGGCCTCCTCTGTGCCGAGGGGTTCCTCCGGCAGGAGCTCTTGCTCTTCGGTTTCCTCCGGCAGTTCAGGGTCTCCGAACTTCCAGCCGTATCCCGAGACCTGCTCGGCCATCTGATCGGCGTTCCAGTCCATCTGCACCGGGGAGGACAGGGTCAGATCGCAGCCCGTCCAGCCGCGGTCGGGATCGCTTCGGTCGGTCCAGTAAAAACTGACCGCTCTGGGCTGGAGCTCGGAAAATGCATCCAGCAAAAGACGGCAGTCCTGCGCGAATTCGGCTTCGGTCTCATAGGGGCCGTAGAGTTCCAGCGTGACCTCCAGCGCGTCCAGCTGGTCGAGATAGACCTCCATATTCCGCAGCGGGACCTCCTGTTCCACGCCGGCCAGTGCATCGTACATCTGCACCTCATAGCTGCGGCAGAGCATCTCCCGCTCATAGCGGTGCTGCGGGTTGAGCTCCTCCCAGACGGCGGGCAGCATCGCCAGGCAGAAACAGCCGCCCATCAGCACAAGGCCGCTGAACACCGAGAGAAAATCGTATTTCCACCGGCCGGGACGGGATGCAAAAAAGAGCACCTCCACCCCCATTGCCATCAGCGCCAGAGGCGGCGCCAGCCGAACGGCCAGCTGCCAGTCAAACCCCGGCAAAAAATAGTAGGCCAGGAAGAGCGCGCCGGTCATCACCAGCACGATTCCCAGAGTAATGCTGCCCACCCGGCGCACCGGCGCAGCCTTTTCCCGCTGGGGAGCTCTGGGGGACGGAGCGCTCCGGCCCTCCTGCTCCTGCACAGGATCCATCTTATGTTCGGTCATCGAATTCGTCCTCCTGGGCGATATAATCACAGAAATCTTCCTGGGAGCCGTGGGGTTCCGCCGCAGGCTTCGAGGAATGCCCGCCCCGCACCAGCCACAGACCCAGCAGGATCAGCGCCAGGCAGAGCAGCAGCTCGGGCAGATCGTAGGCGGCATCGTAGATAAACCAAACCACCCGGCTCTCCAGCCGCACCGCCAGATCGTAAAGGCCGCTCATCAGGATGCCGTCGTAGATCATATAGACCCCCAGCACCACCAGGCCCCAGCCCGCCAGTTTGTGGCGGCGGGCCAGCAGCAGCCCCAGATCCCGCTCCCCGCCCAGATGGAACAGATAGTCGTCTTCCGGGGCAATGCCCGCTCCCATCTGGGCCCGGAGATTGAAGGTATCAAAAAAGCTGTACATCCAGAGGATGGGCAGAAGCAGCACCAGCCGGACCGCCACCGTGGTCAGCAGGCAGCTGGCGCAGAACAGACTGATGAGGCTCAGGCCCCGCTTCATATATCCCTGGTACATCTGCCCGGCCCCCGGCACGAAGGCGAAACAAAAGGTCAAAAATCCATTTTTCATCTCAAATCGTCCTCTCTCACTCAATTCCGCAGATCGTTGGTTTGGCGGTCCGGCAGCATCAGCTCCTCCCAGGCTTCAAACAGCTGGTCGTACGCCTTGCTGACCGGCCCGTGGCCGTAGGATTCCCCCGCTTCCAACAGAGGAGTATGAGGCAGATGCCCCTGCGCCGAATCCCGGTGCAGGATGACATCCCGCATGCCTCCGCCCCAGATGGTCAGGGCCAGAACAGCCGCGATGCCCGCCACCATCGCCCGTCCATAGACGTTCTGCATGACCTGGCCCCAGACCCGGTTCATCACCGGGCGGCGCAGATCCTGCGGCGGGGTCTCCAGCCTGCTGCCGGTCAAAAGCGCGGTGTAGCGGTCCAAACATCGGTCGCAGTAGGACAGATGTTCAGACGCTTCCAGCCGGCCCAGCTCGTCCAGCTTGTGTTCTGTCAGGGCCTGCAGCCCCTCATCACTTAGGCATCCGTCCGTACGAAACAGTTCCATTGCTTACAAGCCCCCTTTCTTTTCTGCGGCGCGCCGCGCTGAGATCTGCGGGCGGCCGCTGCTCGGTTGTGTTTTGTTTTGATGGATGTACTCTTTCTTCCTGTTCCAGCTGGGCGCGCAGCATCCGCTTCGCCCTCGTCAGCTGGGAGCGCAGGGTCTTTTCCGGCCTGCCGCAAAGCGCGGCGGCCTCGGCCGGGGCGTATTGTTCCAAAAGGCAGAGGCGGCAGGGGGTAAGATAGGGTTCCCGCAGCGCGAGGACCATCTCCCGGAGCCGCTGTTCTCCCAGATTGCACAGGGTCTGCTCTTCGGGGTCGTGTTCAGGCGGGGCAGAGTTGAGCCCCAGGATCTCATCTCCCGGAGTGGTCATCCGCCGGGCCCAGGCACTGCGCAGATGGTCCCGGGCTTTGTTGGCGGCGATCCGTGCCAGCCATTGCCGCTCGTATCCCGCCGGGCAGCGGTCCGCCGCCCGCCAGGCCGCGAGAAAGGTCTCCTGGGCGAGATCCTGGGCTTCCTCCGGGTCGGGCACCAGCTGATGGCAGATGGTGTAAACCAGTCCCTGATACCGCTGGACCAGCGCGGTAAATTCAAATGCTGTCATAGCGGACTGCCATCCCCCCTTCCCGTCTTGTTCAGCAGCTGCTTCACCCATCAATACGAGAAAAGCAGGCCCGGAGCTGCAAACGCATTGAAGTTTTGGAAAAATATTTTCAGGTGGGTTCGGTTTCCAGCAGGCAGAAATCCTTTTTGTGGTATCGGATCAGGCCGTCCTGCTGCATCCGGGACAGCTCGCTGCACATGGCGCTGCGGTCTACCCCGAGATAGTCCGCCAGCTGCTGACGGGTGTAGGGCAGCTGGAACCGGTTTGTCCCGCTGCGCCTGGCGCACTCGGAAAAATAGGACATCAGCCGTCCCCGGATGGACTTTGCCCGGGTATGGAGGATTCGGTGGGACAGCCGGAGATTCTGGGCCGCACAGACCGTCAGAAGGTTGCGGGCCAGCTGGGTGTGGAAGGCGCAGGCATGGGAGCAGGCCGTCAGAATCCGCCCCACCCGGATCAGCAGCACCGCGGTATCCTCCGCCGCTGCCACCGAGATCCGCAGCGGTTCCCCCGGCAGGCAGGCATAAGACTCGGCAAATACCGCCCCCGGCCCGGCGTGGCCCAACAGGCTGTTGTTGCCCCAGGCATCGCTGGACTGAATTACCGCCATGCCGGAGAGCACCACCCCTAGCTGGTCGGTGGGCTTTCCCTCGGCCAGAATGGTTTCCCCTTTGGCGTACTCCCTGCGCTGTGCCCCAAGGCAGCGCAGCAGACCGGGAATCTCCTCGGGCCGGATCTCCCGGAACAATGGACAAACGGGGATTTTTTCCTCCATCTTTTTCTCCTTTTGTTGTTTTAACAACAGACTTATTTTCTCAATTATAGTATGCTGGGAACACAAGGTCAACCAAACGGAAAGGAGTATCCTTTATTATGATACGAAAGATCATCCAGATCGACCAGGACAAATGCAACGGCTGCGGCGCCTGCGCCAACGCCTGCCACGAGGGCGCCATCGGCATGGTGAACGGCAAGGCCCAGCTGATGCGGGACGACTACTGCGACGGCTTCGGCGACTGCCTGCCCGCCTGCCCCACCGGGGCCATCACCTTTGTGGAGCGGGAAGCCGCCGCCTATGATGAGGCGGCTGTCCAGGCCCACAAGGCGGAAAAAGAGGCCCAAGCCCAACCGCAGCCCGTCCACAGCGGCTGCCCCGGCCATCAGATGCACACCTTTCACCGCTCTGTGCCCGCAGAGGGGGGCTGCCCCGGCCACGCACCCCAGAGCCTGGCTCCGAATCCTGCCGCTCCCGCCGCAGCGGCCCGGCCGGTCTCCCAGTTGGGTCAGTGGCCCTGCCAGATCAAGCTGGTGCCGGTGAACGCCCCCTATTTCCAGGACGCAAAGCTGGTGGTGGCGGCGGACTGCACCGCCTTCGCCTATGCAAACCTCCACGCCGAGTTCATGGCCGGACGAATCACCCTGATCGGCTGCCCCAAGCTGGATGGGGTGGAGTACAGGGAGAAGCTCACCGAGATCCTGCGCCAGAACGAGGTCCGCAGCCTGACCGTGCTGCGGATGGAGGTCCCCTGCTGCGGCGGGCTGGAGGCAGCCGCCAAAAAGGCCCTTCAGGCCAGCGGCAAGTTCATTCCCTGGCAGGTGGTGACCTTCTCCATCGACGGGCGGATTCTGGACCGCTGAAAATCCGGAGAGGAGGCAAAGATGGAGCAAACTCTCTCTGTGGAGGCCGCCCGGCTCACCGGCGGATTGATCGGCCTGGCTCGGACCCTCTATGTAAACGAGCCCGGCCCCGACCCATGGCAGACCCTTTTGGAAGGTCTGGCCGCCCTGGACTCCGGCTCTGGGCTTGAAGAGCAGAGCCGGCGGGGCTGGCAGCAAAAGTGGGTCCTGGCCCCCGGCTGTGCAGGCTGCGCCGCTCCCTGCGGGCGTACCGCCGACTACGACCTGGCCGGGCTGGAAAGCGCACCCCCTCTGGTTCGGGGCCTCAAGGAGCTATTGCTCCGGGCGGCCCGGAGTATGGCGGTCTGCCTTCTGGCCTCGGGGCAGGAAATCCGGGAAGAACAGAAGTGGTGCATCGCCAAGGCACTCTTTGCGGTGGGTGAGGACTGGGACGAAGGATACCTTGCCCCGGTGCTGGCCGAGGCGGCAGGCTGCCTTGTCGGCCTTCCGCTGTCCGGCGAGGGGCAGGCCGCGGCCTTCTGCCGCCTGCTGGCCGGGCTGGGCCAGACGGGCAGCCCCGCTCTGGATGCTATGCCGGAAGAACTCAAACTCTCCCCTGCCGAAGGTCAGGCGCTGAAAACCGCCTTTTCTCTCGCGCTTTAAAAGGTTTAAATAAAAACGGACCTCTCCTCCCAATGAGCGGAAAGAGAAGTCCGTTTTTGCTGTTTTATAGGTTTTGGGTTGGGCGTTTTCTCAGCCCAGGTTCTCGGCCTGGAACACAGGGATGCCCTCCTGCTCCATGACCTTGCGCAGGATCTCGGGCAGGCCGCTGCGGGCGGTCTTGTCCTGAATGCAGAGGATGATCTCGCCGTTGACGCTGCCCACCTCGAATCCGAGGGACGCCCCGTCGGGCGGGACCCAGACCTCAAACCCTTTTATGTACTGCATCAGCTCTCCGCTGGCCGGGACGACGGGGTCCCCCAGATAGCTGATCCAAAAATCCGCCGGAATGCCGCTGATGTATTCTCCCATCTGGAAGACCCGGCTCTTGATCTTCAGAGGAGCCTTGAGCTTGGTGACCTCATAGACCCAGCTCATCTGCTGGGCCATTCGATACAGCTGGTGCTCAGGCTCAAGACTCGAGCGGATCTCGGCATCCATTTTTCCGGCATACTCCGCCAGAGCAGGGTCCCCGGCCAGTTCCGCCTGCCCCTGGAAGGAGGCAACGCAGTTGTACATCGCATCCGGGGCTCCAATGGCAGCCCGGGTATCCACCGAATAGGAATAGGTCACGGTATCCTTGCCCAGATACTGCTGGAGCCCCTGGCAGAGCAGAGCGGTCAGGCAGGTAAAGGGCTTGACCCGGCAGTCCAGCGCCCGGCGCACAAGGCCGGCCTTCTCCAGCCGCAGGATGGCCCGGCGGCATTCGCCCTCGTAGGTCTGGACGGTCTGGCCCTGCATGTCATTCTTTGTTCTGCAGGAGGGGAACCGATCCAGCAGCGCCTCCACATCGTAGGGAGGCGAGCAGGACAGCTTCGGGCAGGCAAATTCGGTGCCGTAGCGGCGGTTGGTATACTCCTGCAGCACCTGGGTCACCATGCGGGACATTCCCCGCCCATCCATCAGGAAGTGATCCCAGTCCATGCAGATCTTGTCCCCTTCACAGCTGAGGGAAAAGAGATAACCGTTTGTCTCCTCCGGGATTTTCCGCCAGGCTGCGGACCGGGCCACGGTGCAGGGCTGGTCGTTCGGTTCAAGGAAGGCGTCCCGCCCTTCCCATACCAGACGCTGGCGGCAATAATCCGCCCGGGCCAGCACGCTGTCCAGCGCCTGCTGCAGAAGCTCAGGCTCTACCTGGTCCTGCATCTTGAATTGATAGCGGCAGTAAATTCTGGCCGGGCGGTAAAAGTACATTACCCCCTGGAAGATATACGCCGCGGAGCGCCCCGCGCTCATCTGCTCAGTCAACCCGTTCCACCAGATAATCGGCCAGGTCGCTGATGGTCACAAAGCTGCGCAGATCCTTTTCGGGGATGCGCAGGCCAAAAGCCTCTTCCACATCGGCGACAATGGTCAGGATCTCCATGGAGGACAGGTCGAGATCGTCCATCAGCACGCTGTCCTCGTTCACCTCTTCGGGGGGCAGCTCCGCCACATCCTCAAGAATTGCTTTGATCTGTTCAATGATTTCAGTTCTGTTCATAATTCGTTTTTCATCCTTTCCCGACCGTGCAGGCCGCTTATCCTGGGTACAGGTTGCCCGCCCTGACGGCGGGTTATACTTTTGTTCTAGGCGTTTGATCGCCCTTTTATAAGGTTCAATGGAACCAGTATACCTTTTTTGCTTTTCAGGTTCAAGGGGAAATCCTTTTCACAGGAAAATTGCCGCTGGGCAGGCTTTCCTGTATGAAAAAGCTGGAGAAAGCTGTTCACGACCGGATTCAAGTGGTACACTTTTTTCAAATACGCCCGAAATTCACCTGATTCGGCCGCAAAAACAATTCAAATTGACAGTTTTATGAAAAAGCATTATACTAAACGAAACGAGAAAAACAATTTGTTTTCCCGTATTTTTTTGCGCTGTCCCGTTTGCCCGGCCGAATACGCTACCATTTAGGAGGACCTCGTACATGAAAGGTACCAAACCACGCACCGTCAATACGCTGGGCATGTTTGACCTGTTCAAAGGCATCGGCATGGCGGTGGTCGTGCTGGCTCATACAGCGGAGCTTTACACCATTGATCTGGGCAGCGGCCTGTCGGTCAGCAGTTTCATCCTCTTTATCTACCGGGAAGCCATGATGTCCGCCTTTTACATTGCCAGCGGATACGGCTTCCGCAAAAGATCCATCGGCAAATGTTTTGAGCAGCAGCTCAAAGGGGTGCTGCCCTATTTCTTATATACGGCTCTGGCCACCACCGGGCTGCACATGGTGCTGCATTACTCCGCCTTCGGCTACTGGCCGGGTACCCTGGCCGAGAGCGAGCGGGTGCTGGGGGGCTTTTTGCTGGGGCTGCCCCACACCGCGGTTTATTCCGGTCTGACCTTCTTCTCCTGCGGGCCCATGTGGTACCTGCTGGCCATGGCGGTGGGCTGGGTGCTGCTGGACATCCTGGTCAATGCCCTGCCCGAGCGGTATCTGCCCTTTGCATCGGCCTTCGTGGCGGCGCTGGGCTGGGGCATCTGCCTTGTCTGGGAGCTGCCCTGGTGCCTTGCCCAGGGCATGACCGTAGTGCCCTACCTCTACCTCGGACACCTGGCCAAAAAGCACCACTGGTTTGAAAATCCGCTTCCCACCAAGATCCGGGTCCTGGTGGCGGCATCGGCTCTCATCACCGCCGCCGGGGCGCTGCTGACCGGCGAGACCGACAACATGTCCATGGGCCACTGGAACTTTGGCCCGGTGAGCATCCTGGCCAACGGGATCGTGGGTCTCGGCATCGTCTCCCTCTTCATCCATCTGGGCCAGCGGGCCGACGGCTTTCTCTCCCGCGGGTTCCAGGCTGTGGGGCGGCGCTCGCTGCACATCTTCTGCGTACATACCATCGAGCTGATCGCGGTTCCCTGGTACCTCTTTGCGGCAAACTTCACCGACCAGCCGCTGGTGGGGCTCGCTTCCCAGTTTTTGCTGCGCAGCGCCCTGATCGCGGTGGTCTGCCTGCTTTTGGAGCTGCGCCGGTATCTGCCCTCCCGCAAGCGCAGAGCGCGGTATATCTCCCGTCATGAAGCCCGGCGCTCCCGCAGCCGCAAGTACAAAGAGACCGTCCAGTCGCACTAAACCCCGTCCCTCCTGCTTGCTTTCTCTGCGGCCGGGCCATACTGCAGGATGCAAAGGCCCCGCAAGCGGGAGTCGGACCCAAACATCAGTGAGGTGAAAGGATCATGTCCCCTGTAACGATCAAAGCTTTGCAGCAGCGCATCGCGGAGCTGGAGCAGCAGCTGACCCTCTCGGACCAGGGCAACGCCCATCTGGCCCAGCGCTGCCTTGCACTGGAACAGGAGCTGCAAGGGTATCTGGCTGCCCACGCCCGGAAGGATACCCACCTCAATGCGGCGTCGGTGCAGCTCAAGCTGTTTTACGACCGGGGGTTCGGCTACACCGAGCAGGACTCGCTGGCGGCGCCCCAGTCCGCCTATCAGGAATCCGCCGGGACGGTGGCCGCCACCTTCGAGCTGCCCTGTGACGCCAAGGCGCTGCGGCTGGACCCGGGCGAACTGCCCTGCTATATCTCCGAACTGACCCTTTCAGATGACCGGTGCAGCTGTGTACCGGTGCGGGGCATCCTGCTGGACGACGCGAACGCGCTGTTTTTGCAGGGAGACCCCAATTTTCAGGTCCAGGGGCTGTCCCGCTATCCTGCGGGAATGAAGCTGGGGGTCGCCTACCAGTACCACCCGCTGCCCCAGGGCTCGGAGGAGCCGCTGTTTGAGGCAATGCTGCGGTATCTGGAACAGACCCAGAGCCAGCTGGAAGCAGCGCGGCAGGATGCAGTGCTGCAAAGCCAGCAGATCGCCCGGCTGAACAGCCAGCTCAGCGACGCCGCCCAGGAAAACCAGAAGCTGAACGAGGCGCTGGAAGCGATGCTGAACAGCCGCTGCTGGAAGCTGACAGGCCCGCTGCGCAGGCTGCTGGAGATCTTTCACCGAGGGTAAGCGAACATGTTTCATCAATACAGCAAGTTACAGCAAAAGCAGCTGCTCCGGCAGCCCTATTACGATACCCAGCAGACCTACCTGCTGATCTATGCGCCGGGCTGCACCCGCGGTCTGGCCAAGACCCTGCCCCTTCAGCTGCACCGAAAGTTCCGGCTGGTGGACAAGCTGGATGAGGAGGCGCTGGCCTCCTCGGCGGCCGGCGTCGTGCTGATGGCAGAGGATGCCGAGTGGATGAGCACCACCCTTTCCTACTTTGCCCATGCGCTGAGCCAGGGGGCGGACTTCGCCTTCTGCGACGGGGTGTTCGGGTTTGAGGGGGCCACCGCCCTTTATCGCGCCCCGGACCATCCCCACGGCTGCCGGTGTGCGGCTCTCTCCCGCTCTCTGCTGGAGCGGTGCCTCGCAAAGCAGGAGGGCCCGGTCAGCGCCCGGCTGCTGATCGAGCGAGCCTCTGCCCTGGCCAAAAACCCCTGCCATATCCCCCAGGCGCTGGTCCATTACCGCCGGGAGCTTTCCGCCGGAGATGTTTTTTCCGCAGCAGGCAGGCGGGTGGTGGTATTCAGCCACGAGCTGGACATGACCGGCGCACCCATCGTGCTGGTCAGTGCGGTGCCGGTGCTGCGCCGGATGGGCTTTGAGGTGGTGGTGGTGGGCCCCGAGGACGGCGGCTCGCTGCCCCTGTTTGTGGAGGCCGGCGCAACGGCGGTCACCAGCCCGGGCTGCGTGACCCATTCCGCCCTGTGGGGCCTGGCCATGGCCAGCGACCTTGTGATCGCCAATACGGTGGTGGAGGTGGAGCTGATCCGCCGTCTCAACGGCGCGCCGGTGCCGGTACTCTGGTGGCTCCACGACGCCTTTGCAGGCTATCCCTATATGGCCCACCGCATCCCCAAACAGCTGGAACAGAATGTGTTTGTCTGCGCGGTGGGCTCCCATGCCACGGCGGCCATGCACTCGGTCCGGCCCGAATATGAGATCCACCCGCTGATCTACGGCCTGCCGGACTACGCCCGGGAGGAGTTCGCCCCCTATGACATCGGATACGCCCAGGGCAAGCCCCTTTTCGTGAACGTGGGCGCCTTTGAACCCCGCAAGGGGCAGGACATTCTGGCCGACGCCATCCGGCTGCTGCCCGAAGAGATCCGGGCCAAGGCCGCCTTCCTGTTTGTGGGCAAGGGCTGCGACAAACAGCTGATGGCCCAGGTGCGGGACCTGACCGAGGAATATCCCGAGAATGTTTTCTACGTCAAGCGGCTGGAGCGGGATGAGATCAAATCCCTGATGACCCAGTGCGCCTGTGTGGTCTGCAGTTCCCGGGATGACCCTATGCCCACCTTTGTGACCGAGGGCCTCATCTTCGGCAAGCCGGCCATCGTCTCCGAGCATACCGGCACCGCCGGGCTTTTGACCGAAGGGGTGGACGGCTTCATCTATCGGGAGGACGATCCCGCCCAGCTGGCGGCCCGGCTGGAGGAAGCCATCCTGCACCCGGAACAGCTGGCCGCCATGGCGCCGGCCTGCCGCAGCCTGTACGAGCGTTTTTACTCCAAACAGGCCTTCGAGGATACCCTCTCCGCCTATGTGCGGAAGCTCACAAAAAATCCCAAAAGGTAATTTTTTGTCAAACAAATACTTTTTGCAATCTTTTTTCAAATACGTTCAGGATAGGACAAATTTATCTTTCCTGAACGTATTTTATTTTAAAATTCTTCCAGTTTTTTTACAATCTGTTTCAAAAAAGATCTTTCCCAGGTGCTATAATTCCCGATAAACGGGGAATGTGGGTCCCCGCCCTCTTGCTTTGTATATCTACTTTAAAATTTACAGATCGGAATATTATTGGAGGCGATCTTCATGCCGCAAACCCACACCACACCCCAGCCCTCCCGCGGCCGGGCGGTGCTGTCGGTGCTGACCCTGGCCTTTTTGACCGGGCTGCTGTTCTACTTCTTCAAGGATCATATGAGCGAGATCCGCGCCGCTCTGAGACAGGTGACCTTTCCCCAGATCCTGCTGCTTCTGGCTCTGGGCCTGAGCTTCCCGGTGATGGAATCGGTCATCAGCTGCCGGATGCTGGCCGGGCGGTCCTCCCATTTCAGCTTCCGGCAGGGGCTGGAGCTGTCTTTTCTGGGCACCTTCGGCAACGTGGCCACCTTCGGCGCCGGGACCATGGCTCTGCAAGGGTATTACCTCCACCGGTGCGGCATCATGATCGGCCCGGGCCTGGGCTTTATGGCCCTGGAATATGTGTTCCACAAGCTGACCGTACTTCTTTACGCCTGTGTGCTGCTGCTGTTCCAGGCCTCCTGGCTGATGCAGAACACCTCCGGCCTGACCCGCTATCTGCTGCCGGCCTGCGGCGTGGTGGCGCTCATCATCCTGGCGCTGGTGCTGGTCTGCACCAGCCGCTGGGTCCAGCAGCTGGCCCGCTCCCTGCTGAAGCTGCTGCCCGACCGCGCCCCCTGGCGTCAGCGCAAAGAAGCTCTTTTGGAGCAGCTGGAACAGCTGGGGCAGGCCAGCCGCCTCACCCTGACCGACAAGCGGCTGTGCATCCAGCTGCTGATTTTTCAGTGGGTCAAGCTCTTTTTGCTCTACACCATCCCCTGGCTGGGGCTGCGGTTCATGGGCATCGACAGCCTGAGCTTTTGGCAGGGCCAGCTGCTGGCGGCGCTGATGATGCTGCTGTCCAACGCGCTGCCCAATGTGGCGGGCATGGGCTCCATCGAGACCGCTTTCCTGCTGGTGTTCGGCGGATTTCTGGAGGAGAGCGCCGTTTTCTCCGCCCTGGTGCTCTACCGGATCGCCAGTTATTATGTCCTCTTTGGGGTCAGTGCGGTTTTCTTCTTCTTTTTGCAGCGGCAATGGACCAAACCCATTCCTCAAGCATAAGATGGATCAAAATTCTGCACCCGGACGCAATATTTCCGGGCAGCAGTTCGTATTGATATCGAGGCCCGCCGCTCAAAGCGGCAGGGCCACCCTCTTCCCAAAGGAGGCACCATCGATGCAGAATCGATCCATCCAAACCCTTTCCCTGTCCTTAGCTCTGGCCCTGACCCTGGGGCTTTCCGGCTGCGGCACACCGGGCAATTCCGTTTCTTCCGGCGCCACTTCCCTTCCCCCCTCCGGCAGTGCGCCGTCGGACAGCACCGGAACTTCCCAGAGTGAGGTTTCCTCCGAGCCCGCCCCGGACAGCGCCCAAGACAGCGCCTTTCCCGCCGAAGCCTGGCTGGAATTCCAGCTGGAAGGCGAGACCGAGACGGTGCGTGCTGAGCTGTACGAGGGCGAGGGGTACATCCTCTATCTGCCCGAAGGCGGCTGGGAGCAGACCAGCGCCGACGGCACCGATTGCTTTTCCCCCGAGGCCAACGCCGACGTTGAGCTGAGGGTGGGCCGGTCGGAACAGACCTTTGATGAGGCGGCCGAGGCCCTGCTGGCCGAGGGCTGGCTCCAGTCGGACGACGACGACGCGGTCTTTGGCCGGACCGAGGAAGGCCGGGCCGAGGTGCTCCGCCTCGCTGAAAGCGGAGAGCAGACCTGGTATCTGGGCTGGTCCTACCCGGATCAGAGCGAATACTATGAGGGCTGGGGCAGCCGTCTGCCCGCCATCGCCGGAACCTTCCAGACCACCGAATAACCCTCTTTCCCCTATTCCCACATGTGCAAAAAAAGCAGCTGTGCCCAGAGCACAGCTGCTTTTTGATTTTGCAGGATACGGAGAATCAGCCGCCCAGGTAGGCGCTGCGGACCTTTTCGTTGGTCAGAAGCTCTTTGCCGGTGCCTTCCATGACGATGCGGCCGGTCTCCAGCACATAGGCCCGGTCGGCGATGGACAGAGCCATCTGAGCGTTCTGCTCCACCAGCAGGATGGTCATGCCGCGCTCGTGGACGTCCTGGATGATGTCGAAGATCTCCTGCACCAGCAGCGGGGACAGGCCCATGGAGGGCTCGTCCAGCATCAGCATGGAGGCCCCGCTCATGAGGGCGCGGCCCATGGCCAGCATCTGCTGCTCGCCGCCGGACAGGGTGCCCGCCATCTGATTGCGGCGCTCCTTCAGCCGGGGGAAGAGGGTGAACACCCGCTCCATATTGGGGCCGATGGTGCTGCGGGGCTGGGTGAAGCCGCCCATTTCCAGGTTCTCCTCTACGCTCATCCGCAGAAAGACCCGGCGTCCTTCCGGCACCTGGGCCAGGCCCGCCTCCACGATCTTGTGGGCCCGCATGCCGCGGATGCTCTTGCCCTTGTAAAGGATGTCGCCGGTCTTGGGGTGCAGAAGGCCCGAGATGGTTTTCAGGTTGGTGGACTTGCCCGCACCGTTGGCGCCGATGAGGGTGACGATCTCCCCCTCATCCACATGGAAGGAGATGTCCCGGATGGCGTGGATGTTGCCGTAGTAGACGTTGATGTTCTCAACCTTGAGCATTGTTTCGGCCATGGCTCAGCCCTCCTTTTTGCCCAGGTAGGCTTCGATGACCTGGGGGTTGTTGCGGATCTCGTCGGGGGTGCCCTTGGCGATGACCCGGCCGAAGTTCAGCACCGCGATGCCCTCGCAGATGCCCATGACCAGGTTCATGTCGTGCTCGATCAGCAGGATGGCGATGTCGAACTCGTCCCGGATGCGGCGGATGACCTCCATCAGCTCGGCGGTCTCGGAGGGGTTCATGCCGGCGGCGGGCTCGTCCAGCAGCAGCAGCTTGGGGCGGGTGGCCAGGGCGCGGATGATCTCCAGCCGGCGCTGGGCGCCGTAGGGCAGGCTGCCCGCCTGCTTGCCGGCCAGGTCGGACATGTGGAAGATGTTCAAAAGCCCGATGGCCTCGTCGGTGGTCTTGCGCTCCTGCTTCCAGTAGCTGGGCAGGCGCAGCAGGGCCTCGGGCAGGCGGTAGTTCATGGACTGGTGCAGGCCCACCTTGACGTTGTCGATGACGCTCAGGTCCTTGAACAGCCGGATGTTCTGGAAGGTGCGGGCCACCCCCATCCGGTTGACCTGGTAGGTCTTTTTGCCGGCGGTGGGCACGCCGTCCAGCAGGATGGAGCCCCGGCTGGGCTGGTAGAC
>CALXGY010000073.1 GCA_944387955.1 uncultured Faecalibacterium sp. | reverse complement strand
CCGATCTCTTTTCAGAGGATTAAATCATCCTTTTCTGCGTTGGGTGCTTTCCCGGAGAAAGAGCGAGACACAGCCGGGAAAGCATTTTTCCCTCAAAAGTTTAACTTTCCCAAATGACCTAAACTCTGGGAAAGTTTAAAAGTTGGCTTAGAGCCTATATTTTTTCTAACTTTCCCAAATAAACAGGTGTAATAGAGAAGCTTGGGAAAGTTTAGCTTGTTCTCTCTGCATTTTGCAGGGTGAGCTGCTTTGGCGGCGGAGTGTGATCCCGGCGGAACTGCTCGGCGTCCATCTCGGGCAAAAGCCAGTAGGTCTGGCGGTGAGGGGGTTTGCCGATGGCCACGGTCTGCACCGCCAGTTCCTGTTTTGCCCGATAGAGAGTCATCCGGCTGATCCCGCTCTGCTCTTGCAGCTGCTCCACCGCCTCTAGGGGGGCGTAGCCCTCCTTCATCAGCTCTTCCAGCTGGCGGCGGGCGGCGGTGAGGGTGACGGCGGGCTTGGTCTTTGGGCCGGGCAGCTGGCGGACGATCTCGTCGGCGGCGGTCTCGCAGGGGCCGTCGTAGACCAGGCCCTTTTCGCCGTCGATGTGGAACCGCTGGCTCTCGCCGGGCTCGCCGATGCTGTTTTTGGCGTGGGCAAAGACCTTATAGGCCGGGCGGTCGGGGTCGCAGCCCACGATCACGATGGAGCGGGCCGCGTTGCGGAAGTCGGAGGAGCCCAGCAGCCGGTCCAGCGCCGTGGAGGACCCTGTGCCGCTGGGCTTGCTCAGGTGGGAGATCAGCACCACCGCGCAGCCGTGCCGCTTGGCGAAGGCTCCCAGGTGGTCCAGCACCGGGCGGACGGCGTTGGCTTTGTTCATGTCCACCGCCGCCCCCAGGTAGGACTGGATGGGGTCGAAGATCACCAGGGCGGGCGGGTACTTCTGGGCCAGCTCGTCCAGCACCGGGTCGTCCAGCCGCAGGCCGGTGTCCTCCATCCGCTGGGCGATGATCCGGCTCATGTCCGCCCCCATCTTCAAAAGCCGGGGCACGATGACCGTCTCCAGGTCGTTCTCCTTGGTCATGTAGTAGACATACCCCGGCGCGGGGGGCTCGTCAAAGGGGCACTGACAGTCCGGCAGCTTTCCCCGGCTGATGGCGGCGGCCCAGCTCAGGGCCAGCCAGGTCTTGCCCATGCCGGAGGTGCCGCCGATGATGGTGATCATCCCCTTGGGCAGATAGGGCTCGATGAGGTACTCCGCTTCTTTGGGGCGGACCTCCACGAGGGGGACGAACCGCCGCTCCCCGGCCGGGGTGATCACCTTGTCCAGCTGCTGGGCGGCCTGGGCCATGAAGGCCTCCCGGTCGTCCTTGCAGCGGCGGTGGCAGTCCTCCAGCCACCAGTCCACCGTCTCCCGCTTGAGGCCGAACCGGCCCGCCGCGGCGGTCTGGAGCAGGGCAAAGCGCCTGTCCCGCTCCTCCACCGGCTCGCCCTTCGCCAGTTCCATCATGGCGGTGAACATCAGCTCGGACAGCAGTTCCTCCCGGCCGGCGGCCAAGCGGAGCAGAGTGTAAAAATCAGGTTTCAAAGCAGCCTCCTTTCCTTTAGGCAAACAAAAATTCTGTCTGCCTCCACTTTAACACCAAATGCAGCCCCGCAACAGTGTGTCTTTTTTGATTCCTTACAGTAGAATATTCCAATATGTATAAGCTTGCGCCCCGCTGCAAAAACAAAAGCCGCACCTCCTCGGGTATTCCCGGCGGGGGTGCGGCTCTTTGTGGGAGAGGTCAGTTCTTTTTCAGGTAGATGGTCACGTCGCCCTGCTGGATGCGCTCATAGGGCTGGGTGAATTCGGGGTCGGCGTAGAGGCTGTACTTGTCCTGGTTGTCAAAATAGGCGGTGACCGGCTCGTTGTCCGGCAGGGTGATGCTGCCGGTGGTCTCGGTCTCGGTGCCTGCATCCAGCACCACGGTTACGGTGCGCTGTGCCGGTGCGCTGCTGCGGCGGTCCATCAGGGCCTGGGCCTCGGCGGGGATGGGCAGGTCGTATTCCACCTGGAAGGAGATCACCACTTCAGAGCTGCCGTCCGGGAAGTTGGCCCGGGTCTCGCCCTTGTGCAGCCGCAGGGTCTCGGGGTCCAGCCAGTAGGTGGAGGTGATGGTGGTGTCAAAGGGCCAGTCCTCGTACTGGACGGGGTAGGACTGGACGCTGCCCTTGGTGTGCACCACCAGCAGATCCCCCTCCCGCTCTGCGGACTCGGGCTGCTCGGACATGATGGTCTGCACATCCAGGGTCAGATAGCTGAAGGAGTTCTGCACACCGGTCAGGTAGCTGCCGAAGTAGAGGCTGCCCTGATAGGCCCCGTCCACACAGCTGTAACTGCTGGCAAAGGAGCCGTCCGAAAAGACTTCCACCGAGCTGCCGTCCACATAGCAGGCGAGGTCCTGGTCGATGTAGACCGTCACCTGCGGCTGGGCCCGGGTGTTGTCCTGGATCTGGAGCAGGAGGCTCTGGTGGCCGTCCAGCAGCTGGTAGGCGCTGTTGGCAGTTACAACGTCCTGCATGGTGTAGCTGGCGGTCTGTGACCCTGTACAGCCGGTCAGAATCAGCAGGCACAGGCAGAGGGCCGCGGCCAGTGCAAGGTATTTTTTCATGGATCTCATCGGTTTTTCATCCTTCTTTCTTTTTATGATTCGGCGCGAGCCGTCCCTTCCCGCCGCCCGGGCGGGAAAGATGCTTGCCTTAAGGATAAAGCCTGACCGATGGCAAGTCAAGTGAAATATCCATGACCGCGCCCCCGCAGGGATGGCCGGGGGGCGGGGGTCAGCACCTTCCGCACCAGCGGCAGCCATTGCAGGAGTTTCTCCTCTTGCAGGTGCGGCAGCGTTTTTGGATGGGGACTTCCTGCCCGACGGCGGGGTATTGCAGGCCGGAGCGCAGCGCCTGCACATGCTGATACGCCTTGCAGATGCGGTACTCCCTGCCGTCTTTGATGAAGATGTCCCCTGTGCCGAAAAAGGAAAAGGGCACGCCGTATTTCCGGCACTGTTCATAGACCAGCCGGACCCATTCATAATGGAGCGGGCGGGTGCTGCCGTAGTTTTCGCCGTCCGCAAAGACGGTTTCCAGCTGACGGGCGGCAAGATAGGGTTCCAGATCCACCTTCCCGATAAACGGCGCGATCATGACCCCTTTGTGCTTTGCGGGGATGTCCAGCAGGATCGGGAGCCGTTCGTCCGCCCGCGCCTGATTTTCCGCCGTGACATTGAGAGAAACGTTCTCCCAGCCATCCTGCCAGTCGGAAGGCAGGCACTCCCGGATGCGGTGAGCCCGCTTGGTCAGCAGCCAAAAATGAACGTCCGGGCGCAGGCGGATCATCTGCCACACTTCCTCCCGCCAGGCGTCCGCTTCTTCCAAAAAGAAATCGCTGGTCATGCAGACCCGCAGCCTTTCGCCGCTTTTGATCTTGTAATTGCCCTGCCGGTCCTTTTTCAGCGGGAGATTGAAATTTGTCTTGACCTTATAGATCTCGGCGCCGGAGCGATCCCGGGCCGCATCCAGATAGTACATATAACAGTGGTCGCAGCCTTCGCTGTACTTGCGGCAGCCGTGCCAGGGATTCCAGATGTCGCTGCTCATGCGGGTTCCTTTCCTGTTTTCAATGGCCGCTCTGGAAAAGCGGCGGGAGTATGGCGGGCTTTTGCGGTCTTTTTCATCTTTGAGAGCGTTTTACGCCGTGTGCCGCCCGGGGCTTGCTCCTGATTTGGGATACAGTATAATATTTGTACAGGGGACCGTCAAGAGAGAAGGCGGCAAGACGACTTCCTTTGCAAAGGGACAAGGCCGGGCGTTTGCGTCCGGCCCCCGCAGGGAATGGCTGCGCATATCTGCCGGATGAGCAAACCTAAAGGACGGGGCTTCGGCCCCGTCCTTTTTTGGTAAAAGGAACTGGAAAATCAGGAGAGACAAAAAAGCCGCACCCCCGGACTGTCCCGGAAAGGGTGCGGCTCTTGCTGTGCTGGCTGGATGCTGGGCGGGGGCGTCAGGCTGCATCGTTGCCCTCATAGTATGCCAGGTAGCGGTCTGCGCGGGAGGGGAACACGGAGATCATCTGCAAAGAGCCGTCGTATTCCTTGGCCCAGATGAGCCCCTCCCCCCAGCTGATGCCGCTGACCGGGTCGGATGCAAAATCTGCCGGGTCCAGCTGTTCGATCTGGGCGATGAATTCCTCGGTGAAGATCTGGTCGTATACCGGCAGAAACTCCTCAGCGGAATGGATGTACTGCTTTTCCTGCCCGGGCAGCACCGGCTCTTTGGGAAAGCGGAAGAGCTCCGCCACCGTTTCCCGCTCGTCTGCCAGGACGGCTTGCTGGAAGCTCTGGAAGAATGCGGCGGTCTCCTCCGCCGAAGGTTCTTTCACCTGAGAAGAAGCGGGGGGCTCGGTCTCCTGCACAGCCGATTCAGAAGAACCGGCCGCTGCCGAGGAAGAGGGAGCGGGGGCGGAGCAGGCGGCGGCGCTGCACAGAAAAGCGCCCAACAGGCACACCGCCAAAAACTGCTTGAGATGGGAACGGTCCATGTCTGCCTCCTTTGCTGCGGTCTTGTGCTGGGCCCCCATCCGCTCCCAAAAAGCGGAAGGGGGATTTTGCGCTCATTATATCATGGAGAAAACTGTCTAACAAATGGGGTGCAGTTTATTTATTGTAATGATATTTCAATTTTAAGTAAGAGCGAACATCCTATAAGCAGTTTCTTGGGCATTACCCAAGAGGGACGACTCGGTGATTTCCACCTCGATGGGTGAGGTGGTGTTGTACAGAGAGAAAGCTTCCTGAACCTCTATAGTGGTGCCGGGGCGCACATCGGCTGTGCGCATCCTGCTGTCATAAACAGAATCATCTGTGATGAGTGCAGCATCCAAACCTACACCATCCTGAAATACCGCGGTACGGACCGAAAAAAACGGGGAAGTAGTCTCGCTGCTGTTGTTGATCCAGGAATAAGTGATTACAATGGCGGGATCTCCGGCATAGTCTTGGGTTATAGTGGCGGATTGAATCTCCACAGTATAGTCTCCCAATACGGCCGGATTGGTGCGCACCGGCTCTGTCGGCGGTTCAGCTGCACCCATTTCCTGGAAAGCTTCATCCAGCGACGATAAAGAAGTTATCATACCTCCCATCATAGCATCGATTGCCGCATCGGACTGGTCGATCTTCCACTCATTTTCCACAAGGCTCAAAGGAATGTCCACCGTGTTGGTTACCTTGTCGTCTGTATGATCCTCTATAACTTCACAAAGGAGTTCTATGGATAAATCGTTGAGTTCTTCTTCACTGGGCTGCTGGTCAGTCGGCAGAAAGGCGTATCCCAACGCCTGGGAGATAATTTCCCCCATCCACTCGGAAAAGACAGTACTCATATCGATGCTGGTGAATTCCACAGTCACCGTAGCAGTTCCCGCTTTCACATCTTCGGCGGAGTCCGTGATCTGATAGGTCAAACTGGACGCAATGAGCTCCATCAGCTGCTGGGTGTATGCGTCCTCTTCTGCGCTGTCTTCTGAGCTGGCAAGATCCGTACTTCCCCAGTATTCCCGTACTGCGTCAACATCAGCACTCTGAAATGCCTGGATGGCGTCTTCTACCACCGATTCTGCCGATGCCATGCTACCGCTGCAGCCTGCTAGAGATACCGCCAGCAGGATGGTCAGGATCATACACATGAGTTTTTTCACTTTTTTGGGTTTCCTCCTTTTTGGTATTCCGTATGTGGCGAAGCAGAGAATAAAGGTCTGATAGCCGTATGGCTATAGGCGGATAGGGCAGGATATCTCACCGGGCGTGTTTTTTCAGCCAGTAGATCAGGATGCCGACATAGGGCGAATGTGGAGATTCGGTCTGGTACTCGGCCAGTTTGGCCTGACAATATTGTTTGATGCTGCCGGTGGGATGCTTTTTGCGTATCTCCTGCAAAAGCTGGTCCAGCGCGGATTTCCGGTTCTCGGGGAGGCGGCGCTCTTTGCAGTTTAAGTTGAGGATGACATCTAAATCGTTTTGCACAGCAGCTTTGTCGGAGTAGATGGTTCCGTCGCTGCGGTATTTGATCTCCGCGATGGTCTCGGGGAGAAGAGGGTTGACGGAAAGCGGGCTGTCTCCACGGCGAGCGTCGCAGGTCTTGTGGGCGTTGGAGTGAGAGTTTCTGTTCCCGTCGCAGACTGCCAGCATGTTGCGGTAGTCAAGGGCCTGCCCGGGCAAAACGCTTTGAGGCTGAATGTGCTCAATAGTGGCGCTTTTGCCCTTTTCGGGGATACGGCACATACAGTAAGCGCAAATACAGCCCTGCTCCCGAATCAGATTGTCCAACACGACAGTGTAGACATCCTCCGGCGAGCCGTCTGCCTTGTATTTTCCGGTTTTTGCGCCGTGCATGTCTTGATAGGTCGCGCCGGGAAGTTGACGATACTGGACCAGCTCAGCAGGCTCAGGGCCTTTTTTGATTTTGATCATGGACAGCTACCTCAGCGCATTTCAAGATCCAGGCGGATTTCACAGCCGGTAAGCTCCGGGTCGTCGGGGGCGACCACCTTCCGCAGCTGCTCCAGGATGTGCTGGGCATCGTCAAAGTTCTCAGCGTCCACGGCGGCGTAGAAAGAACGGAACGTCTGAGCAACAGCTTTCGGACGGGAAGAAGTCTCCATAGCGGCGCTGAGGATGCCGTTGGAGTCCCAACCGTAGACCGCATAGGGAACGGCGGAGATGCCGGTTTCAACTGGTTCCAGGCTGAACAGGTTGCAGCTGGCGTCCACCTCGCTGAGAATCTGCGGCGAATGGGTTGTCACAATAAACTGGATGTTGGGGAAGGTGGCTTGCAGAGCACCCAGGATCCGGCGCTGCCAGGAGGGGTGCATGTGCAGCTCGATCTCATCGATCAGCACCAGCCCTTCGCCTTCCAGTGGGTTTGCTAAATGGGGGTTGGCCATGGCAATGCGGCGGGCCAGGTCGCCAAAGAGAGCCAGGGTACATTTTTCGCCGTCGGACAGGTCGTCCACGCGGAACTCTGCGCTGTCCTTGTTGACAGTCATCCGTAAGGGGCTGCGCTTGACCCGCAAGCCAGAGACGCCGTCCAGCATGGCACAGACTGCAGTGCGGACGCATTCGAGGGAGGTATCCCGATAAGCAAAATTCCGCTTCTCGGCTTTTATCTCGTTTTCTAAATCCTCCTGGTTGCGGAACCACTCAAAAAATGTGCGGAAATCAAGACTGCTCTCACTGGCCCTCTCCAAAGCGGCCGCTTGGGAGAACTCATGCCGGTTGCGGATGCGAAGGGGAATGTCCAGCACCGAGCGGTTGGTGCCATAGGTTACAAAGATCGGCATATTGGCGTTCGCTTGGCCAGAAAGGTAGGTGGACACGAATTCGCCGATGAAGTTATCGTACATCTCTTTCTGGTTGTTGGAGCGCGCGGGTTTGCCGGGCTGAGAGGCGGTATAGTCTCTCTGCAGGGCAAAGGTCCGACCGTTGAGGGAAAATTCTGCCGATTGTCGCAGCGTCTGTTGGTCCGTATGGCCCTTATCTTCCCGTGGGGCCCGGTGGGGCTCGGTGTGGCCATATGGGTTTCGCTGTACTCCTATGGGGTTTATGTGGTT
>CALXGY010000072.1 GCA_944387955.1 uncultured Faecalibacterium sp. | reverse complement strand
CCCTGACCCTCGACCATAAAAAGCCGGACCCGGACTTTTTCAGCGAGGTGGTGAACACCCTGGGCCTGGAAGAAAAGCTGAAAAAGTACCCTTCCGAGCTTTCGGGCGGGCAGCAGCAGCGGGTGGCTATCGCCCGGTCTTTGCTGGCAAAGCCCAAGCTCATCATTGCGGACGAGCCCACCGGCAACCTGGACAAAAAGACCGGCGAGGAGACCTTGCAGCTGCTCACCAGCTGCGCGGCCAAGTTCGGCCAGACCCTGATCGTGGTCACCCACGACCCCGAGATCGCCCAAAAGGCCGACCGGGTCATCCAGATCGAGGATGGGAAGATTTTGTAAGTGTTCCGCAAAAGAAAGGAGACCTGCCATGAAACGCTTGTTTGCCGTCTGTCTGGCCCTGGCCCTGACCTTGGGGGTCGCCGCCTTCCCTGCCTTTGCCGATGGGGCCGAAGCCGACGCCTTGCGCTGCCCCTGCTGCGGCGAGGAGAAACTTGTCCAGCAGCCGGAGCAGTATTCCGACTGGGTCACGGTGGAGTTTGTGCCCTGTGAACACGGCGACCCCCGCCACAACGACGACCTTCAGCAGCGGGAGGTGTTCTTCTCCGCTGTTTGCAGCCAGTGCGGCGCCTGCGTCCACGGCCAGCCGGAGACAGAGAGCGGGCAGAGGGCAGAATCCGACACGGTCTGCGCCCGCTGCGGCGAAGCGTGGGGCTCCGTTTTGCTGGAAATCCAGCTCCGCCACATTTCCTGAGAGTTTTGCTTCCTTTTGATTTTACTCCCTTTTGATTTTTAAAACAAAAACGCTGCCCCGCCGGTTTTGCCGGTCAGGGCAGCGTTTTTTGCGTAGAAGTATCCGCTGCCTTTCCAAGAAGCAGCCGTGCTCCTTTAAGCCTTGGCTCCCCCTTGGGGGAGCTGTCACCGACGAAGGAGGTGACTGAGAGGGGGTTCCCGCAAGATGCTGCTATCCGAACTCCCTCAGTCTCGCTTCGCTCGCCAGCTCCCTCGGGGAGGGAGCCTGGTCGGGTGGTGCAAACCGTGAGGTATTTTGCAGCAGCCCCCAAGGGGACGGCATCACAGCGGCAAGCAGCATCTGGCCGCTCACCCCAGCCGGATCTCGGCGCGGCTGCCGCCGGAGCGGGTCTTGGTCACCAGGATTTGGCGGTCGATGCGGTTTTTCAGGGCAGGCACATGGGAGATGATGCCCACTAGCCTCTCCCCGCTGCCCAGACGCACCAGCGTTTGCAGCGCCAGACGCAAGGTCTCCTCGTCCAGGGTGCCGAAGCCCTCGTCGATGAACAGGGTCTGGATCTGCACCCCGCCCGCCGCGGCCTGCACCACATCCGCAAGGCCCAGCGCCAGGGAGAGGGAAGCCAGGAAGGATTCGCCTCCCGACAGAGTCTTGACCTCTCGGCGGGTGCCGTTGCAGTGGTCCAGCACCTCCAGGTCCAGCCCGCTCTGGCGGCGCAGGTCCCCCGAACGCTCCTGGCGGCAGAGCTCGTACTGCCCGCCGCTCATCTCCAGCAGCCGGGCGTTGGCCCGGGTCAGGATGCGGTCAAAGTAGCTGCGCAGCACGTAGCTTTCCAGGTCCACCTTGTCCTTGCCTGAGATGCTGCCGTTGGCGGTGTCCGCAAGGCCCTTGACCAGCCGGAGCTTGTGTTCCAGCTCCCGGGCGGCGGCGGACTGGCGGCGCACCGCTTCCAGCGCAGTTTCGTTTGCCCGGATGCGGCCGGCCAGCTCCTCCCGCCGGGCCAGCTGCTGCTTTTGCTCTGCTTCCAGCCGGGCGTACTGCTCCTGTTCGGCGGCAAGGTCCAGCGCCGGGGCGTTCCCCAGCTGCTCGGCCAGGCTGCGGGCCCGGCCCTCTGCCCCGGCCAGGTCGGTCTCGGCCTTGTGCAGGGCTTCGGCGGCGGTGTCCATCTCCTGCTGCAGCCTCTCGGCCTCCGCCTGTTTTTCTTTCAGTGCAGCCTCGGCGGCGGCATTGTCGGGGAAGGAAAGCTTTTCTTCCAGCTCGGAAAGGGCCCCCGCCTCGCTTTCCCGGCGGTGGGTCAGGGTCAGCTGCTGCTTTTCGGCGGCCTGCTGCTCGGCGAGCAGCTCTTCCTCCCGGCGCAGCCCTTTTTCCAGCAGCTGGGTCAGCTTTTCCGCCTCCTGGGCCTGCTTTTGGGCGGCGGCTTCCGCCTTCTTTGCGGCGGCAAGGGTCCGCTGGGCCTCGGCCCGGCACGCTTCCAGCTTTTCCAGCCCTTCCTCCCCCAGCAGTTCCAGGGCAGAGCGGGCCAGCTGCTTTTTCTTCTCCTCGTTCTTTCCCTTCTGGGACGAGTACTCCTCCCGGGCCTGCTGGAGGGCCTGGCGGGCCTCTTCCAGCCTTTCCTCGGCTTCGGCGGTCTTTTGCCCGGCGGTCTTGAGGGTCTTTTCCGCCTCTTCCCGCTCCTGCCACAGCCGTTTTTCCTCGTCGGCGGCGCGGGCGGCAAGGGCCTCCGGCTCCAAAAGCTGCTCAAGCCCCAGCAGCGCCCCGGCCTCGGCTTCCAGCGCTGCCCGGGCCTGTTCTTCCCGGCCTTTCTCGCCGCTGGCCTGCCCGGCGGCCTCCTGGGCGGCAGATCTGGCCTGTTCCGAAGCCCGCCGCAGCCGTTCCAGCCCTTCCTCGCTCACCAGCTCCTCGGGAGCCTGAGCAGGCTTTGGGTGGTGCAGCGCGCCGCAGACCGGGCAGGGCTGCCCCTCCGCCAGGTTCTTGGCCAGGATGCCCGCCTGCTCTCGCATCCAGAGGGTGTTTTGTTCTTCGTATTCTCTTGCGGCCTTTCCCGCCGCTTCCTCGGCGGCAAGGTAGCGTTTCTGGGCCTCTTGCAGCCGCTGTTTTTGGTCGCCCCAGCGGCGGGCGTCCTGCTGCAACCGGGCCAGCCGTTCCAGCCGCTGGGCGGCGGCGGGCAGCTTCTCCCGCAGTTCGGCGGCCCGGGCGGCCAGAGCGTCCGCCTCCGCCTTGGTCTTTTCGGCCAGGGTCAGGGCTGCCTCGGCATCCTGGCGGGCGGCCTTGCGGGTCAGCAGCTCCGCCTGCATCCCGGCCAACTCCAGCCGCAGCGCCTTGAGGGCTTCCAGCTGGGTCTGCCGCTCTTCCCATTCTCTCACCTTCTGCCCGGCTTCCAGGGCCCGCAGATCGGCCCCCTTCAGCGCCTCCCGCTGGGCGGTCTTTTCGGCCTTCCACTGCTGGGCGGTGGTCAGGCGCTGGGCGGTGTCCTTCAGGGTGGCTTCGGCCCGGGCGAGGTCTTTTTCGGTCTGGGCCAGCTGGCTGCGCAGCTGTTCCCGCTTTTGGTAGTCGGGGAGCTGCTGGGCCAAAACCGCCGCTTCCTGCCCCAGCTGCCCGGCCCGTCCGCTCTGGGCCTGGGCCTGTTCCTGGGCGGAGCGGGCGGCGGCGAGGGCCTGCTCCAGGTCGGTTTTTTGGTGTTTGAGGGCCTCCAGCTCCTCCCGCATCCGCACCCGCTGCTGTTCCAGCGAGATGCGGCTGTTCCGGGCCAAAAGGGCGGCGCTGGTTTTCTCCCGCTGGGCTTCCAGCACCTCTTTCCGGGTATTGTCCGCGCCGATCAGCTCTTCCAGCAGCGCGTCCAGCTCGTCGGCGGACAGCTCTCCGGCCCGGGCCTTTTCTGCCTGAGGGGAAAGAGGGTCTTCCGGCTCCCACTGGATGCCGCTGCCCGCCTGGGCGATACCCCCGGCAAGGCTTTTATACTGGGCGGCCAGGGCGGCGGACTCCTCGGCCAGCTTCTTTTGCAGCCGGGCGTACAGCCGGGTGTCGAAAATCTTCTGGAAGATCTCCCGGCGCTTGTCGCTCTCGGCCTGGAGCAGGGCCAGAAAATCCCCCTGGGCGATCATGGCGGTCTGCTTGAACTGCTCCCGGTCCAGCCCCAGCAGGTTCTGGATCTCCTCGGTGACCTGGGTCTTTTTGCTCACCACCCGCCCGTCCGGGAAGGTCAGGGAGGCGTCGGCAGGCCGCACCGTGACCTTGCCGCTGCGCTTGGAAAACCGCTCGTACTCGGGGCGGCGGTAGACCGTGTACTCCTTGCCCTGGTGCAGGAAGGTCAGTTCCACAAAGGTTTCCCGGCTCTCCGACTCAGCGTAAAGGCTGCGGAAGGAGCGTTCCCGCCGGTCCCGGCCGCTGTCCCGGCCGTAGAGGGCATAGGTGATGGCATCAAACAGGCTGGATTTGCCCGCGCCGGTGTCGCCGGTGATGAGGTAGAGCCCGCTTTTCCCCAGCTGTGCCAGGTCCAGCTCCACCTCCCCCGCATAGGGGCCAAAGGCGGAGATCCTCAGTTTCAGCGGTCTCATGGGCATTCCTCCTGCAATTCTTCGATCAGTCCGGCCAGATATCCCCGCTGCTCCTCGTCCAGTTCCCGGCCGTTCTGGAGGGCGTACAGCTCTCCGAACAATTCCAGCGGGGGCCGCTTTTCGGGCTGTACCGGCGCATCCGGCGTACTGGTGGCCCGGGTGCGGGCGTTGTCGTAGTCGAGATTCATCAGATAGGGGTAGTACCGGCGCAGCTGCCCCGCTGCGTTGATGGGGTCCTCCTCGTCGGTGAGCACCACCCGCAGATAGCACCCCTTCACCCTCTCGAACCGGCCGCGGGTCTCGAGGGCGGTCAATTCCTCAAAACTGCCCCGGATCTCGGCCCAGTCCCGCAGCGGGGTCAGGGGCAGGGTGCGCAGAGTGAGAGAACCCTTTTGCTCCAGGGTGACCAGAGTCACCGACTTTTGCTGCCGCAGCTCGGAAAAGGAATACTTCAGCGGGGTGCCGCAGTAGCGCACCCCGGGCCGCCCCACATACTGGGGGCCGTGGATGTGCCCCAGGGCCGCATAGTCGAAGGGGTCAAAGACCGATGCGTCCACGTTGTCGGTGCCTCCCACCGAAAGCTCCTCCGAGTCGGAGCGGGCCGCGCCGGTGACGAACTGATGGGCCAGCAGCACGTTCCGCCGGGCCGGGTCGGGCTGCATCTGCCGGATGGCGGCGGCCAGGGCGTCGGTGTAGCTGGTTATCTCCTCCTCCGGCAGCCAGGGGCGCACCAGGGCGGGCTTCAAAAAGGGCAGCAGATAAAAATCCACCGGCCCCCATGCATCTTCCAGGGTCACCGGCTCCACCTTTCCCCGGTAAACCGGAGAAACATGAATGTTTTTGCGCATCAGCCGCCCGCCGAAGGCCAGACGCCCGGCGGAGTCGTGGTTGCCGCTGATGAGCAGGATCTCGGTTTCCAGGTCGGAAAGCGCCGCCAGAAAATCGTCCAGCAGCCCCACCGCCTCCTCGCTGGGCACCGACCGGTCGTACACGTCCCCCGCGATGAGCACCGCCTCCGGCTTTTCCTGCCGGACCAGCTCCAAAATCTGGCTGAGGATGTACTTTTGGTCCTCGATCATCGAAAAGCCGTTCACCGCCTTGCCCAGGTGGAGATCCGACAGATGGAAAAAGCGCACCGGAAAACCTCCTTTTACTTCTCTTCCTCCAGCTTTGCCTGGAGCTGGTCCAGCTGCTCAAAGGTATACAGCCGGTTGAGGGCTTCCACCAGCTCCTTTTTGGAAAGGCGGGGCGGCAGGCCCAGGGCGTTCAAAAGCCTTGCCTTGCGCTGGGCGGCCCCGGCACTGCCCGAAAGCCCCCACTCAAAAAGATCGGTATAGGTGATGGGCCGTCCCGTCGGGCGCTGGGGAGCGGCGTCCGCCTCTGCTCCTAGAGCCTCCCGCAGGCAGCGCAGGATCAGCGCATCCTCCACTCCTTCCACCCCCAAAAGGCCCTCTTTGCCGGGGGCGGCCTTGCGCCGCTCCTTGCCGTGGATGGCGGGGACATAGGCCTGCACCACATGCTCCGCGCCCACGAGATTGGTGATGTAGTTCCGGATGCGGAAGCCTGCCGCGTCCGAGTCGGTGAGCAGGATCAGCCCGTTCTTTTTGGCCAGCTCCTTGAACAGGCGCTGCCGCTTTTTGTCTGAATAGATGCCGAAGCCGTCGGTGAGCAGGATCATGGCATCGGTGAGCCGGGCCAGCCGGGCCGCGTCGTACTTGCCCTCCACGATCAGCACCCGGCCGGTGTGCAGCGGTTGTTGGTTCATTCGCTCCTCCCAATCAGCGCCAGGCGGCACAGGGCGGTCTCCAGCAGCAGCTGGGGGGCCACCGGCTGGCTCTTGAGGCCCTGGTCCAGCTCCAGCAGCACCGAAAGGCACTGTTCCAGCTGGCCCAGGGTGTACCGCGCTGCGGTCTGGGCCGACTTTTTCAGCCGGTAGTCGCTGCCCTTATAGCCGAAATCCTTAAAGACGGCGCTGTAATTCTTTCGATGGGCGGCCCCCAGCTTGACCCGGTAAAGGTCCACATAACTGCCGATGAGGGCCGCAGTAATGGCGATGGGCTCCTGCTGCAGCCGCAGAAGAGTTTGCAGCTTCTGGCAGGCGGCGGCCGCATTGCGGGCGGTGACCATCCGCACCATCTCAAAGACATCCGCCTCTAAGCTCACGGTGCCCAGCTCCGCCACCATGCCTGCGCTCACCGTCCGGTAACCCGACAGGGCGCAGAGCTTGTCCACCTCGTTTTCCAACAGGAAGGGGTCCTCCCCGCACCGCTCCAGCAGGGCGGCAGCAGCGTTTTCAGGCAGAGAAGCCCCCTGGCTCCCGGCCCGTTCCATCATCATGCGTTTGAGTTCCAGAGGGCCGGGCTTCGCCAGCTCCTCGGCGTATCCAAGGCGGCGGCAGTGCTCGATGAGCTTCTGGGCCCGCTTGCCCAGCTTGAGCTTGCCGCGCTCCAATTCAAAGACACTGGCCAACACCAGCACCGAATTTTCGGCGCTGGCGATGGCGTCGCAGAGGGCTTCCAGGTCCTTGTCGCTGTAACTGCCGGGCTCCAGCTCGGGCAGATAGACCACCCGCCGGGTGCCAAAAAAGGAGATGGTCCCCGCCGCCATGATGATCTGTTCGATCTCGGGGGCGGCCCCGTCCAGCACCGTGGGCTCCTCCCCGTCCTGCTGGGCGAGCATCCGGCAGACCGCCCGGCTGTGCTGCCGGGTCAGATACCGCTCGCTGGAATAGAAATAATAGACCGGGCAGCCCTTGTCCATCAGGCGGCGCAGCTGTGTTTCGGTGGCCATAGCGGCCCTCCCTTCCTGTTTTGTTTTCTCAGTATACCACGTCCGGGCCGGTTTTCCCAGCGGAAAGAGGGGGTCATCCGCTCCGCAGCCGCACCTGCTGCCCCGAAGCAAGCAGCCCTTCCCCCACAGAACCCCGTATCCAGCGGTATTCCGCGCTGAGGCTCAGCAGCATCTGCCAGTCAAAGGCCGCCGGGTCATCGGGCGAAGCCAGCAGAACATCCGCTGCCGCCTGCCCCACCAGTGAAAAATCTCCTTCGCAGGCTGCAAGCCGCAGCCCGGCCGCCTGGATCAGCACTCCGCAGCCGCTTTCGGTGCGCAGAAGCTCCAGCTCCATTTCGCCCCACTCCAAAGTCTCTGCGCAGCGCAGCTCCAGTGCCCCGGCCTGGAGATATCCCTCCGACGGCAGCGGGCAGGGCTCTGCGGCGGGCTCCTGCCGCAGGTCTACCACCAGCAGCCGGACCGCCTCGCCCCGGCGGTCCAGATACTGCTGAATTTGATAAAGGCTCTCCTCATCGCCGCGGTAGAGCAGCACCGCAAAGCCGTTCTGGACCAGCACCGCCGCAGGCGCCTGTTCCGAGCCGAAAAGGGCGGCGCGCAGGGTGACCGCGTCCAGCGCGCCCCAGCTGAAGGTAGCAGCCAGCAGCACAAGCCCCAGCACCGGGGCCGCCGCCCATGGCCGGACCTGCTTCCAGGCCGCAAAGCCTCCGACCGCCAGCAGCGCCAGACAGACATACCCGGCGTATTCGCTCTCGAACCGGATCTGCGCCCCCGGCCAGACAGAGACCATCCGGGCCCAGCCGTTGAGCAGATAGACCGCCAGCCCGCCGCAGAAGGAAAGGGCCATGCTGACCAATCCAAAAGGCGCAAACAGCCCGGTCACTGCCGCTCCGATTCCAAACAGCAGGATGGGCTGGGCCATCCAGACCACCGCCACACCCGATACAAGGGCGTAGGGGCTTGCGCTGAGGCCCCGCAAAATCAGCACCGGCAGCGTAGCCGCCGAAGCAAAGGCCGAGATACACAGCGCCTCCAGCGCCCCGAGGGTCAGTTTTTCCAGCCCGCGGTACAGCAGATTTCTCTTTTTCTTGGCTTTCGGGCGGCTGTACCAATGCGCCTTTATTTTTGCAGCCTGATGCGCCCCGGCCAGAGTGCCCAGCACCGACACAAAGGAGAGCTGGCATCCCACATCCCAGAGGGCATAACTGTTTGTCCCGGAGAGCAAAAGCCCTGCCGCAGCCAGAGAGGTCAGCGGATCGGGAATGCCGCCCACCCAGGGCCCCAGCGCGCTGAGCCAGACCGCAACGGCCGCCCGCAGCACCGAAGGCGTACAGCCGGTGACCCCCACCATCACCGCCACCAGTGCCGAACCCACCAGCGCGGCGGCCCGGCGCCGCCAGAGCCGGAAGGGACGCTTTGTGCTCCACAGCCCTCCGCAGAGGATCGAAACATGCATACCGCTGACCACCAGAATGTGGCTCAGGCCTGCGGAACGGTAGGCGGCGTTCAGCTCGGTGGAAATGCCGCTGCGGTCCCCCACCGTCATGGCGGCCAGCACCGCGCCGGTGTCCTCGTCGAGATACCGGCGCACCGCTTCGCTCAGGGACTGCTGCAGCCGCCGCATCCGGCCCAGAAAACTCTCGTCCTCCCCGCACAAAACAAAGCTGTGGAGATACTTTCCAGCCAGTACGGCCCCGTCGGTGTACCATTCCAGCCGTTCCGATTCCGAGGGTTCCGAGAGGGCAAAGACCGCCGCGATCTTCTCTCCTGGCGTGCACTCCGGCATCCAGGTGCAGATTATCCGGAAATCTGCCTCTTCGCCGTTTGCCTGCTCCACCCGCAGCTGGGCCCAGACCCAGCCGGGGGTATAGCTCTGCTGCACCTGCTCCACACAGGCGGTCAGGCGAAGGGTGTGTCCGGCGTAGGTCTCGCTCACCGCCGCAAATCCCAAAACCGTGCGCAGGAGGAAAACCGCCCCCAGCGCCGTCCCGGCCAGCACACACAGCGCCCGGCTCCGGGTGGACCGGCGTACCGACAAAGCCAAACAGGCGCATACGAAAAAAGCCGCAAGCGGCCAGAACACCGCCTGCGGCAAAAACACATAGCTCAGTTGTATGCCCAGCGCACCGGCGCTGAACACCCACAACCCCCGCCGCACCTGCGCTTAGTGGAAGAACAGAGGCAGCGGTTCCAGGAAGATGATGTCCTTCCGCTGGGCAGCATCGCCTTCGGCCAGGACAGCAGCCTGACCCACGATCTCACACTGGGTCTGCTCGGCGAGAGCGTCCAGCGCCTTGAGGGAACCGCCGGTGGAGATCACGTCGTCCACCACCAGCACCCGCTTGCCGGCCATCTCGTCCAGCTCCTTCTTGTCCACCACCAGGCGCTGCTTGCCCTCGGTGGTAATGGACTGATCTTCCACGATCACCGGCTCTTTCATATAGAGCTTGACACCCTTGCGGGCGCAGACATATGGCTTGCCGCTCTGGCGGCTCATCTCGTGGGCCAGAGGGATGCCCTTGGCCTCAGCGGTCAGCAGCACGTCGAACTCCGGGCACTTTTCCAGCAGGGCGGCGGCGGCAGCCACGGTCAGCTCCGCATCGCCCAGCAGGATGAATGCCGCGATGTCCATGTGCTCATTCACCTTGCAGATGGTCAGCTCACGGGTCAGCCCCGCGACCTTCAGGGTATAGGTCTCCGCCATCGGAGATTCCTCCTTTTTACACACAATTCAAGTTTTTCGCTCCGGCGGGCTCATCAGCCCGGGGGCCAGGCAAGACTCCGCTTTGCCAGCACATGGAAGTGCAGGTGGGGCACGCTCTGGCCGCCGTCCCTGCCCACGTTGGAGACCACCCGCCAGCCGTCCTCACAGCCAAGCTCCTGGGTGAGCTTTGCGATCACGGCGAAGATGTGGCCCAGCAGCGCGCCGTCGGCCTCGGTCAGGGCCGCCGCAGAGGGGATATGCTTTTTCGGGATCACCAGAAAATGCACCGGCGCCTGGGGGTCGATGTCGTAGAAAGCCAGCAGCTCATCGTCCTCGTACAGCTTGTTCGAGGGGATCTCGCCTGCGGCGATCTTGCAGAACAGACAATCCTCCATTGTGTCACGCTCCTTTTTGTTTGTATTTTGATCCTTCCCCGGTGGTTTTCGGGAAAGGGAGGAACGAGTCTTTGGGCAGACGGCTTAGTTCATCTGCTTTTCGACGATGCCGCCCACAGCGTGCAGCGCCTCGTCGATCTTGTCGGCGTCCTTCAGGCCTGCCATAGCAAAATCCGGCTTGCCGCCGCCCTTGCCGCCGGCAATGGCCGAGATCTCCTTGACCAGAGCGCCGGCCTTGAGGCCCTTGTCCTGGGCCAGCTTGTTGGCCGAGACAGCCATGGTGACCTTGCCCTCGGCGCTGCCCACCAGCACCGCCACCACAGGCTTTACCGCCTTGTCGCGGATGGTGTCGCACATGCCCCGTAGCGTATCGCTGCCGGTGCCCGCGAAGAAGGCGGCGATGATCTTGATGCCGTTCACTTCCTCCGCCTCGCTGAACAGGCTCTCGGCCTTGGAGGCGGCGATCTGGGCCTTCATGTTCTCCAGCTCGCGGCTCATGGCCTTGTTCTCAGCGGCCACAGCCTCGGCACGGGCCACCAGGTCCGCCACATTGTTGGCCTTGAGGGCCGCGGCGGTCTGGCGCAGCACCAGCTCGTTGGCGTTGGCGCGGGCCAGCAGGTTCTTGCCGGTGACCGCCTCGATGCGGCGGATGCCCGCAGCCACCGAGGACTCGCTGACGATCTTGAAGCCGCCGATCTGGGCGGTGTTCTTCACATGGGTACCGCCGCAGAACTCGGTGGACCAGCCCTGGACGTTGACCACCCGGACCACTTCGCCGTACTTCTCGCCGAACAGGGCCATGGCGCCCAGCTGCTTTGCCTCGGCGATGGGCATGGAGCGGACCTCCACCTCCATGGACTCGTAGATCTTGTCGTTGACGATCTTCTCCACCTTGGCCAGCTCCTCAGGGGTCACGGCGCTGAAGTGGGTGAAGTCGAAGCGGGTGACCTGAGCATCCTGGTAGGAACCAGCCTGGTGCACATGGTCGCCCAGAACCTGGCGCAGCGCCGCCTGCATCAGGTGGGTTGCGGTGTGGTTGCGGGCAATGGACATGCGGTATTCGGTGTCCACCTTGGCGGTCAGACGGTCGCCCTGACGGACGATGCCGCTCTCCAGCACACAGGTATGGACAAAGTAGCCCTTGGGGGTCTTCTTGACATCCAGCACCCGCAGGCTGCAGTCGGGGCCGGTGATGGTACCGATGTCGGCCACCTGGCCGCCCATCTCAGCGTAGAAGGGGGTCTTGTCCAGCACCACCAGCACGCCTTCCTTGGCCTGGTCGTCGGTGGCGATGGCGTCGGTCAGGGTCTGCTCATCGGACAGAGCCACCACCACGCCGGTGTCCTCCAGACGGTCGTAGCCGGTAAAGACGGTGGGGTCGGCCACCAGCTCGCCGAACAGGTCGGCGCTCCAGCCCGAGATATTCTTCTTCAGACGCTCGGAGCGGGCCCGCTCCTTCTGCTTTGCCATCTCGGCGTGGAAGCCCTCTTCGTCCACCTCAAAGCCCTGCTCGGCCGCGATCTCGCGGGTCAGGTCCAGCGGGAAGCCGAAGGTATCGTTCAGCTTGAAGACGTCCAGACCGCTGAGCAGGCGGGCGTGAGCCTTCTCCAGGTTGTCGATCAGGGTGTTCAGGATGTTCATGCCAGCGTCGATGGTGCGGGCAAAGTTTGCCTCCTCGGTGCCGATGACCTTCTTGATATAGGCGTCATGCTCCCGCAGCTCGGGGTAAGCCGACTCGCTGGAACGGATGACCGTCTCCACCAGCTCCACCAGGAAGGGGGTGTGGATGCCCAGCAGGCGGCCGTGGCGGGCAGCCCGGCGCAGCAGACGGCGCAGCACATAGCCCCGGCCCTCGTTGGAGGGCAGGATGCCGTCCGACACCATGAAGGTGCAGCTGCGGATGTGGTCGGTGATGACCCGGATGGAGACGTCGGTCTTTTCATCCTGCTTGTAGGTCTTGCCCGCGATGTGCTCCACATGGTGCAGAACGCTCTGGACGGTGTCCACCTCAAACAGGTTGCCCACCCCCTGCATCACGCAGGCCAGACGCTCGAGGCCCATGCCGGTGTCGATGTTGGGACGGGGCAGACGCTCGTAGTGGCCCTTGCCGTCGGAGTCGAACTGGCTGAACACCAGGTTCCAGATCTCCATATAGCGGTCGCAGTCGCAGCCCACGCCGCAGGTCGGCTTGCCGCAGCCGTACTCGGGGCCGCGGTCAAAGTAGATCTCGGAGCAGGGGCCGCAGGGGCCGGAGCCGTGCTCCCAGAAGTTGTCCTCCTTGCCCATGCGTACCATGTGGCTGGCGGGGATGCCCACCTTCTGGGTCCAGATGTCGTAGGCCTCGTCGTCGTCCTGGTAGACCGAGATGAACAGCTTATCCTTGGGGATGGCCATCCACTCCTCGCTGGTCAGAAACTCCCAGGCCCAGGGAATGACCTCCTCCTTGAAGTAGTCCTGGAAGGAGAAGTTGCCCAGCATCTCAAAGAAGGTGCCGTGACGGGCGGTGATGCCCACCCGCTCGATGTCGGGGGTGCGGATGCACTTCTGGCAGGTGGTCACCCGGTGACGGGGGGGCTCCTCCTGGGCGAGGAACCACTTTTTCATGGGAGCCATGCCGCTGTTGATCAGCAGCAGGCTGGGGTCGTTCTTGGGCACCAGGGGGAAGCTGTCCAGCCGCAGGTGGCCCTTGGACTCAAAAAAGCTCAGATACTTTTCACGCAGTTCATTCAAACCGGTCCATTGCATAGGTATTCTCTCCTCAATCTTTCGCCGCCAGGCGGCGCGCTCTTTGGTGACAGCTTCGGGCAAAAAGCAAAAACAGCCCCGCCCCAAAAGGGACGAAGGCTGTCGAAACTCCGTGGTACCACCCAGTTTGCAGGGGAATGTTCCCCTGCCTCTTTGCCGCGATAACGCCGCGCTGCGCCCGATTTGTCTCACCGGGGGCTCAAGGGTGGCGTGGGATGTGCGCATACCGGGAGCCCTCTCAGCCGATGGGCCCCTCTCTGGGGCGGCTGCCTGCACATTCCTGGCCCTGTCATAGCCGTTTTACCTTGATTCAGGGCACGCCGGAGCCCGGCGAACCAAGATAATTATAACATTTTCCCTCTGCTTGTCAACTGCTTCGCTCAAAATTCCAGCGCGGGGCTGACCTCGCACCGGCGCTGGGTCTGGACGATGCAGTCCTTGTCCGGCACCACCCCCGCCGCCCCCAGGGTGGAAAAGACGCTCTGAAGGGCCAGGGCCGGGGTGTTGTTCTCCTGGGAGAGGTGGCACAAAGCGAACCGCTTGCACCCCTCCTGCACCAGCTCCAGAAGCTTTGCGCTGCATTCGCCGTTGGACAAATGCCCCCGGGTACTCTCGATCCGGGCCCGCAGATAGTAGGGATAGGGCCCTGTGCGCAGCATGTGCAGGTCGTAGTTGCTCTCCAGGGCCACCAGCGCGCAGCCGGACAGCGCTTTGTGCACCGGGTCGGTCAGGGTGCCGAGGTCGGTGGCGATGGCCATGGTGCTGCCCCCCGGCTCGGTGATCCGGTAGCCCACGCAGGGCACGTCGTGGCTGGTGGGGAAAGCGGTGACCCCAAACCCCTCGATCTCCTGCTGCACCCCCGGCTCCAGCACCTCCAGCGGGCAGGAAGCGGGCAGTGTGCCGGAAAGTTCCAGCGCCTGGAGGGTCTTTTCCGCGCCGTAGACCGGCAGCGGGTATTTTTTCAGAAAGGTGGCAAGACCCTTGACGTGGTCGCTGTGCTCGTGGGTCACCAGCACCCCGCCGCAGGCTGCCGGGTCCAGCCCCAGGCTCTTAAGAGCGGCCGAGGTGGTGCGCACCCCCTTGCCCATATCCACCAGTAAGTAGCGCCCGCCGCTGCGCACCACGCTGCAGTTGCCGGACGAACCCGAATACAATGAGATCAGTTCTGCCATGGCTGCGGGCCCTCCTGCCCTTTTGCAAAAAGAGAGCCGCACCCTTTCCGGATGCAGCTCCCGGGTTTATGGTTCCTTCAAGCTCACAGCGCCTGGCTGAGAGCGGCGGGCTGGCGCTCCACCTTGCGGATGTCGGCGCCCAGGCCCTGCAGCTTCTGGACGATGTCCTCATAGCCGCGCTCGATGTGGCTGATCTCCTCGATCTCGCTGGTGCCGTGGGCGATGAGGGCGGCCACCACCATGGCGGCGCCGGCCCGCAGATCGCTGGCCCGCAGCGGGGCGGGCTGCAGCTGCTCCACCCCTTCAAAGACCGCCACCTGGCCGTCCACCTGAACGTTGGCGCCCATCTTGCGCAGCTCGTCCACATAGCGGAAGCGGTTGTCCCAGATGCCCTCGGTCACGGTGCTGGTGCCCTGGGCCACGCTGAGCAGCACCCCCATCAGGGGCTGCATGTCGGTGGGGAAGCCCGGGTGGGGCATGGTGTTGATCTTCAGCGGCAGGATGGGCCCGGTGCGGCGCACCCGCACCGCGTCGTCGAACTCCTCGATCTCAGCCCCGGCCCGGCGGAGCTTTGCGGTGATGGGCTCCAGGTGCTTGGGGGTGACGTTCTTGATGAGCACGTCCCCGCCGGTGGCGGCTGCCGCCACCATATAGCTGCCCGCCTCGATCTGGTCGGGAATGATGCTGTAGGTGCAGCCGTGCATGGACTCCACGCCCCGCACCTTGATGACGTCGGTGCCTGCGCCCCGCACATCGGCGCCGCACATGTTCAAAAAGTTGGCCAGGTCCACCACATGGGGCTCCTTGGCGCAGTTTTCCAGCACGGTCTGGCCCTTGGCCCGCACCGCCGCCAGCATGGCGTTCATGGTGGAGCCGACGCTGACCTTGTCAAAGAAGATCCGCGCGCCGGAAAGCTCTTCCTTGGCCCGCACCGTGATCATGCCGTAATCCACGCTGTCCTGGGCTCCCAGGGCGCAGAAGGCCTTGAGGTGCTGGTCGATGGGGCGGGAGCCCAGATTGCACCCGCCGGGCATGGCCACCTGGGCCCGGCCGAACCGGGCCAGCAGCGCCCCCAGGAAATAATTGCTCGCCCGTGTCTGGCGGGACAGCTCATCCGGAACATTGGTGCCTACCAGATGGGTGGTGTCGATCTCGTAGGTGTTTTTGCTCAGCATCCGCACCCGGGCCCCCAGCACGCTGAGGATGTTCAGGCTCACCGATACATCGCTGATATTCGGCAGGTTCTCGATCACGCAGACCCCTTCGGCCAGGATGGTGGCCGGCAGGATCGCCACCGCCGCGTTCTTCGCGCCGGAGATGGTCACCTCGCCGTGCAAAGGCTTGCCGCCTGTAATTACAAACTTTTCCAAAGCAATTTCTCCTTCAATCGGCCCGTAAAAGGGGCACGAGCCCTCCCCGCCGCACTTTTTGGGCAGCACGAACACGCCCGCTGCACGGCGCTTCCATTATACACAACTTCTACCAAAAAGCCAAGACTGTGCTTTGGGTGTGTGCTTATTCTCTGTTTTGCCCAGATTATTTCCCATCATCCGTGGGTTTTCTCGCTTTTTTCATAGTTTGTACATATCTTTTGGAGGACCTGCGGAGAGATGCGCCTCATTTTTTCGCCTGAGTGCGTTATTTTCCAAAAGCGGCAGATGCGTTTTTTGCGCACCGGCGCGTTTTTTTGCGGCCTCCATTCTGCTTTTTCAGCCTCTTTTACCAGATATGATCCTCGGTGTGGGCCTCCTTGATCCAGCCCAGCTGATAGGCCAGCACCAGCTGCTTGAGGTCGTGTACCTTCTCCCGCAGCACCTCGCCCTCGTCGGTGTCCTCCACCAGCACCCGGTGGTTCTCGGTTTCCAAAATGTTTTCCCGGGAAAGGATGTCCAGATTCTCGCTCACCGCCTTTTCGGCGCTGACAAAGGGCTGATGGGTGCGCAGGGACATGCTGCGGCTGGAATACACCAGCGTGTACCCGGCGATGCCGGTCTTTTCGTGGTAGGCGCGGCAGAACCCGCCGTCGATGACCACCAGCCGGCCGCCGCCCTTGATGGGGCTCTCGCCGTTTTTCTCCCGCACCGGCACATGCCCGTTGACGATGTGGCTGCTGCCGGGCAGGCCGAACTCGGAGAGGATGCGGCGGCAGGCAGATTCATCCTCGTACCAGGTGTAATAGGGGTTTTTGACCTCGGTGTGGGTGGCAGGGTCGGCCACATACAGCCGCTCGAAGGTGGTCATGGCACTGCGGCCGAACAGGGGCGACAGCTTTCCGCACCACAGATACCACAAAAAGTCCTGTCCGCTCTGGCGGGCGGCGCTGCCCTCGGGGGCATAGTAGCCCCGGCGGGCCCGCTCGTCGCAGTAGTCCATCAGGGCCCGGCCGGAGTAGGACCGGCCCTCGAACCGCTCCACCGCGAAGGTGCCCTTCTGGGTCATGGGCACCACGCCATGATAGAGCAGGTTGCCGTTCTCGATGTGGTAAACGCTGCCCTTGGCGTAGAGGAACTCTACATGCTGCTGCAGCTTCTCGCTCTCCCGGAAGGAGCGCACCAGCCGCTCCAGCACCATCTGCTCGTCCTCGTTGAGGGCGGCGGGGTCGGCGGGGTCCACCGTGGGGAAGGAGGTGTCCCGCAGCGGGTAGCGCTTGCCGCCGATCTCCACGGTACCCTCGGCCCAGTCGATGCGGCGCAGGAAATCCCGCCCCTTCATCTCAAAATCCGGGTTGCGGTCGATGACCCGGCACTCCAGCTTGAACATCATGATGGAGATGGCCTTGTGCATCACTGCGCAGCGGTGGAGCATGCCCTCGGTGTAGGGGCCCCGGGCCGCGTCGGTGTGGGGCATCCAGATGGACAGGTCATCCTGGCCGTAATACTGCTCGGCCATCCGCTGCAGGTGCCGCAGATTGATGCCGTAGCTGTCCTCCAGCATGCCGTGGTTGTGGTAGGCCAGGGTGGTGCGCAGCACGGTGCAGGCGCAGATGGCGCTGCCCGCAGCGGCTCCCATCCAGACCACGTCGTGGTTGCCCCACTGGATGTCCAGGTCGTGGTAGCGCATGAGCCGGTCCAGGATGATGTCCGGCCGGGGGCCCCGGTCGAACAGGTCCCCCACGATGTGGAGCTTGTCCACTGCCAGCCGCTTGATGAGCTCGCAGAGACGGACGATGAACCGGTCGGCCCGGCCGTTCTCGATGATGCTGCCCACAATCTGGCCGTAGTAAAGATCCTTGTTGTGGTCCTCGAAATGGGCGTGGAGCAGCTCGTCCAGGATGTAGCCGCAGCTGGCGGGCAGGCAGGCCCGCACATGGGAGCGGGTGTGCTTGGAGGAGACCAGCCGGGAGATGTTGATGAGCCGCAGCAGGGTGTCGCTGTACCACTGCTCCAGCGCCTCGTCGTCCGGCTGGCGGGCCTTGAGCTGGGGCAGCTTTTCCATCGGGTAGTAGATGCGGGTGGCAAGCTCGGCCCGCTCGGCTTCGGGCAGGGAATCCCCCAGCACCACATCCACCTTTTCCCGGATGACACCCGAGGCGGAGTTCAGGATGTGAACAAACGCCTCGTGCTCGCCGTGCAGGTCGCTCATGAAATGCTCGGTGCCCTTGGGCAGCTTCATGAGGGCCTGGGTGCTGATGATCTCACTGGCTGCGGCAGCCTGGGAAGGATAATCCCGGGCCAGCAGGGTCAGGTACTTCAGGTTGCTGCGGATCTCGTCGGTCTCGGTACGCATACACACACTCCTTCTGCTGTATCACGGCAGCCGCCCGGATGCACCGGCGGCAGATGCGCTTTTCTCTCATTTTCAAATTCCGGTCTTTGGCAAATAGTAAATATAGTATAGCACGCTCCCGGCGGAAAATGGTATAATCAATTCAAGCTTTTCTGCTGAATTTTTGCGAAAGGACTTTATGCACTATGTCAGACCCCACATCCCATCTGCTGCCCCGCCGCTGCACTCTGTGTCCCCGCCGCTGCGGGGCGGACCGGGCCGCAGGTCAAACCGGCTACTGCGGCGCAGGCGATACCCTCCGGGTAGCCCGGGCCGCCCTCCACTTCTGGGAAGAGCCCTGCATCAGCGGTACCCGGGGCAGCGGCACCATCTTTTTTTCCGGCTGTACCCTGAAATGCTGCTACTGCCAGAACTACCCCATCAGCGCCGAGGGCCGGGGCAAAGAAATCACTCCCGACCGTCTGGCCGAGATCTGCCTGGAATTGCAGCAAAAAGGAGCCCACAACATCAATCTTGTGACCCCCGGCCAGTGGCGGCCGCTGATCCAGCTCGCGCTGGACAAAGCCCGGGCTGCCGGGCTGCATCTGCCCATCCTCTGCAACACCGGCGGCTATGAGACGGTGGAGAATGTGCAGGCCTGGGCGGGATATGTGGACATCTGGCTGGCGGACTTAAAATACATCTCCTCTTCCCTCTCGGCGGAGCTCTCCGCCGCGCCGGATTATTTCCAGACCGCAAAGCCCGCCATTGAGGCCATGATGGCCCAGACCGGCCGCCCGGTGTTCGATGAGGAGGGCATCTTGCAGCGGGGGGTCATCCTACGGCACCTGGCTTTGCCGGGCCAGATCCAGGACAGCTTCGCGGTGCTGGACCAGATGGCCGCCTGGAACGACGCCGACCCGGGCTGCTTCATTCCCAGCCTCATGAGCCAGTTTACCCCCTTCTACAAGGCCGCCGAACACGGGCTGGGGCGGCGGATCACCACCTACGAATACCGCCGGGTGGTGAACTACGCCATGGACAAGGGCCTCACCGCCGGGTACATGCAGCAGAAGAGCAGCGCCCGGGAGGAGTATACTCCCGACTTCGACCTCACCGGGGTGTGAGGGGCCTTTTCTGTTTTGTCTTTTGCGCTCCCTCCCCAAAGCTACTGCAAGATACTGTTTTAGACTGCATATTTCCGTAAGGCTAAAAGTTTATTGGTTTTGCATCTTCCATTCTTCACGCTGCAAGCCATCTGCTTCGCAGACCCAGAAGAGGAGGGCGGGGAATTTCGATTTTCCCCTCCCTACCTCCTCTGGGGACTCCATACCCAAACAATAAGGTCAGGGCTTGTCCGGGTTGCTGTTGCCTGAATTTCCTGCGAGCCTTGGTGCGGCCCTTGAAAATTCAGACGGCGGCCCCAGCTCCGCCTTCCTCAATCCGCCGCAGGCGGCGGTCGGCTCCGCTGCCCTGGACCAATAAGAGGAAGAGCCCCGAGGCAAAACACTAAAAAAATCAAAAGGGATTTTTTCTTAACGTGTTTTGCCTCGGGGCTCGTTTTAGCGTGCCCGCTGGCGCGGGCGGTCTTTGAACGGACACCCTTCCCGGAGAGCCGGAGCCAAAGTCTCCATTTCCAACAAATTTCCCAAAAGATTGCTATTCTCCCGGGTTATTTTTAGGAAATGCATCTTGCATCCATCACCAAAATGGCTTATAATGGATACAACAGCCCGGGCTGCCGGGCCTTTGCCACCTGACGACCCTGAGGAGGGCTCTGCGTATGGAACATTATAATCCTTTGCTCAATACCACCACCCCCAAGCACAAGTTCATCACCTGCGGAGAGATCATGCTCCGTCTGACCCCCCCGAACTACGAGAAGATCCGCATGGCCTCCAGCTTTGAAGCAAGCTACGGCGGCAGCGAGGCCAACATCGCCCTTGCCCTTGCAAACCTCGGGGTGGACAGCACCTTTTTCAGCGTCGTGCCCAACAACAGTCTGGGCAAGAGCGCGGTGCGCTGGCTGCGCTCCAACGACGTGCACTGCACCCCCATGATCCTCACCACTCCCGCCGAGACTCCCAGCCACCGGCTGGGCACCTACTACCTGGAGACCGGCTACGGCATCCGGGCTTCCAAGGTCACCTACGACCGCAAGCACAGCGCCATCACCGAGTACGACTTTTCCCGGGTGGACCTGGAAGCGCTGCTGGACGGCTTTGACTGGCTGCACCTCAGCGGCATCACCCCGGCCCTGGCCCCCAACTGCCGCGGGCTTATCATGGACATGCTCAAGGTGGCAAAGCAGAAGGGCCTGACCGTCAGCTTTGACGGCAACTTCCGCAGCACCCTGTGGAGCTGGGAGGAGGCCCGGGACTTCTGCACCGAGTGCCTGCCCTATGTGGACGTGCTGCTGGGCATCGAACCCTACCACCTGTGGAAGGACGAAAACGACCACTCCCAGGGCGACTGGAAGGACGGCGTTCCCCTGCAGCCCAGCTACGAGCAGCAGGACGAGATCTTCCAGCATTTCATCCAGCGGTACCCCAACCTGCGCTGCATCGCCCGCCATGTGCGCTACGCCCACAGCGGCAGCGAGAACAGCCTGAAGGCCTTCATGTGGTATCAGGGCCACACCTTCGAGAGCAAGCTGTTCACCTTCACCATCCTGGACCGGGTGGGCGGCGGCGACGCCTTCGCCAGCGGCCTGATCTATGCGATGCTCCATGACTACAAGCCCATGGACATGATCAATTTTGCAGTGGCCAGCAGCGTCATCAAACACACCATCCACGGCGACGCCAACATCACCGACGACGCCCGCTCCATCCGCAACCTGATGAACATGAACTACGACATCAAGCGCTGATTTTTTTCAGCGCAGGTTTCCCTCCTGAAAAAGCCGCGCGGCCATCCGAAAGGACAGCCGCGCGGCTTTTCTGCGCTTCGCCGGAACAAAGCGCCCTGCATGCAAAGCGCCCCTCTGTGCTTGCGGTACACAGAGGGGCGTCCTTGCTGCGGTATTGTTTGTGTGAGGAGGAATCATGTTGTACAGTCCGCGATTGCGGCCTCGCGGTTTCTGTGACACTAAGATACCAAAACATTGAGAGGAAACTGTTTTGTTTCTATGAACCTTTTGTAAATTCCGGTTCTCTCTTTTGTTTGGCTCATTCGGGGGCCTTCATGCTCTCCACCATGCTGATCTTTCGGACATGGCGGCGCATGGCCAGGCAGACGATCTCGGTGAACACCAAAGTCAGCACCACGCTGTACAAAAAGCTCAAGGGAGAGATGGTGCGGATGAACATCATCTGATCAATCTCCACCGTGCGGATGATGAACTGGTGCATGGGCACGCCCAGGGCCAGGCCCACCGCCGAGCCAATAAGGCTGAGCCAGCGGATCTCCCGGAAGATGTACTGATAGACCTCCTTGTCGTAGAAGCCCAGCACCTTGATGGTGGCCAGCTCCTTTTTCCGCTCGCCCAGGTTGACGCTGATGAGGTTGTAGAGCACCACCGCCGCCAGGGCCGCCGCACAGCCGATGATGAGTAGCACCACATAGTTGATGCAGCTGATGGTGTTGTTGAAGGTGCCGGTGGTGTCCTCGATGAAGGAGGCTGCGCTCACATAGCTGCAGCTGAGAATCTGGGTGCTCAGGACGCTGCGGTCGGAATCGGTGGGGCAGCTCGAGACCGCGTAGACCGTGTTCCATTCCAGCTCCCCGCCCACGATCTCTTCCATCAGCTCCTGGGACAGGAAGATGCGGGTGAACAGATAGTTTTCGGTGATGCCGGTGAGGGTCATCTCGATCCGGCTGCCGTCCGCCGCCTGGACCCAGAAGCTTTCTCCCACCGTAAGGCCCAGGATCTCGGCGGTCTTTTCGGTGAGGATGGCGCTGCCGGTCTCAAAGGGGATCTCGGCCCCGCCGCGGCGCTGGCGGAAGGTAAAGTAGGTGGTCAGCAGATTCGGGTCCTCGGCCGTGATGGCGGTGACGCTGCCCTCCTGGCCGTCGGCGTTGTAGATGGAAACGGTGCGGGTATAAAAGGCGCCCCAGCTCTCCACCGCGCTGCTTTCGTCCAGCATCTGGCCCAGCCCCTGTTCCTGGGTCAGGGCCTTTTCGCTGGTCAGGGTGATGGTCAGGTCGCTGTGGTTCAGCTCGGTGACCTGCTTGTTGACGATGTCCATGATGGAATCCTGCAGCCCGAAGCCGATGAGCAGCAGGGCGGTGCAGCCCGCCACTCCCAGTACGGTCATGAAGAACCGGCGCTTATACCGGAACAGGTTCCGGGCGGTGGTCTTGCGGGAGAAGGGCATCCGCCGCCAGACGGGGCCGATGTACTCCAGCCAGATCCGTTTGCCTGCCGCCGGGGCCTGGGGCAGAAGCAGAGCGGCGGCCTTTTCCTTGAGGCTGGCCCGGCAGGCCCCCAGGGTAGTCAGGCCGATGATGCCCACGCTGACTGCCAGGGCGATGACCATAAGGCTGGGATAGAACATCAGCCGGAAGGTGGGCAGCTGGTACATGATGGAATAGGCGTACCAGATGACCGACGGCATCACCGTAAAGCCGAGCAGCATACCCACACCGCAGCCCAGCAGGCTGACCGCCAGACCGTAGGCCAGGTATTTCCCGGCGATGGCGGCGTTGGAGTAGCCCAGGGCCTTGAGGGTGCCCATCTGCAGCCGGTTCTCCCCTACCATGCGGGTCATGGTGGTAATGGCCACCAGCGCCGCCACCAGGAAGAAGAAGACCGGGAAGACCCGGGCGATGGATTCGATGCGGTCGGCGTTCTGCTCAAAGGTCACAAGGCTGGTGACGGTATCCCGGTCCAGCACATACCAGCTGGCGGCGGCGATCTCGTCCACCTGCTCCTCGGCCTCGTTGAGCTGGCGCTGGGCGTCGGCCAGCTTTGCCTCTGCCTCCGCCTTCTGGGAAGCGAATTCCGCTTTGGCCAGCTCCAGCGCCTGGGCGCCCTCGTCATACTCGGTCCAGCCTGCGTTGAGCTGGCTGCGGGCTGCCGAGAGCTGGGCCTGAGCCTGTTCAAAGGCGGTCCAGGCGGTGACGGTTCCGGTGGTCAGGGAAAGCTGTCCGTCCAAAAGCGCCAGCTTCATCTGCCGCAGCGAAGCCTGGGCCTGGGTGAGCATCTCCTCGTTGGACAGGTCGGGCGAAGAGATGAGCCCCTGGGCGTACATCTGCTTTTTGCCCTCGTCCAGCTGGGCCTGGTAGCCGTCCAGCTGGGCCTTGGTGGTGTCGTAAAGGTTCTGGGCCCGGTCCAAAATGTCCCGCAGCTCGGTGTAGTTCACATCCTCGGGCTCAGCCTCTTCCAGAGCGTTGCGGGCGTTGTTGAGGATGGTCTCGGCGTATCCCAGCATGGGCTGGGCCACCTGCTGGACGCTCACCAGCAGCTTGATCTGTTCGATCTGGTCCTCAAACTCCAGGATCTGATCCTGGCCCACCAGAATTTGATCGGCGCTTTGCTCCATGGTTTCGGGCAGCGCCGCCTTCTGGGCGGAAAGCTGGGCCTGCCCGGCGGAATACTCCTTTTCTCCCTGCTGCAGCTCAGCCAGAGAGGACTTCAGAATGGCCTCCGCCTCATCCAGCTGGGCCTGCCCGGCGGCAAGCTGCTCCTCGGCGTCGGCGGTCTGGGTTTCCAGCTCGGCGCGGGCGTCCTCCAGTGCATCCCGGGCGTCCTGGATCAGCTCTTCCCGGCGGCGCACCGACTGCACCTCACCCAATTTTTCCAGACGCTGGGCCACCGGCTCCACCGCGGCCTCATACTCATCGGAATAGTTGTCCCACTGGTCCGCCCCTTCCACACTGAGATAACAGGCGGTGTAATAATCTGTCGTGAAGCTCCCCGCAGGCAGATAGACCAGGGTGTCCAGGGTGCCGTTTCCGGCGGTGCTGCTCTCGGCGTCCACCGAAAAATGCATCGGGTCCTGCACGATGCCCACGATCTGGAAGGTGGTCCCCTCGAAGGCGTCGTTTTCTTCCATTAGGGTCAGGGTGCCGCCCAGCTGCACGTTTGCGCCGAAGCGCAGCACCTGCACCACACACTCGCCGGGCGCTTCGGGCATGCGGCCCTCCTTCAGCTGCAGCCGGTTGAGGTTTTCTTCGGTTTCGGCCAGCGGGTCCTCGGGCAGTTCCTGGACCCGCGTCACCATCGAGACGCTGGTTTTGTAGGTAGCCTCACAGTCCACCCACTTTACCGGCATCACCGTTTTTACCCCTTCGGTAGCCGCGATGGCCTCCACGTCCTCTTCGCTCAGGCCCAGAGTGGAGAGCACCCGCAGGTCGAACAGGTTCTGCTGGGAAAAATAGGCCTGGCCCGCCGCCCGCATGTCCGGTGCGACGCTCATCAGGCCGGTGAGCATCATCACGCCCAGCAGGATGATGCCGAAAAAGGAGACAAACCGCCCCTTGATCCTGCGCACTTCCCGCAGGATGTTTTTCAGATAGGTTTTATTCAACACGTTCTTCACCACCGATCCGGCCCGCGGTTTACCATTCGATCTGCTCCACCGGCACCGGGTTCTGATTTACCTCGTTGGAGAGGATGCGCCCGCTGCGCACCTGGATGATCCGGTCGGCCATGCCGGTGAGGGCGGTGTTGTGGGTGATGACGATGACCGTCCGGCCGGTCTCCCGGCAGGTGCGCTGCAAAAGGGCCAGGACCGCCTTGCCAGTCTTGTAGTCCAGCGCGCCGGTGGGCTCGTCGCACAAAAGGAGCTTGGGGTTTTTGGCCAGCGCCCGGGCAATGGAAACCCGCTGCTGCTCGCCGCCGGACAGCTGAGCCGGGAAGTTGTTCAGCCGCTCCCCCAGCCCCACGCTGCGCAGGGTCTCGGCGGGGTCCAGCGGATTTTTGCAGATCTCGCTGGCCAGCTCCACATTTTCCAGCGCCGTGAGGTTCTGCACCAGGTTGTAAAACTGGAACACGAACCCCACATCGTGGCGGCGGTAGCCGGTGAGCTCCTTGTGGGAAAAACGGCTGACCTCCTCCCCGTCCAGAAAGATCCGCCCCTCGTCACAGGTGTCCATCCCGCCCAGCATGTTCAAAAGGGTGGTCTTGCCTGCGCCGGAGGGGCCCACGATGATGCAGAACTCCCCCTTGTCCACATAAAAATTCATATGGTCGGCCGCAACGATCCGCACGCTGCCGGTCTGGTAATATTTGCAGACCTCTTCAAAACGGATAAAATGCTCCATACCTGCTCCTTTCCGCGGAGGAACGCCCTGGAAAAGCAGCTCCGCGCCTTGTTCCATTCTATGTTCCGAAGGGCCTTCTGCACCTATTTTAACAAACCGGAACTTCACTACAAATATAGTACATTTTCACTGTTTTGTGCAAGAAAAAGGGATGTGGTTTTAAAAAAACTTTACATTTTGACCATTCATTCCGGGTATTGACTTTCCCTCTTCAACGTGGTAAACTAACCCTAGTTTCTACCAAAAAGAACAAATGCGTTGACGGGGAAAAAACGGTTTTTCTCCCGCTTTCAGAGAGCCGCCGGGTGGTGCAAGGCGGTGCGGAGAAGATCGCCTACTGGCCCCTGAGCGGCAGAGCTGAACGGCCTGGAAGAAGATCCGGTCTATTAGGTTCTGACGGATGCCCACCGTTACAGGGGCAGCGATTCGCAGCAATGCCGATCGTGCTGAGTGGCCGCAGCTTTGCGGCAAAGAGAGTGGTACCACGGGCCGCCTTGTATCGTATTTTACAGGCTCTCGTCTCTCAAGGTTTTCGCCTTGAAAGACGAGAGCCTTTTTTGCACCCATTGCACGGCGCACAGCGCCGAAAAGCCAGAGTTTCAGGAGGATATCGACTTATGATGGACGCTACCAAGTACGCACCGGGCTATTATCCCGCCCCCGCCGGCTACGACAGCTGGGTCAAGAAGGACCACATCGAGACCGCCCCCATCTTCTGCAGCGTGGATCTGCGGGACGGCAACCAGGCCCTGATCGTGCCCATGAGCCTGGAGGAAAAGCTGGAGTTCTTCCAGCTGCTGGTGAAGATCGGCTTTAAGGAGATCGAGGTGGGCTTCCCCGCCGCCAGCGAGACCGAGTACGAGTTCCTGCGCACCCTCATTGAAAAGGATATGATTCCTGAGGACGTGACCCTGCAGGTCCTGACCCAGTGCCGCGACCACATCATCCGCCGCACCTTCGAGGCGGTCAAGGGCGCGCCGAGAGCGGTGATCCACTTCTACAACTCCACCTCGGTGGCCCAGCGCCAGCAGGTGTTCCACAAGAGCAAGGAAGAGATCAAGCAGATCGCCGTGGAGGGCGCAAAGCTGGTCAAGCAGCTGAGCGGGGAGTACGAGGGCAACTTCCTGTTCGAGTACAGCCCCGAGAGCTTCACCGGCACCGAGCCGGACTACGCACTGGAGGTCTGCAACGCCGTTCTGGACGTGATGCAGCCCACCCCCGACCGGCCCATGATCATCAACCTGCCGGTGACTGTGGAGATGAGCATGCCCCACGTCTACGCCAGCCAGATCGAGTACTGCAGCAAGCACCTGAAGTACCGGGACAGCGTCATCCTCTCCACCCATCCCCACAACGACCGGGGCACCGGCGTGGCCTGCGCCGAGCTGGCGGTGCTGGCGGGGGCTCAGCGCATCGAGTGCTGCCTGTTCGGCAACGGCGAGCGCACCGGCAACGTGGACGCGGTGACCCTGGCCCTGAACATGTACAGCCACGGCGTGGACCCGAAGCTGGACTTCTCGGATATGCCCGGCATCTGCGAGGTGTATGAGCGGGTGACCCGGATGCACATCTACGAGCGCAGCCCCTACGCCGGACAGCTGGTCTTTGCAGCCTTCTCGGGCAGCCACCAGGACGCCATCGCCAAGGGCATGAACTACCGCAAGGAGACCGGCGAGCACCGCTGGACCTGCCCCTACATCCCCGTCGATCCCCACGACCTGGGCCGCACCTATGACGCCGACGTCATCCGCATCAACAGCCAGAGCGGCAAGGGCGGCATCGGCTTTGTGCTGGAGCAGAACTACGGCTACAACCTGCCTCCCAAGATGCGGGAGGCCCTGGGCTACAAGGTCAAGTCGGTCTCCGATCACAGCCACAAGGAGCTGAGCACCTCCGAGGTCTGCCGGATCTTCGAGACCGAGTACCTCAACAAGTCCAATCCTCTGGATGTTGTGGAGGCCCACTTCGCCCAGGTCAACGGCATCACCGCCAGCGTCACCCTGGAGATGGGCGGCCAGCGCAAGGAGGTCACCGCCGTGGGCAACGGCCGTCTGGACGCTGTGGCCAACGCCATCCAGAGCGCCACCGGCATGGAGTTCCATCTGGAGCAGTATTCCGAGCACAGCCTGGACGGCGGCTCCACCTCCCGCGCCGCTTCCTATGTGGGTCTGGTCTGGGGCGACGGCAGCATGACCTGGGGCGCAGGCACCCACACCGACATCATCGTGGCCGGCATCCGGGCGCTGGTGTCCGCCATCAACAACAAATAACCGCAGGAATCCCTGCTGAAAAAGGATAAGGAGAAACGCATCATGGGAATGACCCTCACGCAGAAGATCCTCGCCGCCCACGCCGGCCTTTCGGAGGTCAAGGCGGGCCAGCTCATCAACGCAAAGCTGGATATCGTGCTGGGCAACGACATCACCACCCCGGTAGCCATCAACGAGTTTGAGAAGGCCGGCTTTGACGGCGTGTTTGACAAAGAGCGGGTGGCCATCGTCCTCGACCACTTTGTGCCCAACAAGGACATCAAGAGCGCCACCCAGTCCAAACAGTGCCGCACCTTTGCAAACAAGTACGATATCCTCCACTTCTATGATGTGGGGCAGATGGGCATCGAGCACGCCCTGCTGCCCGAGAAGGGCATCGTCACCGCCGGCGACTGCGTGATCGGCGCCGACAGCCACACCTGCACCTACGGCGCGCTGGGGGCTTTCTCCACCGGCGTGGGCTCCACCGATATGGCCGCCGGCATGGCCACCGGCATGGCGTGGTTCAAGGTGCCCGCCGCCATCCGCTTTGTCCTCACCGGCAGCCTGCCCCAGCGCGTCTCGGGCAAAGACCTCATCCTCTCCATCATCGGCAGGATCGGGGTGGACGGCGCGCTGTACAAGTCGATGGAGTTCACCGGCCCGGGCGTGGCCAGCCTCTCGATGGACGACCGCCTGTGCATCTGCAACATGGCCATCCAGGCCGGCGCCAAGAACCGCAGCTTCCCGGTGGACGATGTGACCACAGCCTATCTGGCCGGCCGCAGCCAGCGCGAGCCTGTCTACTACGAGGCCGACCCCGACGCCGAGTATGAGCAGACCATCGAGATCGACCTTTCTCAGCTTGTGCCCACCGTCAGCTACCCCCACCTGCCCGAGAACACCCACCCCGCCAGCGAGGGCGGCGCCATCAGGATCGACCAGGTGGTGATCGGAAGCTGCACCAACGGCCGCCTGGAGGACATGGAGGCCGCCTACAACATCCTCAAGGGCCGCCACATCGCCAAAGGGGTGCGCGGCATCATCATCCCCGCCACCATGGCCGTCTACAAGGAGTGCATCCTGCGCGGCTGGGCCGAAGCGTTGATCGACGCGGGCTGCATCGTCTCCACCCCCACCTGCGGCCCCTGCCTGGGCGGGTACATGGGCATCCTGGCCGAGGGCGAGCGGTGCGTGTCCACCACCAACCGCAACTTTGTGGGCCGGATGGGCCATGTGGGCAGCGAAGTATACCTCGCCAGCCCGGCGACCGCCGCCGCCAGCGCCCTGACCGGCGTGATTTATTTCTCCGGGGTGCTGGACGTGCCGGTGTGCAAACTACTTGAACAGGACGAATAAGGC
>CALXGY010000071.1 GCA_944387955.1 uncultured Faecalibacterium sp. | reverse complement strand
GACCCCTTTCAGAGCCTGCACCACGCCGCCCCCCAGAGGGTAATCCTTGTGAATATTGCGTAGTTCCAACATAGTTTCTGCACCTTGCTGTTTGTTCGATTGCGTACATTTTTTTCGGGATAGTAGTATACCAGAGGAAGATGAAGGAATTTTGTCCAATTTATGAATTTGGCTTTTTCTGCCTTCATCCTCTTTTTTTCTGGAATACGGCGCCTGTGCTTCCTTTTAGACCCTTGCCGAAAGGACGCGGAAAGGCCGGCAAAAGGGGACAAGCCCCTTCCGCCGGACCTCAAAAGCCCCTGTGCCAGCGGATAAAACCATTTTTGGCCAGTTTTTCCCTGAAAAAACACTCAACTTTTTGTAATTTCAAGAATTTAGATTACAAAAAGGAGGTAATGAAGATCTCCAGCCCGATGCCGATGAGGATGACCCCGCCCAGGATGGAGGCCTTGCCTGCAAAGACGGTGCCGAACCTGCGTCCGATGAGCAGGCCCACGGTGCAGATGACGAAGGTCACCGCCGCGATGATGGCGGCGCAGACCAACGCCTGGACCAGACCATAGCCCGCGATGGTGAAGCCCACCGAAAGCGCGTCGATGGAGGTGGCCACCCCCTGAACCAGCAGCGCCGACAGCCCCAGGGCCGGGGCCTCTTCCTCCCCGCCGCAGACGCCCTCCAGCAGCATCTTGCCGCCGATATAGCCCAAAAGCCCCAGGGCGATCCAGGGGATGAGGGTCTCAAAGGCCTGGAAATACTGTAGAATTGTGTGGACGCAGACCCAGCCCGCCATGGGCATCAGCGCCTGAAATCCCGCAAAAACTCCCGCAATGCCGCACATCCGGCCGCCGCTCATTTTGGGCTCGTGGAGGCCGTTGGCCAGGGACACCGAGAAGGCGTCCATGGCCAGTCCTACGCCCAAAAGGGCGCTGTTGAGAAAAAACACAAAGCTCCATTCCATACGGTTTCCTCCTTGTTCCGACAAAAACTGCTCCACCCGTCAAAAAGACCCAGGTACAGCGTTTCACGGCCATGCCTGGGTCCTGTTTTCGGGAAAGAAGACTCCATGTAGGCCGCGGCACGCCGCGTGCTGGTACATGAGTCTCGCGATTTAAAGCAAGCCAGACCGGAAACGGTCAGTATGTTGACTTGCTGCGCCAAAAAGGGCGTTCTCTACTCCCTCACGGGGTATTTGGTTGTTTTGTTATGATAGCACATTTTGCCCGCTCTGTCCAGCATTTTTTGGCTTTGAAGCGCAGGTTTCAAGGCGGGTGATTTACTCCTCGCTGCCGTCGGCGTCCTCGGCTTCTTCGGCCTCCGGCTCGGCTCCGGCCTGGGCGGCTGCCTCGTCGGCGGCCTCCAGCTGGGCCAGCTGCTCTTCGGACAGCTCGGTGTCCTCGACTTCCGCCTCCGGCTTCACCGTTTCGGCGTCGTCGTCGTGGTCGGTGCGGGCCACCACCGTGACCTTGTCGGTCTCGCCCAGCCGCATGACCCGCACGCCGCTGCCGTACCGGCTCTGGATGTTGATGTCCGCCGCGTGCATCCGGATGATGATGCCCTCCTGACTGCTCAGCAGCACGTCGTCGGTCTCGTCCACGATCTTGACGCCGGCCACCTTGTCCTTGGCGGGGTCGTAGTTGCGCACGCCCTTGCCGCCCCGGGCAGTCATGCGGTAGGTCTCGATCTCGGAGCGGCGGCCCTTGCCCTGCTCGGTGACGGTGAGCACGGTGCCGCTCTCACGGCAGATGCAGACGCCCACCACCTCGTCGCCTTCCTCCAGCCGGATGGCCCGGACGCCGTGGCCGCTGCGGCCCATGGCCCGGGCGTCGGTCTCCTTGAACCGGACGGCCTGGCCGTTGCGGGTGGCCACGATCAGGGTATCCTCGCCGCTGGTCAGACGGGTCCAGGCCAGGGAATCCCCCTCGTTGAGGGAGATGCCGATGAGGCCGTTCTTGCGGATGTTGGCGTACTGGGCCAGCGGGGTGCGCTTGATGAGGCCCTGTTTTGTCACCATGGTCACAAAGCCGTCGGTGTTCTCGTCCTGGGAGCTCTGGCGCAGCATGTTGGTGACCTTCTCGCCTTCGGCCAGGGGCAGCAGGTTCACAATGTTGGTGCCCTTGCTGGTGCGGCTGCTCTCGGCGATGGTGTAGCCCTTGAGCCGGAACACCCGGCCCCGGTCGGTGACAAAGAGCACAAAGTCGTGGGTGGAGGCCACAAACATCTCCCGGACGATGTCCTCCTCCTTGCGGGTCATGCCCGCAATGCCGCGGCCGCCCCGGCGCTGGGCCTGGTAGGTGGCCTTGAGCTGACGCTTGATATAACCGGCGGCGGTGAGGGTGTAGACGCACTGCTCCTCGGCGATGAGGTCTTCGATGTCCACCTCGCCGTTGACCGACTGGATCTCGGTGCGGCGCTCGTCCGCAAACCGGCGCTTCATGTCCAGCAGTTCCTCCCGAACCACCGCCAGCACCCGGCTGTCGTGGGCCAGCAGGTCCTTCCAGTCCTCGATCTTGGCCCGCAGACCGCCCAGTTCCTCCTCGATCTTGAGGATCTCCAGACCGGCCAGACGGCCCAGCTGCAATTTCACGATGGCGTCGGCCTGCAGGTCGTCAAATCCGAACCGTTCCATGATGGCGGCTTTGGCCTCGGCCATGCCGCCCTTGCAGGCCCGGATGGTGGCGATCAGCTCGTCCACGATGTCGGTGGCCTTCTTGAGGCCCTCCAGGATGTGGGCCCGCTCCTCAGCCTTCTTCAGGTCGTACTGGGTGCGGCGGCGGATGACCTCGTCCTGGAATTCCACATACTTCTGGATCATCTGCTTAAGGGTCAGCACCCGGGGGACCTTGTGGTCAATGGCGATCATGATGACGCCCACGGTGTCCTGCAGCTGGGTGTACTGGTACAGACGGTTCAGCACCACCTGGGGGTTTGCGTCCTTGCGCAGGTCGATGACGATCCGCATACCCTTGCGGTTGGTCTCGTCGTTGAGGTCGGCGATGCCCTCGATCCGCTTGTCCTTCACCAGGTCGGCGATGTTCTCGATGAGCCGGGCCTTGTTGACCATATAGGGGATCTCGGTGATGATGATCTGGGTGCGGCCGTTCTTTTTCTCCTCGATGGTGGCCCGGCCCCGCAGGGTGATCTTGCCCCGGCCGGTGGCGTAGGCGGCGCGAATGCCGCTGCGGCCCATGATGATGCCGGCGGTGGGGAAGTCGGGGCCCTGGATGTGCTCCATCAGGCCAGCAAGGTCGATGTCGGGGTTGTCGATGTAGGCCACGCACCCGTCGATGACCTCCCCCAGGTTGTGGGGCGGGATGTTGGTGGCCATGCCCACCGCGATGCCCTGGCTGCCGTTGACCAGCAGGTTGGGGAACCGGGAAGGCAGCACCTGGGGCTCCTTCTTGGTCTCGTCAAAGTTCGGGTCCCAGTCCACCGTGTTCTTGTCGATGTCGGTGAGCATCTCCACCGCCATGCGGCTCATGCGGGCCTCGGTGTACCGGTAGGCTGCGGCGGGGTCGCCGTCCACCGAACCGAAGTTGCCCTGGCCGTCCACCAGCGGATAGCGCAGCGAGAAGTCCTGGGCCAGACGCACCATGGCGTCATAGACCGAGGCGTCGCCGTGGGGGTGGTAGGAGCCCAGCACCGCACCCACCGTATCCGCCGACTTGCGGTAGGGATGGCTGGGGTCGTTGCCGCGCTCGTGCATGGTATACAAAATCCGACGGTGCACCGGCTTGAGGCCGTCCCGCACATCCGGCAGCGCGCGGGAGACGATGACCGACATGGAGTAATCCAAAAAGGCGGTCTCGATTTCCTGCTTGACATCCCGGATGATCTTCTTGGTCCCGGTGCCGGGGATCATCACATAATCTTCTTCCATATTCCCTCCGAATTTCTCAGAGCAGCCCCGCCCCAGGCGGAGTTCTGCATGGTATCGGCCCGCGTGCCCTGCCCGCAGAGGGCAGGGAAGGGCGGCGGCTTAGACGTCCAGCTTGGCGTACTGGGCGTTGGTCTCGATGAAGCGGCGGCGGGGCTCCACCTGGTCGCCCATCAGGATGGTGAAGGCTTCGTCCGCCTTCTCGGCGTCCTCGATGGTGATCTGGACGATGACCCGGTTGTCCGGGTTCATGGTGGTCTCCCAGAGCTGTTCCGGGTTCATCTCGCCCAGGCCCTTGTACCGGTTGATCTTGGCCCCCGGCATTTCCTGGGACAAAGCGGCCATCTCCCGCTCGTTGTAGGCATACTTGATGGTGTTGCCCTTCTGCACCCGGAACAGGGGCGGCTGGGCGACGTAGACATGGCCCTGCTCGATCAGCGGGCGCATATACCGGAAAAAGAAGGTGAGCATCAGGGTGCAGATGTGGGAGCCGTCCACGTCCGCATCGGCCATGATAAAGACCTTGTCGTAGCGCAGTTTGGTGATGTCGAACTCCTCGCCGATGCCGCAGCCCAGGGCCAGCACCACCGGCATCAGCTTGTCGTTGCCGTAGATGCGGTCCGCCCGGGCCTTTTCCACGTTGAGCATCTTGCCCCACAGCGGCAGGATGGCCTGGATGGAGGAATCACGGCCCATCTTGGCCGAGCCGCCTGCGGAATCGCCCTCGACGATGAAGATCTCGGTGCGGGTGGGGTCCTTCTCCCGGCAGTCGGCCAGCTTGCCGGGCATCCGGCTGGTCTCCAGCGCGCTCTTGCGGCGCACCAGCTCCCGGGCCTTCTTGGCCGCGGCCCGGGCCCGGGCCGCCTGGGTGGCCTTCTCGAAAATGGCCTTGGCCACGCCCGGGTTCTCCTCAAAGAACTCGGTGAGCCGGGTGTAGACCATGTTGGCCACCAGGGTGCGGATCTCGGTGTTGCCCAGCTTTGCCTTGGTCTGGCCTTCAAACTCGGCCTCCTGGAGCTTCACCGAGATGACGCAGATCATGCCCTCCCGCACGTCGGCGCCGGACAGGTTCTCGTCCTTGTCCTTCAGCAGACCGTGGGAGCGGCCGTAATCGTTGAACACTCTGGTCAGGCTGCTCTTGAAGCCCTCCTCGTGGGTGCCGCCGTCGGGGGTGTTGACGTTGTTGGCAAAGCTCAAAAGGAGCTCGTTGTAGCTGGTGTTGTACTGCAAAGCAATTTCCGCCATGCCCCGGTCGGTCTGCCCTTTGAGGTAGATCACATTGGGGTGCAGCACCTCCAGATCCCGCTTCTCGTTGAGGTAGCTCACAAAGCTGCGGATGCCACCCTCGTAGCACATGACCTCCTGCCGGTAGCCCGGCTCGCCGGGCTGGCCGTCCTCGAGGGTGGGGGTGTAGAGCTCCCGCTCGTCGGTGAGGGTGATCTTCACCCCCGCGTTCAGGAAGCTCTCCTCCCGCAGACGGCGCTCCAGGGTCTCGAAGTTGTAGACGGTGGTGTCCTTGAACATCTCGGGGTCCGGCTTGAAGGTGACCTTGGTGCCGGTGGAACTCTCCGGCACATCCCCGATGCAGCGCAGATCTCCGTCCGGCTCGCCGCGGCGGAAGGTCTGCTCGTACTCGTGGCCGTCCCGGCGCACGTTGACGGTCAGCCACTCGGAGCAGGCGTTGACCACCGAGGCGCCCACGCCGTGGAGGCCGCCGGCCACCTTGTAGCCGGAATTCTCGCCGCCGAACTTGCCGCCGGCATGCAGCACGGTGTAAACCACCGTCACCGCCGGCAGGCCGGTGTCCGGCTGGGTGTCCACCGGGATGCCGCGGCCGTTGTCGGTGACCTCGATGATGTCGCCTTTCTTGATGGTCACATGGATGTCGTCGCAGTAGCCTGCCAGCGCCTCGTCGATGGCGTTGTCCACAATTTCGTACACCAGGTGGTGCAGACCCGATTCGCTGGTGGAACCGATATACATGCCGGGGCGCTTGCGGACGGCCTCCAGGCCCTCCAGGACCTGGATCTCGCTTCCGCTGTACTCGTGCTCCACCTGGGTGGGGCTGTGCTCAAAGGTATCAGACATGCAAAAACCTCCGTTGAAGTGGTCGGGCGGCCAAAGGCCGCCCCCGGCGCGGGCCGGGGACGCCCTTTGGCGGCCCGTATTGGCGTTACTCAAAGCTGTCGCTCTCCGCCCGGCGCAGCAGGGCGGCGGGGGACAGCGGGGACAGGTAGATCAGGGGCGGGCCCTGCCGCCCCTCCCCGCAGAGGACGAAGGACCGGGGCAGGTCGGCGGAGATGTTCACCACCCGGCCCTCCTTCTCCGCCCGCTCCAGAAAGGCACGGGTGCGGTGGGAGAAGCTGGCGTTGTCCAGGTCGAACACCCCCAGGACCTCCCGGAAGGGGACCACCACGTTCTGGCCCAGATGCAGGTACACGCTATTTCCGCCCCCGTTTCTCCCACACCACCCGGGGGCCCCAAAGCCGCTTCCACAGCCGCCAGCCCAGCAGCATGCCCAGCAGGGCGAAAAGGGCGGGCACGCCGGGGACGAAAAGCAGCTGGGTCACCGGGGAGTGCTCCGACTCCCACAGGCTCAGCCGGCCCAGCGCCACAAGGACGGTGATAAGGACCGCCGCCGCCGGGGGCAGCAGCTTCCAGGGCGGCCGTTTGGTGAACCGGCACACCAGATATTCCGGGATCAGCCCCGCCAGCAGGGGCAGCAGGCAGAAAATGGCGATATAGATGGGCATGGGGTCTCTCCTTGATTTGATTTTTTTGCTTTCTTGCCCGGCGGGCCCTCTGTGCCGCCGACACGGCCGCCATATACGGCGGCCGCCGTCCCTGCGGGCGTCCGCCGTACCTCCCGTAGGGGGCGATGCCCACATCGCCCCACCGTGGAGCGGCACGCCCCGCCGGTTACCGCGCCAGCGCGCCGCCGTGGATGTGGAAGGTCTTCCCCTCCCCCAACCGGTTCAGTTCCATCTCCTCACAGCAGGAGATGAACACCCACAAAAGGCAGGCCTTTTGCGGGGGCCCGATTTTACATCCTCGGGGCAAGTGAATTGCCCCTGCGGCACGATCTGCCCTTTGGGCAGATGCTTGTGCGGCGCACCCGCGCCGGATCAGGTGTTCATCTCACCAGCGCGCCGCCGTGGATGTGGAAGGTCTTCCCCTCCCCCAGCCGGTTCAG
>CALXGY010000070.1 GCA_944387955.1 uncultured Faecalibacterium sp. | reverse complement strand
ACGAGACCATTGCCCTGGCCTTCAACCAGCTGGGTGCCCGCAGCAACACCGGCGAGGGCGGTGAGCCGGAGGAACGGTACGCCTCCGCCAGCAACTCCGAGATCAAGCAGGTGGCCTCGGCCCGGTTCGGCGTCACCAGCAAATACCTGGTCTCGGCGGAAGAGCTGCAGATCAAACTGGCCCAGGGTGCAAAGCCCGGCGAGGGCGGCAACCTGCCCGGCGCAAAGGTCTACCCCTGGATTGCCAAGACCCGCCACAGCACCACCGGCGTGGGCCTGATCTCTCCCCCGCCCCACCACGATATCTACTCCATCGAGGATCTGGCCGAGCTGATCTATGACCTCAAGAACGCCAACCGCAGCGCCCGCATCAATGTCAAGCTTGTGAGCGAGGCGGGCGTAGGCACCATCGCGGCCGGCGTTGCCAAGGGCGGCGCCCAGGTCATTCTGGTGTCGGGCTACGACGGCGGCACCGGCGCGGCTCCCCGCACCTCCATCCACAATGCGGGCCTGCCCTGGGAGCTGGGCATCGCCGAGACCCACCAGACCCTGATCCTCAACGGCCTGCGCAAGCGGGTGCGCATCGAGAGCGACTCCAAGCTGCTGAGTGGCCGGGACGTGGCCATCAGCTGCATGCTGGGCGCAGAGGAATTCGGCTTCGGCACCAGCCTGCTGATGGCCGAGGGCTGTGTGATGATGCGGGTCTGCAACCTGGACACCTGCCCCATGGGCATCTGTACCCAGAACCCCGAACTGCGCAAGAACTTCCGGGGCAAGCCGGAGTATATCATCAACTATCTGACCTTTGTCGCCGCCGAGCTGCGGGAGTATATGGCAAAGCTCGGGGTGCGCACGGTGGATGAGCTGGTGGGCCGCACCGACCTTCTGAAGGTCAAACCCGGTATTCCGGGCAGCCGTGCCGCCACTCTGGACCTCAGCGCCATCCTGCACAACCCCGCCATTCCGGACAGCAACGTTCACTACGAACCGGCGGACACCTACGATTTCCACCTGGAAGAGACCCTGGACATGAAGCTGCTGATGAAGAAGTTCAAGCTGGGCAACAGGACCCCCCAGAGCGTCTCGGTGAAGGTCTCCAACACCGACCGGGCCTTCGGCACCATCTTCGGCAGCGAGATCACCCGCCGGTATGGCAACACCCTGCCGGAGGACCTGTTCACGGTCCACTGCACCGGCGCGGGCGGCCAGAGCTTCGGCGCATTCATCCCCTGCGGCCTGACCCTGGAACTGACCGGCGACTGCAACGACTATATGGGCAAGGGCCTTTCCGGCGGCAAGATCGTAGTCCGGCCCCCTGAGCAGGCCACCTACCGGCCGGAGCAGAACATCATCACCGGCAACGTGGCTCTCTACGGCGCCACCGAGGGCAAAGCCTTCATCTCGGGCGTCGCGGGTGAGCGGTTCTGCGTGCGCAACTCCGGCGCTACCGCAGTGGTGGAAGGCGTAGGCGACCACGGCTGCGAGTATATGACCGGCGGCACCGTGGTGGTGCTGGGACAGACCGGCAAGAACTTTGCAGCCGGTATGACCGGCGGCATCGCCTACGTGCTGGACGAGAACTGGGACTTCTACCAGCGGGTCAACAAGGAGACGGTCAGCCTGGAGCCGGTGGAGCACAAGCACGACGTGGCCACCCTCAAGGAGCTGATCCGCGAGCATGTGGAACGCACCGGCAGCCCCCGCGGACGGGAGATCCTGGATAACTTCAGCGAATTTTTGCCCAAGTTCAAGAAGGTCCTGCCTTACGACTACGACCGGATGCTCCGGCTGATTGCCTCCATGGAGGAGCGCGGCCTGGACGGCGAGCAGGCGCAGATCGAAGCATTTTACGCGCAGAAGAGCGCACAGTAAGGGAGGGTGACATCATGGGCAAACTGACTGGATTTATGGATTACCGCCGCAAAACCAGCGCCGATGAGGCCCCGCTGGAGCGGCTGGAAAACTTCAACGAATTTCACATCTGGCTTTCCCGGGATGAGCAGCAGACCCAGGCGGCCCGCTGCATGGACTGCGGCGTGCCCTTCTGCCAGGCGGGCATGATGATCGGGGGCATGGCCTCCGGCTGCCCGCTGAACAACCTCATCCCCGAGTGGAACGACCTGATCTACCAGGGCCGCTGGGAGCTGGCCCTCCACCGGCTGATGAGCACCAACCGCTTTCCCGAGTTCACCAGCCGGGTCTGCCCCGCTCTGTGCGAGGCGGCCTGCACCTGCGGGGATGTCACCGGCCAGCCGGTGACCGTCCGGGAGAACGAGCACGTCATCATCGAGACCGCTTACGCCAAGGGCTGGATGAAGGCCGCTCCGCCCCCGGCCCGTACCGGAAAATGGGTGGCGGTCATCGGAAGCGGCCCGGCGGGCCTGTCGGTGGCAGAATACCTGAACAAGCGCGGCCACGCCGTCACCGTCTTTGAACGGGCGGACCGGGTGGGGGGCCTTTTGATGTACGGCATCCCCAACATGAAGCTGGAGAAGTCGGTCATCGAGCGCCGCATCCGCCTGATGCAGGCCGAAGGAGTGGAATTCTGCACCAATATGGATGTGGGCGGCGCAGTGGAAGCCGAAGAGATCCTCTCCCAGTACGACGCAGTGGTGCTCTGCTGCGGCGCCAAGAAGGCCCGGGACCTGAACGTCCCCGGCCGGGATGCAAACGGGGTCCACTTTGCGGTGGATTACCTGACCAGCGTCACCAAGAGCCTGCTGGATTCCAATTTTGCGGATGGCCGGGCCATCTCTGCCAGCGGCAAGCAGGTTCTGGTCATCGGCGGCGGCGACACCGGCAATGACTGCCAGGGCACCGCCCTGCGCCAGGGCTGCGCCGATCTGCTGGCGCTGGAGATGATGCCCCAGCCGCCCAAGGAGCGTGCCGCCTCCAACCCCTGGCCCGAATGGCCCCGGGTGCTGAAGGTGGACTACGGCCAGGTGGAAAGCCTGGCAAAGCTGGGCAAGGACCCCCGGGAATATCAGACCACCGTCAAGGAATTCTACAAGGACGAGGCCGGAAATCTGACCGGCGCCCTCATTGCTCGGCTGCGCCCCGAAAAGGACCCCCAGACCGGCCGCACCAACATGGTGCCCACCGGTGAGGAGTTTGTCTACGAGTGCCAGCTGGCGCTCATCGCCGCGGGCTTTACGGGCTGCGAAAACTATGTTGCCGAGGCCTTTGGGGTGGAACTCACCGGCCGGGGATGCGTAGCAGACAAGAGCTTCCAGACCAATGTGGAAAAGGTCTTTGTCTGCGGCGACATGCGCCGGGGCCAGAGCCTGGTGGTTTGGGCCCTGCGGGAAGGGCGGGACTGTGCCGCACAGGTAGACCGCTATCTCATGGGGTACACAAACCTCTGAGCCGGAGCTCAAATCCAAAAATGCCATTTCCTTTCCTATCCTAAACAAGCAGGAGCGGGAGGCCCATCCAAGGACCTCCCGCTCCTGCTTATTTGTTTTCAGTTTTCTTCGCTGCTGGACTCTTCCTCCTGCTCCGGCTGTTCCTCTGTGCTCTCAGCCGGCAGTTCCGGGGAATTGGTGATGGGCACATCCCGGTCTGCCGCAATATAGACCGTGATGGTGCTGCCCGCCTCCACCATCTCGCCGGGCTCGGCGCTGCAGGCCACCACGCACCCCGAAGCGTAAGAGCCGTCGTTCACCACCATGAAGCAGCTGGCGATCAGGCCCCGGTTTTCCAGCTCCCGGATGGCCGCCGCCTGACTGAAGCCAATGGTGTTGGGCATTTCCACCATCTGGGGACCTTTGCTCACCACCAGACGGATGGTCTCCCCCTCGGCGGGAAGGATGGTGCCTGCCGCAGGCTCCTGCCGCAGAATGGTGCCCGCCGGGGCGCTGTCGCTGTATTCCTCGGTGACATAGAACAGGTAGATGCCTGCATACTCCCGGCTGTTCTGCACCTGGGAGTAGAGCATCCCCACAAAGCTGGGCACATAATTCTGCTCCACCACCTCCATGGAGCTGCTGGCCGAAGAGGGCGCGGGCGGTTCCTCCTGTCCCCGGCTGCCCAGGATGCTCCAAAGGGTCAGCAGAGTCAGCACCGCCAGCAGGATCAAAATGCCCACCAGGATGCCCCTGAGGCTCAGCGCCCAGCCCGGCCCGGCGTTCTGACGCTCGGTGCGCTGCTGGTCCGCCTCGGCCATGGAGCGGATCAGCTCCCTGGCTCCCGTCTCAGAGGAGAGAGCCTGCATCAGCTGGGGCACCGTCTGGATTCGCTCGGCGGGTTTGAGCCGCAGACCCAGTTCCAGCACCTGGGAAATATAGGAGGGCACCACCGGAGCCACCGTCCGGGCCTTGGGGCTGGAATCCGACACCAGCCGCTGTGCTGCCGGGACCGGCGCCTGCCCGCAGACCAGCCGGTAAAAGACCGCCGCCAGGCTGTATTCATCGGTGTACCGCCCCTCAAATTCGGCGGTGGAATACTGCTCGGGAGCGGAATACCCCTCATAGAGCTGCTCATGCAGGCCGCTGCCCGCCGTGCGCAGCCCCACCGTGGCGTATCCGGTGAGCCGGGCCCGGCCGTTGTCCAGCACCCGGATGTTCTGAGGGCAGATGCCCCGGTGCACAAGGCCCACCTGATGCATGGCCGCCACCCCGTTGAACACCGGCTGCAGCATGGCCGCTGCCTCGGCGGCGGGCACAAGCCGTCCCTGCTCCTTGATCCACTGTTCCAGCGGTTTTCCGCCGGGATTTTCCAGCACAGCATATACCGTGTTGTTTTCCTCCACCACGTCCAGCACGGCCTCGAGACCGGTGGCCGGGGTGATGCGCTGGATGGCCCGGTAAAGGTCGGCAAAGTCCATCCGGGTGGTCTTGAACAGCACCTCGCTGCCCAGCTTCGGGCAGATACTTAAATCCGGCCTGCGCTCGGCGGCCAGAGTCAGGGGCAGATATTCCTTGATGGTCACCCGGAACCGGCCCTTGTTCTCCACTCCCCGGTAGAGGATGCCCTCGCCGTCGATGCGCAGCATCTCCCCCACCGTGTACCGTCCGGCCAGCAGGCTGCCCACCGGCAGCGCCCCGGCCGGGTTCCGCCCGGCATACACCCGCTTGCAATGGGGGCAGCGGTCGGTTCCAGGCTCCACCTCGCCCCGGCAGTAAGGGCACAAAATCGACTGCATCGCCTATCCCCTTTCTTGTTCCTTATAGAAGATCCCGGCCGCGGGAATGCGCCGCCGGGTGTTCCGTATCAAAAAGGCCGGGCCAAACGCGGGCCCGGCCTTAAAGCTATTCTATCTCGCCCTGGGGCCGAAAAACAGAGAAACGCCGCTTTATTCCGGCAGATCCTCTTCGTTCTCCAGGCTGTGCCAGACGTTCTGAACGTCGTCGTTCTCCTCCAGAGCCTCCAGCAGCTTGCCCATCAGCTTGAGCTGATCGGGATCGGTCAGGCGGGTGGTGGTCATGGGGACCATGGCCAGATCGGCGGACAGGAACTCATAGCCCTTATCCTCCAGCACCTTGCAGACCGCGGAGAAGCTGTCGGGATCGGTGGTGATCTCGGCTGCATCCTCGCCGGCGTCGAAGTCCTCGGCGCCTGCGTCCAGCGCGTCCATCATGGCCTCATCGGCGTCCTTGTCCTCCAGGGAGATATCAATAACGCCCTTCTGGGTGAAGAGGAAGCCCACGCAGCCCATGGCGCCCAGGTTGCCGCCGTTCTTGTCGAAGTAGTGGCGCAGATCCGCTGCGGTGCGGTTGCGGTTGTCGGTCAGAGTCTCCACCATGACTGCAACGCCGCCGGGGCCGTATCCCTCATAGGTGATTGCCTCGTACTCGGTCTTGTCGCCGCCCTCGGCCTTCTTGATGATACGCTGGATGTTGTCGTTGGGCACGTTCATCCGCTTGGCCTTGGAGATCAGATCCGCCAGCTTGCTGTTGGAAACCGGGTCCGGCCCGCCTGCGCGGACTGCGACGCTGATCTCACGGCCGATCTTGGTAAAAACCTTGGCGCGGGCGCCGTCGGTCTTTTCCTTCTTGCGCTTGATGTTGTTCCATTTGCTATGTCCAGACATGGGTAAAGAGCCTCCTACTTTTATCCTTCACTCTGCCCGCAGGCAGTGCAGTTACTCAACTATATAAGTTTAACACAAGTCGGTCCCCGGTGCAAGGCTTGGACGGCCGGTTTTGCGCTTTTTCGCCCGGTTCAGAGCATCCGAAGTGCCTTGGGATAGTGATTTTTTACCCGTCCGCCGGACACCTTGCCCCCGCCCAGGGGGTAGCCGTCCACCGTGACGCAGCACCAGCCGGGCTGGGCGGTGACCGCCTCGATCTCCTGGCCGGAGAGGTAGGCCCGGCAGCGCGGGTCCTCAAGGGTCAGCGCCTCGATGTTGGAACAATGGGCCCCGAAGGCGGTAAAGAGATGGTGCTCGGGCACAAAGCGCCCTTTGACCAGCTGCCCCGCAAAGACCCCCGCCCGCAGGATGTGCAGGCCGGAAGGCGGGCAAGGCGCCGCCAGCAGCACTCCGCCGCCGTGCACCACCGCAGAACGGGCGCAGAGGTCGGGGAAATATTCCGCCGCGAACTCCTGCCAGGCCGCAAGGCTCTGGGCCGGGGATGCCGCAGCCGGTTCTGTGCCGCGGCCCCGGCTGCGGGGCGATTCCCGGCGGGGAGAGGATTTCCCCGAGCGGGAGCTGCGGGCCGCAGCGGCCAGCCACTGCTCTTCCTCGGGCAGCAGCCCGGCGCTCAAAGGCCGGGGCTCCCCTTCCTTGACCAGACGGGCGATGAAGTGCCCCTCGCCCCCCTGGCAGGGCCAGATCCGGCGCACAAGGGCGGTATCCAGCGGCAGGCCGCCGGTGCGATTTTCTTCGCCGGGGCTGCCGAAGGGAGAAAAAGCCCGCTCCATCACATCCGTCAGCCGGAACTCCGGGTGCCGGGCCAGGAAAGCCGCTACCTGTCCTTCGTCCTCCTCGGGGGCAAAGGTACAGGTGGAATAAACGATCTCTCCCCCCGGGGCCAGCGCCCGGGCCGCCTGGTCCAGGATCTCCGACCCCAGCGCCGCACACTGGCGCACCAGCGCTTCGGAGTGCTGGGTCAGGGCCACCGGCTCCTTGCGGAACATGCCCTCCCCCGAACAGGGAGCGTCCACCAGAATCCGGTCAAAGAAGCCGCTCAGCGCGTCGGCGATGCGCTCCGGGCTCTCGTTGAGGATGACCGCATTGGCCACCCCCATCCGCTCGAGATTGGAGCGCAGGATCTCGGCCCGGGCCGGGACATACTCGTTGCTGTACAAGATTCCCTCTCCCCCCAGGGCGGCGGCCAGCTGGCTGCTCTTGCCGCCGGGAGCGGCACAGAGGTCCAGTACCCGCATGCCGGGCTTTACCCCCAGCAGCGGGGCCGCCGAGGAAGCGGAAGGCTCCTGGGAATAAAAAACGCCCGCGTGATGATACGGGTGCCTGCCCGGGCGGAACTTCGGGTCGGCGATCACAAAGCCTTCCCGGCAGAAAGGAGAGGGAGCCAGAGCGATCCCCGCCCCGGCGGCGAACTGCTCCGGGGCAGCCCGCAGCGCAGACACGGTGGCCCCGCGGGCCGCTTCGGCGCTGGGGGCGGCGTACATCTGCTCGTACCGCTCTCCCAGCAGCGCCCGTTCCCGGGCTTCAAAATATTCGGTGGACATATTTAGAAGATCCTCCTTTTGCATTTCGCGCGCATAACGCCGCCCGCAGCGGCCAAACTAACCCCAGTGAGGGCGCCGCGCCCCATCGGCCGCGCCCCACGGCGGCAAAGCTGCGGCCTTTGCCGCGATACGATCCGCAACACGAAAGGAGCAACAAACCATGGAAAACCGTAACAGCAACTACAAGTCCAACACTCAGACCAGCAAGACCTCGAACCGCGCTACCAACACCCGCACCCAGAGCTCTCAGAACAGCACCACCAACGAGCACAAGCACCCGAACCAGTACACCAAGGGCGCTGACGACGAGGGCTCGAAGAACTCCACCACCCGCAACTGCCGCTGAGTGACCGCCGGGCCCGGAACCTGAATGGACCGTCGGTTCCCGTCCCGGTCTGAAAAGCGTATTTCCTGCAAAGCGCAGCTTTGCAAAAGCCCGCTGCTTTACCCGCGCCCTGCGCGGAAAGCAGCGGGCTTTCTGTTTGGTTTCAGTGCACCGGAAGATGATTCATCCGTTGGATGCGCGGGGCGCGTCGGGGTCGAACCGCTCCCACAGCGCTTCGAACAGCTGCCGGACCCGGTCCATCTCTCCTTGCAGATAGAGCCAGCCCAGCAGGCACTCGAAGCCGGTGGAAGCCCGGTACTCCTCGGGGGAGGCGTGCTTCGAGACACTGGCCTTGGTGGCGTTGCGGCCCCGCTTGAAAATGGCGTACTCCTCCTCGGTGAACAGCGGCTCCAGCAGCTGCTCCTCCCGGAACTGGGCCCGGGCCGAGACATACTTGACCTTTTCGGCGTTGAGACGCCCGGGGGAAAGGCGGTGATGCTCCACCAGCCGCTGGCGCACCAGCAGTTCCAGCACGCTGTCCCCCACGAAGGCCAGAGCCAGAGGGCTGAGCTCCCGGGGGTCGATCTTCTCTTCGCTCATGCTTGTCCCCCGTTTTTAGAAGATATAATCGAACTGATACTCGCCGATCAGGATGGTATCGTTCTCCTCGACGCCCTTCTCCACCAGGGCATCCAGCAGGCCGCTGTCCCCCAGCTGGCGCTGGAAGTACTGCAGGCTCTCGTAGTCCTCCACGTTGCTGCCCGCCAGAATCCGCTCCAGCCAGGGAGCGTCCACCGACCAGGTATGGGCGTTGAGACGGGTGATCTCGAAGCTGCGCCCGCCGGCCTTGACCTCCGGCTTCTTGTACTCGGGCGCAAAGACCGGCACCGGCGGGATGTCCTTGAGCCGGTTGTACACCAGGCCCGGCAGCGCCTTGACCCCCTGCATGGTGGCGGCCGAGATGGCCACGAACTGCAGCCCCTTGCCCTCGGCATACTGGCGGAAGGATTCGATCTGCTCCTCGGTGGCAAGGTCGCACTTGTTGGCCACTACGATCTGGGGCCGCTGGGCCAGCGCCGGGCTGAACCGGGCCAGCTCCTCGTTGATCTTCTCAAAGTCCTCCACCGGGTCGCGGCCCTCGCTGCCGGCCACGTCCACCACATGCAGAAGCAGGCGGCAGCGCTCTACATGGCGCAGGAAATCATGGCCCAGGCCCACGCCCTCGCTGGCCCCCTCGATGAGGCCCGGGATGTCGGCGCAGACAAAGCTGGCTCCCTCGCCCACCGACACGACGCCCAGGGTGGGCACCAGGGTGGTGAAGTGATAGTTGGCGATCTTGGGCCGCGCGGCGCTGATGGTGGA
>CALXGY010000069.1 GCA_944387955.1 uncultured Faecalibacterium sp. | reverse complement strand
TGAACACCGCCCTGAGCGGTAAAGGCTGGCAGTACGAACTCAACGGAGCGCTGCCGACATTGAAGGAACAGTAAACCCCACCCCAAAACCAGAGCGCCCCTGCAAGAGAGCGGGGGCGCTCTTTTTATGCCCCGCCCTCCCGCCAGGGTGCAGCGGCCCGCCGCCCCCGGCAAAAACTTTAATCTGCACTCCTGCTCGCCGGGGGTGCATTTTTTATTTTCCTCCTGCGTCCGCCCCAGCTCGCGCGCGCGTACTCTCTCTATCTGGGTTACTATATGGTGTATTATCTGTTGTATTATCTGGTATAGGTTGGTTTTCCCCCGCCAATTCATTGGCTGTATCACGCCATTTTATTGGCTGGAAAGAACAAATGAAATGGACAACCCCAGCCAATGGAAAGAGCCAAATTCCCCCGCCCCAGCGCGCGCGTACTCTCTCCAACTGTTTCCTATACTTGTTCTTATATCTTTCTTATAACTGGTATAGGTCGGTGTTTTTGACCGCTTGAAAGCGCGCCCTTTCCCGCTTTCAATCGCTTCAAAGAGAAGCTTTGAGCGGGCAGATTTCCCAAATGGAAGGGCGAAGATTTCCCCCTCCCCCCAGAACAAAAAAATCGCTGCTCCCCATCCAAGGGCACAGCGATCGTTTATTTTTCGAACTTTTCCGCGGGGGCAGCTTTTCCGAAGAAGCAGCCGTGAACCGGCAGGCCTTCCTCCCTGAGGAAGGTGGCGCGCAGCGACGGAAGGAGTTAGGATAGATGCTGCTAACCGAACTCCCCCAGTCAGCTGGCGCTGACAGCCCCCTCGGCGAGGGGGCCTGGTCGGGTGGTACAAACCTTAAAGCCTCGGGAGCCCGGTCAGAGGGTGCGGGCCTTGAGGCTTTGCGCCTGGATGCAAGATGCTGCTATCCACTTTGAAGCCATGTATCGACCGACTTCCCTCTCCGAGGGAAGTGCCGCGCAGCGATCGGGTTGCCGTTGCCTGAATTTTCGGCGGGCCTTGGTGCGGCCCTTGAAAATTCAGACGGCGGCCCCAACAATCTCTCCCTCAATCTGCCGCAGGCAGCGGTCGAGATCGTTGCAGAAGGAGTTCGGCTAGATGCTGCTATCCGAACTTTCTCAAGCCCTCTCGGGGTGTTCCTCGCCGGGCATCAGCCAGGCGAAGTGGTCGGTGTGGAGCAAAGCCTCCGCCTTTTCGCTCAGAGGCTCGCCCAGCTCGTCCCGGTAGAGGGCCAGAACGTCGGTGTTCTCGTGGCTGAACCGCACCGCGCTGACCTTGTCCAGGCTGTACAGCACCTGGCCCCGCTCGTGGGCCCGCTCGATGTCGTCGCAGTGGATGGGCTGTCCGCCGCCGCCCGCGCAGCCGCCGGGGCAGGCCATGATCTCCACAAAGTGGTAGTGGACCTCCCCTTTCAGGATGGCTTCGCAGAGGGCCCGGGCGTTGCCCAGACCGCTGGCCACCGCCACCCGGACGGTGGTGTCGGCGATGTCGAACTCGGCCTCACGCCAGGCGCGGCCCTCGGCCTGACGGCTCTCCCGCACCGCCCGGAAGGAGTCCGGACGGGGGTTGTAGCCGGTGACCAGGTAGTAAGCGGTGCGCAGCGCCGCCTCCATGACGCCGCCGGTGGCCCCGAAGATGACCCCCGCGCCGGTGTGGTCCCCCATGAGACGGTCGAAGGGGGTCTCCAGCACCGTTTCCACCGGGATGTGCTCGGCCCGGATCATCCGGATCAGCTCCCGGGTGGTGAGCACATAGTCCACGTCCGGCAGCCCGTCGGGGCCGTGCATGGTGGGCAGCTCGCACTCGGCCTTCTTGGCCACGCAGGGCATGATGGAGACCGAGCAGATCTTCTTGTCGGGGATGCCCACCTTCTCGGCGAACCAGTTCTTGACCACCGCGCCGAACATCTGCTGGGGGCTCTTGGCGGTGGAGAGCTGCCCCACAAGCTCCGGGAACTGGCTCTTGACGAACCGCACCCAGCCCGGGCAGCAGCTGGTAAACATGGGGTACTGGTCCAGCCCGCCTGACTTGAACCGGTGCAGAAACTCGCTGCTCTCCTCCATGATGGTCAGGTCGGCGGAATAGCTGGTGTCAAAGACGTAGTCAAAGCCAATGGCCCGCAGCACCCCGGCCAGCCGGTTGACGGTGGCCTGCTCCGGCTCCAGCCCGAAGGCCTCGCCCCAGGCGGTGCGCACCGCCGGGGAGATCTGGACCACGGTCACGGTGTTCGGGTCCTCGATGGCCCGCAGCACCTTCTGGGTGTCGTCCCGCTCCCGCAGCGCCCCCACCGGGCAGTGGGTGATGCACTGGCCGCAGATGGAGCAGTCCGCCTGGCGGATCATCCGGTTGCCGGACACGTCCACCCGGGTGCGGCTGCCGGTGGCCACCAGGTCCCAGATCTTGAGGCTCTGGATTTTGTCGCAGACCTGGATGCAGCGCATGCACTCGATGCATTTGGTGGTGTCCCGAATCAGGGGGAAGTGGCGGCTCCACCGGCGCAGCTTTTCGCCGGGCAGCGCCTCGGGGAAGGGATTGGACACAAGCCCCATATCGTTGCTGATGGTCTGCAGCTGGCAGTTGCCGCTGCGCACACACAGGGCGCACTTGGAGTCGTGCTTGCTGAGGATCAGCTGAAGATTGGTGCGCCGTGCCCGGCGGACCCGGGCGGTGTCGGTGTGCACCCGCATCCCCTCGCTCACCACGTTGTTGCAGGCGGGGGTGAGCTTTTCCTCCCCTTCCACCTCCACGCAGCACAGGCGGCAGGCGCCGATCTCGTTGATCTCCTTGAGGTAGCACAGGTGCGGGATCTGGATGCCCGCCGAGAGGGCCGCATCCAGGATGGTGGTGCCCTCCGGCACGCAGACGGTGCGGTTGTCGATGTATAAAGTCACCATTTGATGTTTCTGCCTCCTTTGAACACGCCGTAGCCGAAGTGGTCGCACCGCAGGCAGCGGCCGCACTCCTGCTGGCACTCCTCCTCGGTCATTCCCTCGGTCACCAGGCTGAAATCCCCGGCGATCTGGGGGATATTGCGGCTGCGCAGGTTGACCCGCCCGCAGGCCGGGCTGTTGGTCAGCTGCGGGGCCGGGACCTCCACGTCCACCGTGACGGTGTGGTGGTAACCCAGGAAGCTGTCGATGTTGTCGGCGGCCACCTTGCCCGCCGCCACGGCGCGGATGACGGTGGCCGGGCCGGAGACCGCGTCGCCGCCTGCAAAGACGTTGCCGCTGCCCGGCACAAAGCAGGACTGTTCGGCCTGGATGGCGCCCCGGCGGGTGCCGATGCCGCTGGTCTCAAAGGGCGCAGAGTGGATGGCCTGGCCGATGGCCACGATGATGTAGTCGCAGGGGATGCGCACCGGCGGAGTATCGGCCTTTTTGGGGGCGGGGCGTCCGTCCCGGCCCATCCGGCTGATCATCTGGGGCTGGGCCCAGAGGGCGCAGCAGACCCCGTTCTCGTCCGCCTCGATGTGGTCCGGCGCATGGAGGGCCAGAATCTCCCCGCCCTCGGCCTTGGCCTCCTCGATCTCCTCAGACAGGGCGGTCATATCCTCCACCCGGCGGCGGTAGACGCAGGTGACATGCTCAGCCCCGAGGCGCAGGCTGGTGCGGGTGGCGTCCATGGCCACGTTGCCGCCGCCGATGACGCAGACCCGCTTGCCCGCAAGATCCGGGATCTCTCCCTCGCCGATGCCCCGCAGCATCTTCACCGCGCTGACCACGTTGACGCTGTTCTCCCCCTCGATGCCCAGCTTCTTGTCGTCGTGGGCGCCGATGGACATGTACACCGCGTCATACTCGGCCTTGAGCTGGTCCAGGGTGATGTCGGTTCCCACCTCGGTGTCCAGGCGCACCTCTACGCCGGTGTCCAGGATGTACTGGATGTCCCGGTCCAGCACCTCGGGGGGCAGGCGGTAGTCGGGGATGCCGTACCGCAGCATGCCGCCGAGGCGGTGGCGCTGCTCGTAGACCACCGCCTTGTGGCCCATGAGGGTTAAAAAGTAGGCCGCGGTCAGGCCGCCGGGGCCGCCGCCGATGACCGCCACCCGCTTGCCGGTGGCTTCGGCGCAGGGGGGCGGGTCGATGGGCCCGGCATGGTCCACCGCATACCGCTTGATGCCGCAGATGTTCACCGCGTCGTCCACCATGTGGCGGCGGCAGCGCTCCTCGCAGGGGTGCTCGCAGACATAGCCGCAGACCGAGGGGAAGGGGTTGTCCTTGCGGATGAGCCGCACCGCGTCCTCGCACCGGCCCGCCTTGACCAGGGCGATGTAGCCCGGCACGTCCACATGGGCCGGGCAGACCACGGTACAGGGGATGGAGTGCTGCAGCCCGCAGATGCACCGGCCCCGCAGGATGTGCTCCTCAAAGTCGTCCCGGAAGCCCCGGACCCCCTCCAGCACCATCCGGGCCGCCTCGTAGCCGATGGCGCAGTCGGCGGTGTCCAGAATGACCTGGGCGGTGGTCTCGATGCCCTCGATGATATCCAGTTCCGCCTCGCCGTCCAGCACCGCTTCCAGCATGGTGGTCAGCTGCCCAAGGCCCACCCGGCAGGGCACGCACTTGCCGCAGGTCTGCGCATGGCACATGCGCAGGAAGTTCAGCGCCATATCCACCGGGCACAGCCCCAGAGGGCTGGACGCGATGCGGCGTTCCATGTCGCGGTACAGCTCTTCCAGCACCCGCTGGGACTGCCGCGGCGTTTCGATGACCAATCGTCTCAATGCCTTTTCCTCCTAAATCGAAAAGATTCCCAAACTCCTTCATCCTGACGGCGCTCCCGCCGCCTTTCCGGCTTTTTCTACAAAAGCTGTGAACAATTTGTCAATCTTGCCGTCGTTTTCGACATGCTTTTCTTATGATACCGGAATTTGGGGATGAATGCAAGCAGCGCCGCCGAAATTCGGCGGAGTTGCATCCTTTGGCCGAAAACAAGCCCCTTTCCGTTGGCAAAATGCCCGGAGGATGCACCGAACATTTGTAGGAAACATGAATGGACAGCCCTGCAAAAAGGATGATATATTGAATTTATCATCCTGCGGGGCCTGGCCGCAGGAGAAGGCGGGCACAGTGCGGGAAATGCCCGCCTTTGAGCATGTCAGGCGAGGATAAGAGAGATATTTTTTGGAGGAACCATCATGAAACATCTGTTCCGCAAACTGGTGTGCGCGGTGCTGTGCCTGTCGCTGGTCATGAGCTTTGCTCCGCCGGGAATGGCCGCCGCTCCCACCCACACCGCCACCCTCTACGCCCAGGTCACCGATTCGGGCGAGATCATCAGCAAGATGGTCATTGACTTCGGCGAGAGCCTGAAGGTCTCGGGCGTGGATACCGACACCTTTACCGTCCACGCTGTGGGCAGCACTGCCGAGCACTGCGCCGCAGCGGGGGCTATGAGCTACGGCGATTATGACGCCGACCGGGTCATCGAGAAGGTGGAGGCAAACGGCCGCTACCTGACCCTGTACTTCAACCTCAGCGACGGCGCGGGCGCCACCCTGGCCTATCTGTCCAACTCCCGCAACTACCCCGTCACCCTGAGCTACACCATCACCCAGAACAAGCCCCTCACCGCCACCGCTCTGGACGGCCGGGAGATGAGCTACACCGCAAACTACGCCTGGGACGGCCAGGTCCACGACGAAGAGACCGCAAAGTTTGAGTCTGTGAAGGTCGAGGGCGGCATCAACTACCAGTTCTACAACGCCGGCGACGCCGACAGCCTGATCGTCTGGTTCCACGGCAACGGCGAGGGCGACAGTGCCGCCTCCCAGAACAACGTGGCCCAGATGCTGGCCAACCGCGGCACCGTGGCCTGGGCCACCGATGAGGCCCAGCAGATCTTCGGCGGCGCATACGTCATGGCCTTCCAGGCTCCGGATACCTGGTACTACGCCCAGCGCGACGGGCTGCTGGCCCAGGCAGAGGCCGAGATCCAGCAGGTCATCGCCCAGTACGGCATCGACCCCGAGAAGGTCTATGTCTCGGGCTGCTCCGCCGGCGGCTACATGACCACCCGGATGCTGATCGCCTACCCCGACCTGTTCAAGGCAGCCATGATCAACTGCCCGGCGCTGGATGTGGCCCAGCTGCGGGGCGGCGAGACCCCCACCGATGAGGAGCTGGCTTCCCTGCGGGATTCCGACACCGCCATCTGGCTGGTCCAGGCCGTGACCGACTCCTCGGTCCGCCGTGAGGACTGCTCCCAGCGGATGTTCGACATCCTGACCCAGGGCCAGAAGCTGACCCAGACCTCCTATGCGCAGGACCTCGATTCCGACTTCATCACCTGGGAGACCGCCGACAACAAGTACAAGCTCTCCCTGTACGAGACCGTGAACCTGGCGGACAAGGCGGACAGCTTCGGCGTCACCCGTCCCATGGGCAACATTAAGGTCGCTTCGGACGACAACCAGGACGGCGTCTATAAGACCGCCCTCAAGAACGACCACTGGAGCTGGATCTTCACCCTGAACAACGACCCGCAGGACGCTTCGGGCACCGACATCTGGACCTGGGCTGCAAACTACACCCCGAACCGGAGCCTTGTGCAGCAGGTCATAAACGGCTGGCAGAACTTCCTGGCCGCGCTGGGTCTGTAACCTGAACCCTTGATCCTGCCCGTTTGCTCCCGCATCAGAAGGGCAGATGCTTCTCCCCCGCAGTTTCCCCCGGCAGGGCTTTCGCCCCCGCCGGGGGTTTTTTGCGGGCAGAAGATCCCGCCGCCCCGATTTGCACCGGGGCATCCGGAGTGCTACAATAGAGAAAAACGAATGCCGAAAGGGGGCTTTGTCATGCTGCCTTTGCCCGAATATCCCCGCCCCGCGCTGCGGCGGGAAAGCTTTGTGAACCTCAACGGCCTCTGGGAGTACGCCATCACCGATTCGGCCCAGCTGCCCCGGCAGTTTGAGGGGGAAATTTTGGTGCCCTACTCCCCCGAAGCCCCTGCCTCGGGGGTGGGCCGGGTCTTGCAGCCGGGCCAGTGGCTGCACTACCGCCGCGCCTTTGCGCCCCCGGCCGGTGAGGGCGGGCGGGTGCTCTTACAGTTCGGGGCGGTGGACTACGAGTGCATCGTCTCGGTGAACGGGCGTCTGGCCGGGGGGCACCGGGGCGGCTATCTGCCCTTCGCCCTGGACATCACCGACCTCTTAAACCCGGCGGGCGAAAACTGGCTCTGGGCGGCGGTGCAGGACCCCACCGACCAGGGCACCCAGGCCCGGGGCAACCAGAAGCTCGCCCCCGGCGGCATGTACTACACCCCCCAGAGCGGCATCTGGCAGACGGTCTGGCTGGAGCGGGTGCCCGCCCAGTACATCCAGTCTCTCACGGTCCGGGCCGACCCCGACAGCGGCCGGGTGGAGCTGGGATGTGAGATATCCGGCGATCCGTCCGAATGCCGGGCGGAGATTTGGGCCGAGGGGCAGCTCCTCGCCGAAGCCGAAGGCCCGGCGGAGCAGCTGGTTTTGGAGCTTGCGCCGGAAAAGCGGCGGCTCTGGAGCCCCGAGGACCCCTTCCTCTATGACCTGACCCTCACCCTCCCCGGCGGGGACCGGGTGGAGAGCTATTTTGCGCTGCGCTCGGTCACGGTGCAGCCGGACGCCCGGGGCATTCTGCGGCTCTGCCTCAACGGGCAGCCGAGGCTTTTGTGCGGGCTGCTGGACCAGGGCTATTGGCCCCAGGGGCTTTATACCCCGCCCTCGGACGAGGCCATGGTCCAGGAAATCCGCGCTGCCAAGGAGCTGGGCTTCGACCTTCTGCGCAAGCACGCCAAGATCGAGCCCCAGCGCTGGTACTACCACTGCGACCGGCTGGGGATGCTGGTCTGGCAGGATGCGGTGAACGGCGGGGGCAAATACCCGGCCTGGCTGGTGACCTATCTCATCAACATCTTTCAGCCCATCCTGCGGCGGCTGCCGGATGCGGCCCCGCTCTGGCCCCTTCTGGGCCGGGGGAGCGAGGCCAGCCGGGCGGAGTACGCCGCCGAGCTGGAAGAGATGGTGAAGGTGCTGGGCCTTCACCCCTCCATCTGCTGCTGGGTGGCCTTCAACGAGGGATGGGGGCAGTTCGACGCCGCCGGGGCGGAGAAAAAGCTCCGGGCCCTGGACCCCACCCGGCTGGTGGACCCGGCCAGCGGCTGGTTCGACCAGGGGGGCGGAGAGCTGGACTCCATCCACAACTATTTCTATCCCCTGCGGGTCAAGCCCGGCCGGCGGGCGGTGGTGCTCAGCGAATACGGGGGCATCTCCTGGCCCATGCCCGGCCACACCACCCGGGAGAAAAGCTACGGCTACGGCGCGGCCAAAAGCCGGGCCGAGCTGACCCAAAAGTATAAAAAGCTCATGCTGGGCAGCGTGCTGCCCCAGCTGCGGCGGGGCCTCTCGGCCTTAGTCTACACCCAGCTGACCGACATCGAGGAGGAGGTCAACGGGATTTTGACCGCCGACCGGTCGGTCATCAAGCCGGACGCCACCGCGGTGCGGTCGGTGAACGGGGCGCTGCGGGCGGAGTTTGCCCGCTGCACTGCCCCCGAGGCCCCCGGAGAAAGAGAGGAAAAAGAACCAACATGCAGGCAATAAACAGCAGCGATTTCACCCAGGGCAAGGTCTGGCGCAGCATCGTGGCCCAGGCGGTGCCCCTGACCGTGGCTCAGCTGGTGCAGCTTTTGTACAACGTGGTGGACCGCATCTACATCGGCCATCTGCCGGACGTGGGGGCCATGGCCCTCACCGGCATCGGCCTTGCCTTCCCGCTGACCACCCTGATCTCCGCCTTTACCTACCTGTACGGCAACGGCGGCGCGCCCCTCTTCGCCATCGCCCGGGGCGCAAAGCACGACCGGCGGGCCGAGCGCATCCTCGGCCAGGTGGTGACCCTTTTGACGGCCAGCGCCTTTGTGCTGATGGGGGTGTGCTACATCTTCCGGCGGCCGGTGCTCTATCTCTTCGGGGCCAGCGACGCCTCCTATGTGTATGCCGACGCCTACTTAAAAATCTATCTGCTGGGCACCCCCTGCACCATGCTGGCCACCGGCCTCAACGGCTTCATCAATGCTCAGGGATACCCCCGCATCGGCATGGGCACCACCCTGCTGGGGGCGGCGCTGAACCTGGTGCTGGACCCGCTGTTCATCTTTGTTTTTGGCATGGGGGTGGAGGGGGCCGCCATCGCCACCGTTCTCAGCCAGCTGGCCTCCATGGTCTGGGTGCTGCTCTTCTTCGCCGGGCCCAAAAGCAGCTGCCGCATCCGCCGGGAGGACCTTCCCCTGCGGCTGCCCCTGGTGCGGGACATCCTGGGCCTTGGCATGTCCGGCTTCATCATGGCGGCCACCAACTGTCTGGTGCAGGTGGTCTGCAACGCCACCCTGCGGGTCTGGGGCGGCGATCTGTATGTGGGTGTGATGACCATTCTGAACTCGGTGCGGGAGATCTTGTCCCTGCCGGTCAACGGCATCACCAGCGGCGCACAGCCGGTGCTGAGCTACAACTTCGGCGCCCGGAAGTACAGCCGGGTGCGGCAGGGCATCCGGTTTACCGCCCTGCTGGGCGCAGGCTACACGGTGGCCGCCTGGGCGGCGGTGCTGGCCATGCCCCACCTGCTGGTCTCCATCTTCACCAGCGACGCCGCCATGCTGGAGGCCGGGCAGGTGGCCCTCAAGCAATACTTTTTCGGCTTTGTGTTCATGGCCTTCCAGTTCGTGGGGCAATCCTGCTTTACCTCCCTGCGGTGCCCCAAGCGGGCGGTTTTCTTCTCGCTGCTGCGCAAGGCGGTGATCGTGGCCCCGCTGACCATCCTGCTGCCCCGGTGGGGGCTGGGGGTGGCGGGGGTCTTCTGGGCCGAGCCCATCTCCAACGCCATTGGAGGCCTTGCCTGTTTTGTCACCATGTGGCTGACCCTCTACCGCCGCCTGCCCGCCGAGGATGGGGCGGAGATGGTGTAAAGAGAGGGATGCAGCAGTCCCCGGACGGCAGACCGCCGCTTCTCCGAAAAATGCCAGCTTCGGAAAATTTCCATACAAAAAGGATCTCTGCTCCTTCGACTGGAGCAGAGATCCTTTTGTTGTTTCGGGAAATCGATCCGTTCCAAAGCCAAAATTGCGCTAGGGCCCCATGGGCCTCGCTTCATTTTGCAACGGCAAAAAAGAGGCGGCAGAGTCTGCGTATGCACAGAAATATCCCGCAAAAAAGCAAAGCTCCATTTTGATGAAATAAACCGTCTGGAGCAACAGGCAAAAATGAAATGAAATATTGATTGAAAATTCCGGCAGTGCCCGGTAAACTTATTGTATCAAGATATGCCGCAGCGCGGCGGAGGAGAGGTGAATATGAACCGTATTTTCACACTGATTGTGATCCTTTCGATGCTTTTTTCCACTGCCTGTTCAGGGCTTTCACAAGCTGCTGTGCCGGTCCCCGACATACCGGAAGTTCTCCTGGAGGAAACAAATGCAGCAGCGGAAACCAGCAGCCCCTTAGAAGAAGTGGCACGCGCCCTGTCCTACGGCCTTGTGCCGGAAGAGATCCAGGGGGACTACACCGCCGTCATTACCTTCAGACAGTACAGCGAAATGCTGACCAACCTCATCCGCATTTGGGATGAGAGCCGCCTGGGCGAATGGCAGGAGATCATCGCCCTCGCTGCCCAATCGGATGAAACTATGGTGCGGGAAGACGGAATTCTTGCTGCGTCATACGCCATGGTTCTGATGGGCAAAAACGAACCCGGCCCGTTTTTTCATACGGACATCGACAGAATTATGGAGCAGATGAGCCTGGAGGCGGAGCGTCCTTCCTGGAACTACCCGTATTTCCCCACCTGGGAGGAGATGGGGTTCCCCTGGTGCCAGTCCAATTACATGTGGGGCGGCGTTTACACCTGCGCGATTATGATCTCGCGGGTCAGCGGCCTGGCGGTCTACCCATATGACTATGAGGCAAACTCTGCGCATCTCCACGACCCGCTCACCCGGGAGGAGGCGATCTGCTCGGTGCTGCGTCTGGGCGAAATCGACCCGGCTGTTTTTGAACCGGAAGGGCAATACTTGTCGGTGCTGGAGGTCGGGAGCTATGACAAAACGATCATCCCCGATGCGCTGCTGAACACCCCCACCGATCTGCCCGATGTGACCCAGGCAAAACTCCCCTCCGAATGGAAGGGGGCGGGCCTGAGCAACAGCAAAAATACCGGAACGGGGACAGATTGTACCGATTTCCGTGAGACGGATATCAAGTTCCTCGCCGACAACGGGTTTAATTTTGCCCGCGTCTTTTTCGATTTTTCCACCCTGCGATTCCCGGATTATCCCTCGGACGGCCGTCTGGTCAACGAAAACGAACTGCGCGACCTGGATCAGCTCATCGCGTGGGGGATGAAATACGGGGTGCACATCCAGCTTTCCATGTGCTTTTTCCAGGACGAAGGGGGAAACAGCAAAGCGGATGGCTCTATTGCCGCAAACGACCCGCAATGGGCCATCACAAAGGATTACTGGACCATGCTGGCCCGCCGCTATGCGGGGATCCCCAGCAAGTACCTGACCTTTGACCTGTGCAACGAGATCGAACCAGACCCTGAGGGGCTCTCCTATGCAAAGAGCAAACTGAAGGATATGGTCGCATCGATCCATGCAGCCGACAGCTCGAGGGTTCTCCTCTATTCATTCCAGGGAAATCCCGACCCGAACTGGGTCCAGGCGACCGCATCGCTGGGCCTTGCGGTGGGGTGCCATCCGTATTATCCGCAATACATCGCTACCACAGGGTATGAATATGTGGAGCACAACCCCTATGCATACCCCGCATGGCCCCAGCCCTGGTTCCCCATGGGCAATGTGCAGGAAGGAGCTGCGCCCTTAATCATCCGCGGCAGCCTCTCGGGGGCGGAGCTGTCCATTCATGTCAATGAAGGGGTGGAAGGCAACCAGATCGTGATCCGCGCAGACGGGCGCGAGGTGGAACGCTTCCGGCTTTCGGACAGCATCGTTGGGGAAAAGGGCGTTCAATATTTCTACGACAGGCTCTACACCACGACCCTTCCCGAAGACACAGAAGAAATCGAAATTCGGGTCTCTGGATACGTTCAGATGGATACCCTGATCCTCAATGGAAAGATGGGACAGGTGGTGATGGTTCCCCATGACACCTCGGATTACCCGGACTACAGCGACCCGCTGCCCCTCGTCATCCGCGAGGACGGGAGCTACACCAACAGCGAAAACCGGATGATCGGCAGCGAGGAGATCTATCTGGCCGATGTGAAACCCTACCAGGACATTGCCCAAAAATACGGGGTTGGATTTATGGTCAATGAGTTCGGGATGTTTGGCTGCAACATTGACTGGGACAATCAGATCGTGACCGCTTACCATAAAACAGTTCTCCAAATGCTGACCGATCATGGGCTCGGCTGGAGCTATTGTGAACTTTATAACCCCATCTCCAAACACCTGGTTCTAATGCCGGCCAGCGGAGAGACGGAGTTCCAGTGGAGCGGTGCAACCGAACAGCCGGTCACCGTAACCTGCGAAAGCGGCGAAACCTGGGAGTATACCACCAACAAAGAGCTGCTGGACACCTTCCGGGAATTCACAATGGGATGAAGCTGCATTCCCTTCGTTTTCTCCCCCGGCTCGTTTTGAAATGCCCGCTTTTTTAAGCTTGCTTTAAAATTTCAGCACAGAAAAGATCCGCACCTTCCGCGGCCTGCAATAGGCTTTGGAAAGTGCGGATTTTCTGCTTTTTCAGGAATTTTCCTCACAGCCGGATCTCCCGGGGGAAGGCCTCTTTGCGCAGGATGCCCCACATCTTGTCGATGTAGGCCAGGGTATAAAAGTTCTCGTAGTAGTGGTAGTAAAAGGCCCCTTTGCCGGTCATCTGG
>CALXGY010000068.1 GCA_944387955.1 uncultured Faecalibacterium sp. | reverse complement strand
AAGCAGCTTATTATTCAGTTTTGAAGGCACGTCCTTCTACAATTTAAGAGACGTCTGGACAAATTGAGCACTTTGTGCTAAAATAACTCCAGACGGCCGGTGTCGATGACGGTGAGGTCCCACCTGTTCCCATTCCGAACACAGAAGTTAAGCTCACTTGTGCCGAAGATAGTTCGCTGGAAACGGCGCGTGAAAATAGGTAGTCGCCGGCTTCTCCAAGCTCTCAAAGCATCCGCTTTGGGAGCTTTTCTTTTGTCTCAAATCGGCTTTTTGCCTAAAAGAAGAGCCTGACCTTTCAGCAGCATGCTCAAGGTCAGGCTCTTGCTTTATCTTAGCGCAAAGATGCTTTGTTCAAAAGCTTTTTGCCAGGCTTTTTCTCGAAAAAGCCGAAAGGAACTTACAGGCTGAAGTAGCGCTTGGCGTTGTTGAAGCAGATGCCGCGGACGATGGTCTCCAGGGCCTTCTCGTCGTTGGGATACTCGCCGTCTTCCACCCACTGGCCGATGAGGTTGCACATGATGCGGCGGAAGTAGTCGTGACGGGTATAGCTCAGGAAGCTGCGGCTGTCGGTGAGCATGCCCACAAAGTTGCCCAGCAGGCCCAGGTTGGCCAGGCTCTTCATCTGGTTCTCCATGCCGATCTTCTGATCGTTGAACCACCAGCCGGAACCGTGCTGGATCTTGCCCGGGACCTCGTCGTTCTGGAAGCAGCCCAGCAGGGTGCCGATCTGCTCGTTGTCTGCGGGATTCAGGCTGTAAATGATGGTCTTGGGGCACTCGTCGGTGTCGTTCAGGGCGCTCAGCAGGCTGGCAATGGCGCCGCCGCAGGCAGCGGTATTGATCATATCAAAACCGGTATCCGGCCCCAGCAGAGCGTTCATCTTGCGGTTGACGCCGCGCAGGCAGTTGTAGTGGATCTGCATGACCACATTCAGCTTGTGGTACATCTTGCCCAGGTGGACCAGAATTGCGGTCTGGTACTTCTCGGCCTCTTCGGTGGTGACCTTCTCACCGGCCATGGCCTTCTGGTAGATGGCGTTGACCTCCTCCAGTGTGGCCTCACGGTAGGGCACATAATCCAGGCCGTGGTCGGAAGCGCGGCAGCCCATCTTGACAAAGAACTCCAGGCGCTCGTCCAGCGCATCCAGCACGCAGTGGATGCAGCTGAGCTTGTCCTTGCCCACGCTCTTGGCCAGCTGAGCCATGTACTCCACAAAGCCGGGCTTTGTGATGTTGACGGCCTTGTCCGGGCGGAAGGAAGGAGCCACCGTAAACTTGATGGTGGGATCGTTCTTGATCTTCTCATGCCACTCCAGGCTGTCGATGGGGTCGTCGGTGGTGCCGATGAAGGCCACGTTGGACTGCTCGATCATGCCGCGGACGGTCAGCTTGGGATCGTTGCGCAGCTTCTCGTTGCACAGGTTCCAGACCTCTTCGGCGGTGTCGCCGTTGAGGACGCCCTCATAGCCGAAGAAGGCGTGCAGCTCCAGGTTGGTCCAGTGGTACATGGGGTTGCCGATGGCCATGGGCAGCGCCTCGGCGAACTTCTGGAACCGCTCGCGGTCGGGCTTATTGCCGGTGATGTACTCCTCGGGCACGCCGTTGGAGCGCATCACGCGCCATTTGTAGTGGTCGCCGGCCAGACCGCCTTCCGGAGTGCGGCCGCCCAGCATGACCTGGGCGATGTTCTCAAAGCGGCGATTCTCGTAGATCTCCCGGGGAGAGATATGGCAGTGATAGTCGCAGATGGGCATGCCCTCGGCGTATGTATGGTACAGATGCTGGGCGGTGGGGGATTGCAGCATGAAATCCCGATCCATAAATGCTTTCATGGGGTAATACTCCTTTTCTCGCAGATTCTTTGTGAGTGCGCGACGTTTCGCCCGCGGGAAAGCAGGCGATTGTTACCTCTAGTATACAGGAAAAGAGGGTTTGTATACAAATAAAAAGGTGACAAAATTTAGAGGAATTGATTGTGAAATTCGCTGGAAATTTCAGAAGAGCAATGATTTTGCACAAAAATAGAGGAGAAGCTCTTGACTTGATTGTATACAACATCATACAATAGAAACAACAGACGACACGCTGTCCAAACGCGGCTTGGGCCGCGCAAGGCAGCCGGTCGGTGCAGACAGTCCGCCAAAGCCAAAAAGGAGGATACCAATATGAACCAGATCTCGACCCAGTACATCACCGAGGGGGGCGCGTGCTATGAGCAGTACCTCATCACCGACCCTGCCGCCGGTACGACCCTGACCATCACCCCCGAGCGGGGCGGCATGATCACCGGCTTTACCCTGAAGGGGGAGGAGTACATTTGGGTACGCCGTCCCAACTTCAGCGAGTGCAACCGGCCCCGCCTGGGCGTGCCCATCCTGTTCCCCAACTGCGGCAACCCGGACGGCGGGGTGCACGTCTTTGAGGGCAAAGCCTATCCCATGGAGATCCACGGTCTGGCGGATCTCTGCGCCTGGGAGGTGGAGAGCATCGGCCCGGACGGGGTCACCCTGGCGCTGGAGGCAAGCCCTCTGACCAAGTTCCTCTATCCCTTCGATTTCACCCTGCTGGTGACCTACAGCCTGGAGGGCAATACCGCCAACATCCGGCTGACCGTCATCAATGAGGGGGACAAGCCCATGCCCTTCAGCTTTGGCTATCACCCCTACTTTGTGACCTCCAAGCTGGAGAATGGGGAGTTTGACGTGCGCTGCGCCACCTGCTCGGAGGACGCCAAGGGCCCCCAGCCCGCCGCGCCCGAGAAGATCACCCTCACCCGCAAGGAAGGGGCGGACAACAGCATCCGTCTGCTGACCGGAGTGGAGTTCCCCATGTCCTTCACCGACCGCGGCAACGGCCACAAGGTCACGGTGGACGCTGACGGCACCTTTACCAACGGCGTGCTTTGGCAGCAGGATGCCGAGAGCTTTGTCTGCATGGAGCCCTGGAACGGCTGGGCCAACAGTGTCAACGAGGAGGGCAAGCACGAGGTGCTGGAACCCGAAGAGGCCATGACCAGCGAGTGGAGCATCACCATCGAAAAGGTCTGACCGGCCGCTTTTCCTGAATAGAGCCATTGAAAATGCCCCGCCTAAGGAGGATACATCCTTGGGCGGGGTACTTTTTGATGCAAAAAGGGGCCGCAGCTCAGGCTGCGGCCCCCTTGGGGAAGATGCGGATTACTTCACGGTGATAATGACCCGCTGATAGTGCTTGAGGGTGTGGGCGCCGTTGTCCTGCACCTCTACCACCATGTGGATGGTGTCGCCGGGCTTGGCATCGGCCGGCACCACAAAGGACATCTCGTTGGAGTCGGCGTTGCGGATCTCGATGGTATCCAGCGCCTCGGTCTCGCCGGGCGTCCGGGTGATGTCGATCTGCATACCGCCCAGATCGCTGACCTGGGCTTCGGTCTGAGGCTGGCTGTCCTGATAAGTGTCTGCCTCAAAGTACCGCCACCAATGATAGCTCAGTGCGTCGCCGTCCGGGTCGGAACCCACAGCGGTGAGGGTGACGGTCTGGCCGGGCTTGGCGGTCAGGTCCACGCCCTGCTTGACCCGCACCGAGGGGGCGTGATTGGCTTCCTCCGGCGAGAGGGTGCACCAGTCCACACGGGCGGCGAAATCGTTCTGGATATCGGTGAACCAGCGGCTCAGGGTGTACTGGGCCTCATACTGGCCGGAGTAGGGGTTGTAGTCCAGCACGGTGTTCAGGTACAGGCTGCCGCTCTGCAAACCGAACCGGCCGCCCCAGCCGCCGTAGGAGGGATCTTCCAGGCTGCGCAGGCCGGTGTCGATCAGGTAGAGGAAGGAGGGAGAATCGCCTTCCGAGATGAAATCGTACTGCTGATAGGAGGGATTGTTGGCCAGATAGTCCTGGGTGCCCCGCAGCTCCTCATACAGCTCGCCCTCGATGATCTTGCCGTCGCCCATCAGAGCGTAATTATCCATCAGGGGCCCCTTGTTGTTCACCAGATTCTCATAGCACCAGTCGGCCTTGAGGGTGTCGTTCAGCTCGTCGCTGTGCAGCTGCCATGCATAGGCGAAGTGCCAGAAGTTGCTGCGGTCGTTGATGACCTTCAATTCCGGCCAGCTGACCTGGATGTAATCGGCATAGCTTTCATCCTGATCCAGAATGATATAGAGCACCAGCTTGTCGTAGATCTTCTGCTGGATGGCCTCCCACTGGTCGGTGCCCTTATACTTTTCTTCGATGGATTTCAGCGCACGGGCGGTGGTGTTGGTGCCGCCCCAGGTCTGAACATACAGGGTCCGGGGGTCGTCGTCCAGGAATAGCTGCTCCAGGAACCGGGAGCCGTCGGTCTCCTGTTCCATCTCGCCCTTGTTAGAGATGTTGCCGATGGCGGTGACGCTGCGCAGATGTTCAGGGGTGGGATAATCCGGGTCGTTGGCCTTCAGATTGTCGTATACCGCCGCGTAATCGTCCAGGAAGTCGTAGATCCACTGGGTGCCGGTCCAGCGGTAGGGCTCGATGCCCTTTTCCGGATCGCCGGCGTAGTGGTACATCGAGCTGGTCAGGACGATGCCGGCAATGTCCATCTCATTGGAATACAGCAGCGCCCGGATGACCGAGTTCATGTCGTCCACCTCGCCGTCGGTGGTGATGACGGTGCGGGGCTTGTCCGATTCCGCGGGCTTTTTGCCGAGAAGCTGGGCGAAAAAGTCGTATACCTCGGTCAAACAGTTTTCCTCTTCAAGAGGCTGGTCCGAAGCTGCAAAGGCTGTGGCAGCCGGAAACAGGGCGGTGAAACTGACCGCAAGGGCCAGAATCAGCGCCAACAGAGATGACGCGCGTTTTGTTCTCATTTTGTTGCCTCCTGTTCTATTGCTCTCTTTCTCTCATTGGCCGCACTAAATTGCGGTCGGTTCCACTCCAGTATAGCAAACTGTTTATAAAATGTAAAGTATGAATTGAAATTACAAAAGAAACGATCAAAATTTGTGAAACTTGCCCCAGACGGATGGCTTAAACCTCCTGCATCAGCCGGATAAAATCCTGGGCATAGCCGGGCAGATAGCTGCCTTTGCGCCAGGCGGCGACGAAGTCCAGCGGGGGGCTGTCGGCCAGGAGATACCGGTCAAAGGCGATGGACTGGTCGAAATGGCGCAGCAGTCCGCCGCTGATGAAGGCTGCCCCGTATCCGTTGACCGCCAGCGCGAAGGCGGCGCGGATGTTGCTGGTCTCGAGGATCTGGCGGGGGGTGATGCGCTGGCGGCGCAGCAGTTCATAGATGTATTGGCCCTGGCGCTGGGTCCGCTTTTGAAGCAGCAGAGTCTCCTCGGCCAGGGCGGAGAGGGGAATCTCCATGCCGCCGGGGCAGGGCCGGGCCTGCTGGCCGGCGGGATGGCCTTTGGGAAGCACCGCATAGAGCGCATCATAGGCCAGCACCCGGTATTCCAGCCGCGGGTCGGGAATGGAAAAGTTGTAGAAGTTCAGATCCACCTGCCCCGAACAGAGGGCGGCGTCCAGGGATTCGCTGTCCTTTTCCAGGATGAAAAAACGGATGCCCGGATGAATGCGGCGGAACTCCGGCAGCACCACGGGAATGGAAAAGCTGCACCGCACCGGCGGCATGCCCACCCGCAGCTCGCCCGCATCCTCCCGGCGGATGTCCGCCATCTCGGCTTCCAGTTCCCGCTGGATGTTCAAAAGCTGCTCCGCTCGGGTCAGATACCGCTGGCCCGCGTAGGTTGGAATCAGCTTTCGTCCGGCCCGCTGGAACATAGGCAGCCCCAGTTCTGATTCCAGCCGCTGCAAATACTTTGTCAGGGTGGGCTGGCTGACATAGAGTTTTTGGGCTGCGTGGGTGATGTTGCCCTGGCGGGCGATCTCCACAAAATATTCCAGTTCGTGCAGTTCCATGCCGATGCCCTCCTTATGAAGTCAGTGTACCACAAACCATGCCGGGAAGCTATGGCAGGCATAAAGAAAATGAATTTCATTTATTGTGCAGAATTTGCTAAACTTCCTTGTGAAAAACGTGGCAAAGATCACGTTGCTTGTTCCAATGCATCGAAGGAGGAAAAGATTGTGAGTTGGAAGAAAGAACTGGTGCGCGCACTGTGCGGTGTGTGCGCCGCGGCCATGCTGCTGACCGGCTGTCAGAGTGCATCCAGCACCGCAGCATCCCCGGCCGCTTCGGCCTCCGGCGCCACCCAGCAGGTGGCCACCGGCAGTGCCAAGGGCATTGAAGGGGATGTGGTGGTGGAGGTCACCGCCGACGAGACCACCCTGTACGATATCGTTGTGGTGGAGCAGAATGAGACCGAGGGCATCGGCTCTGTGGCGGTGGAAAAGCTGCCCGGCATGATCCTGGAGGCGCAGAGCCTGAAGGTGGACAGCATTGCGGGCTGTACCGTCACCAGCGACGCCATCAAGAACGCCGTGCGGGCCGCTCTGGAGACCATGGGCATCGACCCGGCTCCCTTTGAGGTGGCTCCCGCTGCCGGTGAGACCGGCGAGCGCACCGCCGAGACCCTGGACTGCGATGTGGTCATCGTGGGCGCAGGCGGCGCGGGCCTGACCGCCGCCGCACAGGCCGCTGAGAAGGGCGCAAAGGTCATCGTGGTGGAGAAGATGCCCATTGTGGGCGGCAACAGCCTGAAGGCCACCGGCGGCATGAACGCAGCGGATACTGCCTATCAGGAAGCCCTGGGCATCACCGACAGCGGTGTGGAAGAGTTCATCGAGGACACCATGAACGGCGGCCACCAGATCAACGACCTGGAGTTGGTCACCACCATGGCGGAGAACAGCGCAGAGGCGGTGGACTGGCTGACCAGCATCGGCGCTCCGCTGCCCAAGGTGGAGGCCACCGGCGGCACCACCCATAAGTACCTGCATGAGCCGGAGGACGGCAGCGCCGTCGGCTCTTACCTGGTGGCAAAGCTCAGCGAGCAGGTGGAGAAGCTGGGAGTCCAGGTTCTGCTGGAGACCGAGGCCACCGAAATCCTCATGGATGGCGATACCGCTGTGGGCATCCTGGCCCAGAGCGCCGACACCGAGTACACCATCAACGCCGGGGCGGTCATCCTGGCTACCGGCGGCTTCGGCGCCAACTACGACATGATGACCCAGTACAATGAGTCCCTGGCAGGCGCAGTCACCACCAACCACGCAGGCGCTACCGGCGACGGCATCACCATGGGCGTGGCCGTGGGCGCCGATACCGTGGACATGGAGCAGATCCAGCTGCACCCCACCGTCTACCAGGAGACCGGCCTGCTGGTCTCCGAGAGCGTGCGCAGCATGGGCGGCATTCTGGTCAACAGCTCCGGCAAGCGGTTCTGCAACGACCTGGCCACCCGCGACGCGGTCTCCGCCGCCGAGCTGGAGCAGGAGGGCAGCTATGCCTACATCATCTTTGACCAGCGGATCGTGGACGACCTGGCATCCTGCCAGAAGTACATCCAGAACGGTCTGACCGTCCAGGCCGATACCTATGAGGGCCTGGCCGAGGCTATGGGCCTGACCGGCGACGCGGTCACCAACTTCGTGGAAACCATGGAGAAGTGGAACGCCAGCGTGGCCGCCGGTGTGGACGAGGAGTTCGGCCGCAACAACGGCATGGACGAGGATCTGTCCACCGCGCCCTACTACGCCATCAAGATCGCCCCGGGCATCCATCACACCATGGGCGGTTTGAAGATCAATACCGAGGCCCAGGTCATCAGCACCGAGGGGCAGCCCATTGCGGGCCTGTACGCAGCAGGTGAGACCACCGGCGGCGTCCACGGCGGCAACCGCATTGGCGGCAATGCAGTCTGCGACTTCGTGGTCTTTGGCCGCATCGCGGGCAACAACGCCGCCGCTTATGCAGCTGAGGCAGACGCCGCAGCATAAGCAAAACCTTTTCGCATCACCCGACACGGGGCTTCGGCCCCGTGTCTTTTGTTTTTTCGCAGTTTTTTGCCCGGTCCTCTTGACAATTCAAATGCGCTGTGGTATTCTATCTAAGTCGCCTGGGTCAGGTGAAAATAGAATATGAGGGCGTGTTCCCGAGTGGCCAATGGGGACAGACTGTAAATCTGCTGCTTTCAGCTTCGGTGGTTCGAATCCACCCGCGCCCACCAAAACCGCTGCTTTGTAAAGAGGCAGCGGTTTTCTTTTTTGCAAAACGCCATAAAGAGCCTGGGCGGGTGGATTCGAACAGCTGCGGCCCCGTCGCCAAAGACGGGGCAAAAACGCGCCTGCGGCTCGTTTTTAGCAGCGCGGCTCGCGCAATCCACCCGCGCCCACCAAAACCGCTGCTTCGTAAAGAGGCAGCGGTTTTCTTTTTCGCAAAACGCCATAAAGAGCCTGGGCGGGTGGATTCGAACAGCTGCGGCCCCGTCGCCGAAGACGGGGAGAAAACGCGCCTGCGGCGCATTTTCAGCAGCGCGGCTCGCGCAATCCACCCGCGCCCACCAAAAATCTCGAATGCGTAAGCGTTCGGGATTTTTCACTTTTCACTAACCTCCGCATTCGGGATTTTTGGAAGTGAAGAACGAAGGGTGAAGAGTGAATAGTTTTTTTGGTATGGGAAGGCATTCCCCTTCTTTCTTGTGTTTGCTAAAGAGGCAAAGTTCTTTTTGAGAGAAAAGATTTTGTGCTTTATTCAAAGCGCAATCAATCTCCGCCTTCTCTATAAGCAAACAAGCAGTTCGGAATTTTTGGAAGTGAGGAGAATGCCCCGACCCCATCCGCCCGCAATCTGTGATGGATAAACCGCTGCTTCGCAAAGAGGCAGCGGCTTCCTTTTTGGTGCCGCGCCGGGATGACCGGTCTGACAGGTTTGACCCAGAGGAAAGATGAGAAAGCGTCATCCATTCGCTGAAAAAAGGGATGGCTTGTTTCCATGATTTCAGATATAATACAAATAAAGATCTTCTGCATATTTTTGCAGGCGTAAAGAGAGCCAAAACAGGCGGCATTCTTGGATCGGCGGCAATAAGCCGGATGCTTCGACGGCGCATTTTATCCGATTTTTTCGGTGGAGTTGCTTTTGGAACAGAGCGGAATGTTCCAGGCATCGCTCCCGGCTGTATCCGCTGTACGTTTGTCCGGCCGGTGGAATAAAGTTTCGTTTTTGAACGCGCCGGGATGATACAATGGCTTTGTCGACCAGCAGGTTTTAGACCCTCTGAAGCCTGCCGCCGGAATCAAGGAGGAAGGATCATGAAAAAGACGAAAAGTACAGTTCGCAGGATCATGGCAGCGGCTCTGATCCTGGCTTGTCTGAGCGGCTATGCCGGCTCGGCTCAGGCGGCTCAGAAGCAGACCGAAGCGCGGGTCGCCCCCGTTTCCAGCCGGGAAAATTCTGCCCAGAAGAAAAAGGCGTCGTTTTCCCTTCCGGACCCGGCGCGGGTCCTGCCCGATGACACCACGGTCAGCCAGACCGAGGATGTGGAACTGGAGCTCAACGGGGAAATCTGCGTGTTCACCCAGTATACCTACCGGTTCTCCGACTCCAAAAATCTGACCGACAACACAAAGTTTATCACCTATAAAACATTGGTGCAGGACGAAGACCTGGACCTGGACTATCTCTACGGCAAAAGCACATACAGCGAGTACGCCATTGTATACGACGAGTATCTGCTGGGATTTTTTACAAAGGATACCGGCGAGTGGAACCTGTATCTGTCCAGCAGCGTGGAACTGGACAGCACCTCCAATAGCTCCAAAAGTTCCGGCTCCAGCAGCTCTGGTTCCAGCAGTTTCCAGAACAAGAGCTACGGCATCACAGTAAAGCCCGGCGAAACCGCGCCGGATACCGGCACGACGACCACCCGCTGCGACGCCTGCGGCGGCTCGGGGATCTGTGACGCCTGCGGCGGCGACGGATGGGCAGACGACATTTATTACGGCAGGAGAAACGCCTTTGAGTGCGACGTGTGCGGCGAAACCGGCGAATGTCCGGTCTGTGACGGCGAAGGGGTGTGGGTCTTCGATTGATTGCCCTGCCGGGGCGCAGATCCCATGAAAAAGCTTATTGGAATTGAAACAAAGCAGGCTGCCGCCCTCGCAGCAGCCATGCAGTGCAGCAGCAGCCGTTTTGAGGCATACCGCAGGTCATGGGGGCCTTCAAAACGGCTGTTTTGTTCAGTTTTACGGCAAAAATCTCTTGACGTTGTGTTCTAGGTTGTGCTATACTGACTTTCAGTGATACAGGACGATACTCCCCGGAGGCGCTACTTGTGATCACCCCCAAGGGGTGAGGTATGCGCGTTTCCGGGGTTATTTTTTGCCGAGGAGGAGCAGGCTGTGCGCATCATCAAGAAAATCAACACCAGCGCTGCTCTGGCGCTGGATTCCGCCGGGCGGGAGATCGTGGTTCTGGGCAAGGGAGTCGGCTTTCCGCCGGTGCCCTATGAGCTGACCGACATCTCCAGGATCGAGCGGACTTTTTACGACATCGACCCCAAATACCTGGGCATGATCGCCGAGCTGCCGCAGCCCATCGTGCTGGCCAGCGCGGACATTGCGGATCTGGCGGAAATTGAGCTGAACTGCCGGCTCAATCCCAACCTTCCCTTCACCCTGGCCGATCATCTGAACTTCGCGGTGGAGCGGCTGAAATCCGGCATCGACCTGACCAACCCCATTGCCTACGACATCCGGCATCTCTACCCAAAGGAATCTGCCCTGGCAGATCAGGCGCTGGAAATCCTCAAAGAACAGACCGGCCTGATCCTGCCCGAAGGGGAAGCGGTCAACGTGGCCATGCATCTGATCAACGCGGAGGCCGAGAGCGGAGATCTTCACAGCGTACTGATGACTATGAAGATCCTCAGCGAGGTGGAACGGATCGTGGAAAAAAATCTGCGCATCCAGCTGGATCGGGAGAGCTACCATTATTCCCGGTTCGTGATGCATCTGAGGTATCTCATCAACCGCTTGGCCTCCGGCACCCAAACTGAGGAACGGGGCGCGGACATGCTCCGCACCCTTTCCAAGGAATATCCCTCCATCTACCTGTGCGCCCGGGAAATTGCAAACTACTTCCGGGCCACCTGGGGCTGGAGCTGCAACGATGAGGAAGTTTTGTACCTGATGCTCCACATCAACCGGGTGCAGGAACGCAATCAATAAATAGGATACGCTGCGAGGAGCGATAGTCCGCCTGAGCGGACGCGACATCCAAAGCAGGGAAATGGGCAGCTTTTGGGCTGCTCTGTTCCTGCTTTGGATTTTTTTATGCCTCTGTTCGGCGGGGTGCACACCGCCGATGGAGATAGATGAAATTGAGGAGGTCACCACTATGGAAAATGAAGCACTTTACCAGGAAATCCTGCGCCTGTGCGGCGGAAAGGAAAACGTCAGCCGGGAGACTTGGCGCGGAACCAGCCTGTATCTGATGCTCAAGGATTCCGGCGTGGCAGACCTGCAGGCTTTGCAGGCACTGGAAGGGATCGATGCGGCCGATCTGGAACGCGGACGGCTCCATCTGTGCCTGCACAACGGCAACCCACAGGAGGAACATAAAATGGCAGACAACAAGCAGATTGCCCAGGACGTGCTCAAGGCCGTCGGCGGCAAAAACAATGTATCCAGCGTCACCCACTGCATGACCCGGCTGCGGCTGGTCCTGAAGGATGAGAGCGTTCCGGAAGACGAGGCGGTCAAGGGCCTTCCCGGCGTGCTGGGGGTGGTGCGCTCGGGCGGACAATATCAGGTCATCATTGGGCAGAACGTGCCCAAGGTCTATGAGGAGGTCTGCGCTATGACCGGTCTTTCCGGCAAGGCAGATGCAGAGGGCGCAAACGCTCCCAAAAAGAAGCTGACCCTGAAAAGTGCGGGCAGCGCCATCCTGGACTATCTGTCCGGTTCCATGAGCCAGCTGATCCCGGTGATGATCGCCGCCGCCATGTTCAAAACCGTACTGGTGGTCATCGGGCCGGATATGCTCAAGCTGGTTACTGCTGAGAGCGATACCTATATCCTGCTGGACTTCATGTACGATGTCTTTTACTACTTCCTGCCCATCTACCTGGGCAAGGCCTGCGCCAAGCGGCTGGGCTGCAACGAGATGCTGGGCATCATGCTGGGCGCAATGCTTCTGGTGCCGGATTTCGTGGGCCTGATCGGCACCAAGGAAACGCTGTCCATCTACGGTCTGTTCCCCGCGCCGGTGGCCGATTACTCCCAGAGCATCCTGCCGGTCATCCTGGGCGTGTGGCTCATGAGCTATGTGGAGCGCTTCTTTAAAAAATACATGCCCACCATGCTGTCCACCATCTTCACCCCGTTCCTGACCATGTTCGTCATGGTGCCGGTGATGTTCTGCCTGTGCGCGCCTCTGGGCGGCTACCTGGGCGCTCTGCTGGGCAACCTGCTGCTGGCCTTCCAGCAGACCGGCGGCTTCCTGGCCACTGCCGTGGTGGGCGCGCTGTACGCCTTCATCGTCATGACCGGAATGCACGGCGTTTTGATGATGGCCTCCCTGACCACCTTCTTCACCCTGGGATATGAGGACTTTGTCATCGTCGCGGGCTGCTGCGCCAACTGCGCGGCCTGGGGCATGGCCCTGGGCGCCTTCTTCCGCATGAAGAGCAAGGAGGGTCGTTCCCTGTCCTTCGGCTACTTCATCTCGGGCATCCTGGGCGGCATCACCGAGCCTTCCCTCTACGGCATCGGCATCAAGTACAAAAAGCCCCTGCTCTCGCTGCTGGTGGGCGGCTTTGCGGGCGGCCTGTATGTGGGCCTCTTCCACGTCAAGTGCTACATGCTGGGAGCCACCAACTTCCTGAGCTTTTTGGGCTTTGTGGCAGGCGGCACCGCCAACACGGTCCACTATGTCATCGGCTGCGTGATCTCGCTGGCCCTGGCGGCCGTCACCGCCTATGCTGTGGGCGGCTACGGCGAGGACTGATCCATCCGAAACAAACAGGAGGCACACCATGATGAATCCGGCTTTTCCCGAAACCTTCTATTGGGGCGGCGCAGTGGCGGCCAACCAGTGCGAGGGCGGCTGGCGGGAGGGCGGCAAGGGCGAGAGCGTCTGCGATCACATGACCGACGGTTCCCGCACCGCTCCCCGGCTGTACACCAACATTCTGGACCCCGACCGCTACTACCCCAGCCACAACGCCATCGACTTCTACCATCACTACAAGCAGGACATCGCCCTGTTTGCGGAGATGGGATTCAAGATGTTCCGAATGTCCATCAACTGGACCCGCATCTATCCCAACGGCGACGACGCCCAGCCCAGCCGGGAGGGCATCGAGTTCTACCGGGATGTTTTCCGGGAGCTGAAAAAATACGGCATTGAACCGCTGGTCACCCTCCACCACTACGAGGTGCCCTACCATCTGTCGGACGCCTACGACGGCTGGTATGATCGGCGCACCATCGGCTTCTTTCTGCGGTACTGCGAGACTGTTTTCACCGAGTACCGGGGGCTGGTGAAATACTGGCTCACCTTCAACGAGATCAACGCGGCCCAGATGGGGATTGGAGACATCCTCTCCCTCGGGCTGCGCACTCCCGACGGAGTGAACAAGGGCTTTGGCGCACCCTCTACACCGAAAGACTGGTCCCGCCGGTTCCAGGCGCTGCACCACCAGTTCCTGGCCTCCGCCCAGGCGGTACAGCTGGCCCGCCGGATCGACCCGGAATACAAGGTGGGCTGCATGGTGGCGGGCGGCGCCTTCTACCCCTACACCCCAGACCCGGAAGACGTGCTCAAGGCCCAAGCCGAAATGCGGATGAACTATTTCTGCGGCGACGTGCAGATTCGGGGCGCCTATCCCTACTTTACTCGGCGGATGCTGGACCAGCTCGGGGCAAGCATCCGCATCCAGCCTGGCGATGAGGAGATCCTGAAGGCAGGAACGGTGGATTTCTATACCTTCTCCTACTACATGTCCACCTGCTCCGCCGGGGAGAAAAATCTTGAAAAGGCCAGCGGCAACGCGGTGATCGGCATCAAAAACCCTTATATTCCTTCTTCCGACTGGGGCTGGCAGATCGACCCCAAAGGGCTGCGGTATCTGCTCAATGAGCTGTACGGACGCTATCAGCTGCCCATCCTGATCGTGGAGAATGGCCTGGGCGCAGCGGACCGTCTGGAAGAGGACGGCCATGTCCACGACCCCTATCGGATCGACTATCTGCGGGACCACATCCAGCAGATTCGGGAAGCCATTGAAGACGGGGTTAAGGTGATCGGCTATACGCCCTGGGGCTGCATTGATCTTGTTTCTCTCTCCACCGGCGAGATGAAAAAGCGCTACGGATTCATCTATGTGGATCTGGACGACAAGGGCCAGGGCAGTTTTGACCGGATTAAAAAGGACAGCTTTTTCTGGTACAAGAAGGTCATTGCTTCTAACGGCGCTGATCTTGGGACGGACTGAGGCGGGGAGCTTGCCCTTCCCCACAGTATAAGAGCATAAAAAATGAGACAGGCAGCCCCTTTCCGGGAAGCCTGTCTCATTTTTCTTTTGGTGTTTTTGCAGCTTTTGCTTTGGGCTTTATCTGCTGCGCTTTTATCCTCTGGCGGCGCGCTCCATGGTCTCTACCACCGCTTCGCGGCTGGGCATCGAGCGGATGGCGCCCTTTTTGGTGGTGACCAGATAGGCCGCCGTGTTGGCGAACCGGAGCATCCGGCCCAGGTTCTCTTCGGTCAGGGCTTCGAGGCCCTTTTCCAGCACAAAATTCAGCACGCAGGCGCAGAAGGTGTCCCCCGCGCCGGTGGTCTCGATGACCCCGCCCAGGGTGCAGCCGGGCTCGAACCGTTGCAGATTGCCGTAAAAGGAATGGCTGCCCGCAGCGCCGGCCGTCACGTTCAGCAGCCGGATGTTGGGATACTGGCGCTGCAAAATGGCCGCGCCCTTTTCAAAATCCGCCTCGCCGGTCATGAACAGAAGCTCATTGTCCGCAATTTTCAAAACGTCGCACTGGCCAAGACCCCAGGCGATCTGGGCGCGGGCCTCCTCCAGGCTGTCCCAGAGGGGCTCCCGGAGGTTCGGGTCAAAGGAGATGACCGCCCCGGCCTGCTTTGCCAGTTCCACCGCCTTTTGGGTGGCGCTGCGGCAGGGCTCGCCGGTGAGGGAAAGGGTGCCGAAATGGAAGATCCTGCAATTTTTCAGCAGTTCCTCGTCCAGCTCTCCGGCCGAGAGGTTGAGATCGGCGCCGGGCTTGCGGTAGAAGCTGAAATCCCGGTCGCCCCCCGGCAGGGTCTGAACAATGGCCAGGGTGGTATGTACCTCCGGATCGAACCGCAGGCCGCGGGTGTCGATGCCGCATTCCTCCACCACCTGTGCCAGCTGGCGGCCGAAGCCGTCCTGCCCCACCTTGCCCAGGAAGGCGCAGCGTTTGTCCAGCTTGCGCAGCATGGCCAGCACGTTGCAGGGCGCGCCGCCGGGGTTCGCCTCAAACAGCGGGTTGCCCTGGCCGCTGAGGCCGTTTTGGGTAAAGTCGATCAGCAGCTCGCCCAGGGCCGCCACATCCCATTTCTTTTCCGTCATTCTGCATCCTCCTGCCCGAAGTTCAGGGTATACTGCTCCACGTCGATGTAGACCGCCCCTTCCACCGCCTCAAAGCTGATGTTCTGCGCCGAGATGGGGGTGTAGATGGTCATGCTGGCCGCCTGTTCGCCGTCGTTGACAAAGACCTCCAGGCTGTAACGGTCCAGAATGATCCGCAGCTTGACCGTGCCGTTCTGGGGACGGACCGGGAAATCCCGAAGATTTACAATATCATAGGGGAAGCCGCTGTGGGTCCGGTCCAGCCTCAGGGTGCTGCTGCTGACCTTGTAGCGAATCAGGGTCTCCCGCTGGCCATCCTTGGCCAGGCGGATCTTGAAGGCCTGGTAGGAGGACCGGGCATCCACCGGGCGGATGGTCACGGTCAGGTCCAGAAGCCGCCCGGATACGCCGCTCAGGTTGGTCTCGCCGGTCACCAGCAGATCCTTATAGCAGACCCGGCGGCCCCGGTAGTGCTCCAGCTCCCGGACCGGATTTTGGATCAGGCGTCCATTGCGGATGGACAGCTCCCGGGGCAGAGTCATCTGGCCGAACCACCGGGGAGACTGGGGCTGGCAGCCCGCCGTCGCCCAGTTCTGCATCCAGGCAATCATGATCCGGCGGCCATCGCAGCTTTGGAGCGTCTGCGGGGCGTAGAAGTCGGTGCCGTAGTCGATGGACTGCACCCGCTCCCGCTCAAAGCGGCGGGCGGCCGGGTCATAGCTGCCCAGCAGTGCGATGGAGCCGAATCCTGCGTGGAATTCCAGCCCCACGGCGGTCATCTCCTGGGGGCTGACCAGCAGCACCTGCTGTCCGTCCAGCGGGAAGAAATCCGGGCATTCCCACATCCGGCCGTATTCGTTGCGGCTGGAATCCAATGTCCCCGCATAGCTCCAATGGGTTCCGTCCGGGCTCTCGAACAGGCGGATGGCTCCGCTGCCGTCGGGGGTGCGGTTGCCCGCCACCATAAGGAATGTCCCGTCCGGCTCCTGCCAGACCTTCGGGTCCCGGAAATCCAGCACGCTTCCCCCGGCGGGAAGGTCGCTGCCGTCCAGCACCGGGTTGCCCGGATATTTTTCGTAGTTGACCCCGTCTCCGAAGGCCACACACTGCTGCTGGAACTCTTCCATCCAGCCGTCGGTCCGCCGGGTTTTGTACACGCCGGTGTAGACCAGCATCTGGCGGCCGTCGGCCAGCTCTATCGCGCTGCCGGAAAAGCAGCCGTCCCGGTCCGCCTCGGTGTCGGGGGCGATGGCCACCGGCAGACGCTCCCACCGGATGAAGTCCTTGGTCTTGACATGGCCCCAGTGCATGGGGCCCCAGTTGGTGGTGTAGGGGTGGTACTGATAGAACAAATGGTATTCGCCTTTGTAGCAGGAAAAGCCGTTGGGGTCGTTGATCCAGCCCACCGCACCGGTCACATGGAAGGCCGGGCGCTCGGCTTCGGGGATAAAGGCTGCATATTGAGCTTCAAAGTCGCGTGCGCGCTGTAAGATTTCGCTGGTCATGGAGCTTCCTCCCGGATGTTGATGTCCAATGGATTTTCTCCCCAATACGCCCTGTCCCGCAGCGTGGCAGGACAGGGCTTTTGTGGAAGGAGAATGGAGAATTCAGAGAATGTCTTGTTGGTTATACCTGGGTGTAGCGGGCGTAGGCGTCCTGGTAGACCTTCAGCAGCTGATCCATGCCGCAGGTATCGGTGAGCATCTGCTTGTAGGAAGCCCACTCCTCATCGGTAGGGCCGCCGTCCCGAATCCACAGGCCCTCCTGCTCGGAGACCATGCTCTCGAAGTCGGCCTTGTAGCGGTCGATGGTGTCCAGCTCGTCCAGGGTAAAGACGCAGTCCACCGGGTAGACGCTGGTGTCGGCGACCTGGGGCAGCCAGTAGTCGTACAGGTCGGTCAGGCGCTCCACAGCGCGGTCCTCCATATGGAAGTTCTCCTCGTAGTACTTGGAGAGGATCAGCTTCGGGCCGGCCACCTCGTGCTCGCCCTTCAGCTCGCCGGCGCTCTTGCCGAACTGGGCCCGGGCAGCCTCGTCGGTGATGGAATTCCAGACGCCGTTCTCGTCCTGATCGGTGAAGTAGACGCCGATGGGGCCGTACTGCAGCTGCATGACGCTCTCGCCGGTGTACCACTGGTCGAAGAACTTCAAAAGGTTGATGGGGCTCTGGCAGGCCGAGGTAATGGACAGCTGGCCCGAGTTGGTGGCGCCGCCGGTGCGGACGGTCACGTTCTTGGTGCCGTCGGGGCCGGAGAGAATCGGCAGGAAGACATAGTCCTTGGCGTAGTCCCCCATCAGCTCGTCAATGTACCACCAGGTGGACACGCCCACCCAGCCCTGCTGGCACTTGGACATCAGCTGTGTGTCCGACTGGGAGAACATCTCCACATCCATCAGGCCCTCGGCGTACCAGTCGTGGAAGTAGGTCACCGCCTCGCGGTACTTGTCGTCCGCGCACATGAATTTGATGGTGCCGTCCCCCTGGAGGACCAGGTCGTTGCAGACATCGTTGGGCCAGTTGGTGAAGCCGAAACCGGCGTAGAAGATGTTCTGGCCCCAGCACCACTGGTCGAAGCCGGTGGACATGGGGATGGTGGAGCCCGCGCTGTTGCCATAGAATTTATGGCTCATGTCGTTGTCCTTGAAGGCCTTCAGCGCGGTATGCAGCTCTTCCAGGGTGGAGGGGACCGCCAGGCCCAGATCGTCCAGCCATGCCTTGTTGATCATGGAGAACTGGGGGATGGTGTAGATGGAGTAGTCCTCCTCCTTGCCGATGCCGGCGGTGCCCATCTGCTCGGCGGCGGGCAGGCCGTAGATGCAGCCGTCGCTCATGGTGATGGCCGAACGGATGTTGGGATTCTCCTCCAGGATGGCCGAGAGGTTGGGCATGATGTCGGGGGTGATGTAGGGGTCCAGGTTGATGAAGGTGCCGTCCTCGCCGTAGTTGGTCAGCTCATAGTTGGAGAAACCCACCCCCATGAAGGCGTCCGGCCAGTCACCGCCCGCGATGCGGATGTTGACCTGTTCGGCCAAAGAATCGCTCATGGTGTTCCAGTCGATGGAGATGCCGGCATTCTGCTGCATCTCGTTCAGCACCTGGTTGTCGGCATAGCCGGGGGAAAGAGCCGACTGGCCGCCGATGATGGTGAACTGGGTCTGCTCGGTGCTCTCCACCACGCCGTTTTCGTTGGCGGCCGGGGCATTGTTCTTGGACCCGCAGCCAGTCAGGGCAGAAGCAGCGGCAACGGCGGCCATGAAAGCGGCGCCCTTGATGAAGGTTCTTCTTTTCATAACGATTTCTCCTTTTCTTCTTGTTTGTGCAGTGCGGGCGGCTCAGCCCTTGACGGCGCCGGCCATAAAGCCCTTTTCAAAGTATTTCTGGACGAAGGGGTAGATGATGAGCATCGGGGCGGCAGCCACCACGATGGAGGAGAATTTGATCATCTCGGTCAGCTTGTTCAGCTCGGCATAGCCGCCCGAAATGGTGCTGGCCTGGCTGGCGCTGGCCGAGCTCTTGATCAGGACGTTGCGCAGCACCAAAGGCAGAGGCGCTTTGTCGGTGCCGGTCAGGTAGATCAGGGCGGTGAACCAGTCGTTCCAGTAGGCCACCATGCTGAACACCACCATCACCGCCATGATGGGCTTGGACAGGGGAATCACGACGCTTAAGAAGGTGCGCAGCTTGGAGCAGCCGTCGATCTCTGAGGCTTCGATCAAATCGTGGGGGATGCTGTTCTGGAAGTAGTTGCGGACGATGATCATGTTGCCCACCGCCACGCCGCCGGGCAGGAACAGCGCCCACATGTTGTTGATCAGGCCGGTCTCCTTGACCACCAGGTAGGTGGGCACCAGGCCGCCGCCAAAGTACATGGTGAAGATGAAAAACAGGCTGATCCATTTGCGGCCGGGCAGATCCTTCTGGGCCAGGGGATAGGCGGTGATGTACAGCATCACCACCGAGAAGATGGTGCCGATGATGGTGTATTTGATGGAGTTCAGATAGCCGGTGAAGATGTTGTCGTCCGCAAAGACGGCGGCATAGCCCTTGAGGCTGAATTCGCTGGGCAGCAGGAAGGTCTTGCCCGCATAAACATCATAAGGGTTGGAAAAGGATGCCACCAGAACGTAGTACAGCGGGTAGGCCACGATGAACATGACCAGGAAGGTGATGACCACCAGGATGGCGTCGCTGGCCTTGTCTGAAAGGCTGTGGAGTTTTTTGGTTTCCATGCTGAGACCTCCTTACACGAAGTCCACGTCCGAGGCTTTGGACGCGATCTTGTTGACGATGATCAGCAGAATCAGGTTGATGGCTGTGTTGAACAGGCCCACGGCGGTGGAATAGCTGTAATTGGCGTTTTCGATGCCCTGCTGGTAGACGTAGACCGCAATAACGTCCGAGGTGGCCTTGTTCAGATCGGTCTGGAGCAGCCAGACCTTTTCAAAGCCGATGTTCATCAGGCTGCCGGCGCTCATGATGAGGTTGAGGATCACCATGGGCATCAAAGCGGGCACGTCAATGTTCATGATCCGCTGGAAAACCGAGGCGCCGTCCACCTTGGCCGCTTCATACAAAGTGGTGTCCACATTGGACAGGGTGGCCAGATAGATGATGCATCCCCATCCGGCGTCCTGCCAGATGCCGGAGGCAATGTAGATGGTGCGGAAGGCCGAGGACTCGGTCAGAAAGTCGATGCTGGTGCCCAGCAGCAGGTTGATGAGGCCGCCGGAGGGGCTGAGGAAAATTCGGATCATGCCGCAGACCACCATGATGGAGATGAAATGGGGCGCATACAGCACGGTCTGCACCACCCGCTTGTACCGCTTGAACCGCAGCTGGTTGATGCACAGAGACAGCACAATGGGGATCGGGAAGCTCCACAGCAGGCTGTACAAAGCCAGCAGGAAGGTGTTCTTAATCATGCGGGCGCAGGTGGGAGCGGTAAAGAACCGCTCGAACCACTCAAACCCCACCCATTCGCTGCCCCAGATGCCGCGGGAGGCCCGGTAGTCCCGGAAGGCGATCTGGATACCGTACATGGGAATGTACTTGTAGATAAAGGTCAGCAGCACCGGGATCAGCAGCAGCGCGTAAAGCTGCCAGTTTTCCGCAATGCGCTGGCCCAAGGTTTTGCTGTGCCGGACAGCCACAGCATCCGCTTTGACGTTGGAACGCATATGTTCCCCTCACTTCCTTTCAAAGTATCACAGACATTCGGACAATAAAACGCTGGCCCCCCTCTCTGGCTCCCCGGCAGGATGCCTCCGGGGGTTTCTATCTTATGTAACGTTTCACAAAATGCTGGAAATCAAAGCCCGGATGTCCGGGCTGCGCCTGGCTGTGAAACGTTACACAACGAGCTTGCCTTTATGATAGCCCAGTTTTTTTCTGTTGTCAAGGAGTTTTTTTAGGCAAATCGCTTTTTTCCAGGTTGTACAAAGCCGGCATTCTCGAGTTGTATATCTTTACAAAAAACCGTGTTTCACGGCCTGTTTCATGAAAACAACTTTACTTTTTCAGCAGAGCGGGCTATAATGAAGCCAACGATCCAGAGAAAGCAGCTGCGGTCTGTGAAAAGACCTTTTCTTTTTGAGATTTACATGAAACGTTCCATGATATTTTCCCATCCGCAGCTCTGAGGAAGAAATCTATGAGTAAAAAGACAACCTCCGCCCCCACCATGAAAGACGTTGCCGCCGAAGCTGGAGTGGCACTGGGCACCGTATCCAAGGTGTTCAACAACATTCCGGTGGGGGAGGAATACCGCCTGCGGGTGGAGCAGGCCGCCCAAAAGCTGGGCTACCGGGTCAACAGCTACGCCCGGGGCCTCAAGACCAACAAGACCAACACGGTGGCCCTGGTCTGGCCTACCCTGCGCAACCCCTTTTTCGCCTGTTTGTCCGACGCCATCGTGGGGACCCTGATGAAGCGGGGCTACCGCACCATCATCACCATCACCAACTACGACAGCACCGCCGAACAACAGTGCATCGACCTGGTCCATCAGAACAAGGTGGACGGCATCATCGCCCTGACCTACAATCCCAATCTGGAGGTGGACCC
>CALXGY010000067.1 GCA_944387955.1 uncultured Faecalibacterium sp. | reverse complement strand
GGCTTACGTTCAGGACGAGACCAAGGTCACCTATCCCTGGAGCATGATCGACAAGATCACCCCGCGCCCCGACGCCAAGGTCCAGCAGATGCTGGCCGAGGACGGCTTTGAGGACAACTACACCATCGTCACCGAGCGCCACACCTTCACCGCTCCCTTTGTCAACGCCGAGGAGACCGAGTACCTGGTCATCGAGGACAAGTACACCAACGGCCGTCCCCCGCTGGAGCTGGGCGGCGTGATGTACGCCGACCGCGAGACGGTGGACAAGGTGGAGAAGATGAAGGTCTGCACCTGCCTCAACCCGCTGCACACCGCCATGTCCATCTACGGCTGCATGCTGGGCTACACCCTGATCTCGGACGAGATGGCCGACGAGGACATCCGCGGCCTCATCACCAAGATGGGCTACATCGAGGCCATGCCGGTGGTTGTGGACCCGGGCGTGCTGAAGCCCGCCGACTTTATCGGCGCAGTGCTGAACCGCCGTCTGCCCAACCCCTTCATGCCCGACGCGCCCCAGCGCATCGCCACCGACACCTCTCAGAAGCTGTCCATCCGCTTCGGCGAGACCATCAAGGCTTATCAGGCCAAGGGTCTGGACATGAATGAGCTGGTGCTGATCCCGCTGGTGCTGGCCGGCTACGCCCGCTACATCCGCGGCATCGACGACGAGGGCAAGGCTTTCGAGCCCTCCCCCGATCCGCTGCTGGCCGAGCTGTCCGCCATCGTGGCCCCGCTGGAGGTCAAGGAGGGCGAGCAGGACTTCAGCTGCCTGAAGGCTCTGTACAGCCGTACCGACGTGTTCGGCGTGGATCTGTACGCCGCCGGTCTGGGCGAGAAGATCGAGGGCATGGTGGCCGAGCTGTACGCCGGCCCCGGCGCTGTGCGCAAGACCCTGCACAAGTACGTCTCCGCCCGCTGATCTTCCCTGTTCCAAAGAATCCGTTTTTGCCCGTGCCGGGACCCTTTGCCCCGGCACGGGCTTTTCGGCTGTAAAGGAGGCCGCTTTTTTCAATGCGCAGATACATGGTTTTTGACGTAGGCGGCACCGAGATCAAGTACTCGGTGATGACCGAGGAGCTGGAGCGCAGCGCTTCCGGCTCGGTGCCCACCCCCATGGACAGCCAGGAGTCCTTTCTGAACACGCTGGCCGCTCTCTACGAGCCCCACCGCAGCGAGGTGGAGGGCATCGCCATGAGCCTGCCCGGCTTCATCGACGCCGAGAGCGGCATGGTGCGGGGCGGCGGCGCGCTGCTCTACAACATCGGCACCCCGGTGGGGCCGCGGCTGGCCGAGAAATGCGGCTGTCCGGTCTGGCTGGAGAACGACGGCAAAGCCGCCGCCATGGCCGAGCTCTGGAAGGGCTCCCTCCAGGGCTGCCGCAACGCCTCGGTGTTCATCATCGGCACCGGCGTGGGCGGCGGCCTCATCGTGGACGGCAAGCTGGTGCGGGGGCTCCACTGCACCGCCGGGGAGTTCAGCTTTGTGAACACCAGCGCGGAGAACTGGCAGTCCCCCGTCTCCACAATGTCCACCACCTGCAGCACCTCGGCCCTGCTGGCCCGCTACCGCGCCGCCGCAAATCTGGCCGAAGATGCGCCGCTGGACGGCCGGGTCTTCTTCTCGGCCCTCAAGGCCGGGGACGCCGCCGCACAGCAGACCTTTGACTGGTTCTGCCGCCAGGTGGCCATTCAGATCTACAACCTCACGGTCCTGCTGGACGTGGAGCGGGTGGCCATCGGCGGCGGCATCAGCAAGCAGCCGGTGCTCATCGAGGGGCTGCAAAAGGCCTACCGGGCGCTGATGGACACCCACCCCTTCGGCAAGGACTTTGCCGCCGCGCTGCCGGCGCCCGAGATCCTGGCCTGCCGCTTTGGCAGCGAAGCCAACCAGGTGGGCGCGCTGTACAGCTGCCTGCTGGCCCAGGGGCTTGTCTGAGCCTTCGACAGCATCTCCTTGTTTTTCTTTCCTGAAAACGGTATAATAAACAGGCGCGCTGCCAAATGGAGCGCGCCTGTTTTATGCCCGATTTTACATATCAAAGGAGTTTTTGCAATGAACAAGATTTTTTCTTCTCTGCTTGCCCTGCTGCTGGCCGCCTCGCTGCTGACCGGCTGCGGCGCCGCCTCTTCCACCGCCGCGTCCTCTGCTGCTTCCTCTGAGGCTGCCGCTTCCTCCGCCGTCTCTGAGGCTGCTTCTTCCGAGACTTCTTCCGAGGCCGCTGCCTCTGCGGTCTCCGAGGCCGCAGCCGAAGCCGGCGCAGACCTGGTGGAGACCGCTTTCACGGTGGTCTACGCCGACGGCACCAGCGAGGAGCTGACCCTCTCGGTGGAGCCCGGCACCCTGCTGTCCGACGCTTTGCGGGACGCCGGGGTCATCAGTGCTGAGGAAGCCGAGGCCGGCTTTGTGACCACCGTCAACGGGGTCACTGCCGACTGGGACGCCGACGGCGCATGGTGGTGCCTCACCGACGCCAACGGCGAGATGACCACTGTGGGCATCGCAGACATCGCGCTGCAGGCCGGGGACAGCTATGCCTTTACCTACACCACAAACTGAGCGCCGCAGCCCGGCCCGCCAGCTGGTTCTGACCGCCCTGATGGGGGCGCTGCTGGTGGTGGGCAAACAGGCCATGAGCGGGCTGCCCAACATTGAACCGGTGAGCCTTTTGATCCTGCTGTTCACCCTGGAGCTGCCCCGCCAGACCCCGGGGGCCATCACGGTCTACCTGCTGGCCCAGGGGCTGCTCTACGGCTTCGGGCTGTGGTGGGTGATGTACCTCTATGTATGGTACCTGCTGGCGCTGGTGGTCTTTCTGCTGCGGCGGTTCGACCATCCCCTCTTCTGGGCCTGTGTCAGCGGGGTTTACGGCCTGTGCTTCGGGGGGCTGTGCGCGGCGGTCTATCTCTTCGCCCGCACCCCCGCCTTTGCCCTGAGCTGGTGGCTGTCCGGCCTGAGCTTTGACGCCCTCCACGGCGCGGGCAACTTTGTGATGACCCTGCTGCTCTACCGCCCGCTGCGCCGGGCTCTCCATGCCGCCCGCCGGCATGCCGGATTCTGAATTCCAGACCAAACGCCCCCGCCGGGACTCCCGGCGGGGGCGTTTTTCAGTCCTGCAAAAGGGGGTTGTCGCTGTGGCGGTCCCGCTCCACCAGCTCCGAGTCCCGGGCCTTGCGCTGGAGGTTCTGGTCGTAGTTCTGGTTGAACACCCCCGCATAGAGCACATCCAGCAGGTACAGCGCGGTCAGATGGGCCCCGAAGCTGCCCAGGTTATTGGCCAGCCGCTCCCGCGCCGACATGTACAGATTGCAGGAAAACATCTCACTGAGGGTATTGCTGCCCCAGGCGGTGATGGTGATGGTGCGCACCTGCCGCTGGGCCAGCTTTTCCGCCACCCGGGCGATGGAGCTGGTCTCCCCCGAATAGGAGATGAGGATAAAGCAGTCCCTGGGGCTGCAGTTGCAGGCGTAAAAGAGCATCCGGTCCACATGGGAGGAGAGCACCACCGTGCAGCCGATCTTGGCCATCTTGTCCACAAACCCTTCCGCCAGGTCCACCTGCACCCCGCCGGAACACAGATAGATGACCCCCGCCTGGCGGCAGTAGTTCACCGCCTGGTCCAGGGTGCGGGCGTCCAGCAGCCGCAGCGTGTCCTGCACCATCTCGCAGTACAGCGCCCCCAGTTTCTGCCCCACCACAAAGCTGGAGTCCTCCGGCCCAAAGGGGCGGTTGGCGTCCAGGGTGTGCCAGCGGTCGGCCAGGTACTCCTGCTGGCGCACCCAGTCCTCCCGGAAATCGCTGTACCCGCTGTAGCCCAGCTTCTGGCACAGCCGCACCACGGTGGAGGGGGCGGCATAGACCCGGGCGGCAATCTGGCGGCTGCTCCACTGCCGCAGCTCCACCCCCTTGTCCAGGATGAACTGGGCGATGGCCCCTTCGGCGTCGGTGCGCTTGGCCCGCTCCTTCAGCTGTTCCTCCAAAAGCATCCGCTTTCTCCCCTTTCCGGCTCCGTTTGCTCTCATTGTAACAGCCCGCCTGCACCCCGTCAACCGCCCTGCCGGGCGAAAAAGGACCGGGCCGCCCCGGAGAAAGGAGGGCGGACCCGGTCCATCGAGAAAAGCAAAAACCTTTTAAACCGAACCGTTCACAGGTTCTGCCGGGCAGAAAATCGAACCGTTCACAGGTTCTGTCCGGCAGCAGGCCGAACCTTTACAGCCCCTGCTCGGTCAGGCTGCGGGCCACGTCGTCCCGGATGGTGACCCCTTCGGCCTCCAGCTTGGCGATGGCCGGGGCGAACCTGGGCAGGTACTTCTTGTGGGCGATGAGCAGCTCGTCCAGCACCCGCTTTGCCTTTTTGCCCGAGCGCACCAGGGGATTGAGGGTGAAGGCCTGCAGCGCCATGCCGTAGTCGCCGGTGACGGCAGCCTCCTCGACGCACAGCTCCATGTTCTTCATCACCTGCAGCCAGCCCCGCTGTGCAGGATGCAGGGGGCCGAAGGCGATGGGCTGGGCGCCGGATGCCCCCACATAGGTGGAGACCTCCACCGCCACCTCCGGCGGCAGATCCGGCAGCGCGCCGTTGTTGCGGGTGGTCAGCACGATGTGGGTCTTGCTGTCGCCGTAGATGGAGGCGATGGTCTCGCAGGCCGCGTCGGAATAGAAGGCGCCGCCCCGCTTGGACAGCTGTTCCGGCTTGTAGTTGAGCTTGGGGTCCTTGTACAGCTCGAACAGCTCGGCCTCGGTCTTGTGGACCTGCTCGCCGCGGGTGCCCACCGTCTTGTACTCCTCCAGCGCGTGCTCCAGCATCTCCTCCTCCAGGTAGTAGTACCGGTGATACATGCAGGGCACCATGCCCACCGAGCGGATCTGCTCGGGAATAAAGCTGATCCCCGGGATGTTGGCCGGGCCCATGACCTTGCCCTCGGCCATGGCCTCCAGCACCTGGCCGGTCACCTCCCGGCCGGACTCGTCAAAGATCCGGTGCCAGTGGAAGTGGTTGAGCCCCGCAAACCGGAAGGTCAGATTCTTGTCCGCGCCGATGGCCTCCGGCTCCCAGAGCATCGCGCCCACCGGCACATTGCACAGGCCCACCACCTTGTCCCAGCCGCCGTACCGCAGCACCGACTCGGTCACCATTCCGCTGGGGTTGGTGAAGTTGATGAGCCAGGCGTTGGGGCACAGCTCCTTCATGTCCTGGACGATGTCCAGAATCACCGGGATGGTGCGCAGCGCCTTGAAGATGCCGCCGGCGCCGTTGGTTTCCTGGCCCAGCATGCCGTAGGACAGGGGGATGCGCTCGTCCTTGATCCGGGCGTTCAGCAGCCCCACCCGGAACTGGGTGGTGACAAAGTCGGCGTCCTTGAGCGCTTCCCGCCGGTCCAGGGTCAGATGCACCTTGACATCGTAGGGGGAGGCGTCCCACATGCGCTGGGCCATGGCCCCCACGATCTCCAGCTTTTCCCGGCCTTCCTCGATGTCCACCAGCCAGATTTCCCGGATGGGCAGCCGGTCGTACCGCTTGATGAACCCCTCCATCAGCTCGGGGGTGTAGCTGCTGCCGCCGCCGATGGTCACGATCTTTACCGGTTTTTTGTTCATCCTGAATCTCCTCCCGTTTTTCTCTGTGTCCAGTTGTTTTTTGCCCCGCGGGGCCTCGTTCTGTCCCCAGTCTAGCGGCCTTTTTCCCCGCTGTCAACGCTCCCGGGCCAAACTGCAACACCGGTGCGCCCGGCCCTGTTTCGGGCCCGCGCCTTTGCGCAACAGTGTTGCGTTTTTCCCTTTCGGAGTCCGCGGCGCCTCGGATTTTATCCCTGCCGCCCCGTTTCGCCCGGGCCGCGCAGCCGGTAGCGGCCCTTGCCCAGCTTTTCCAGCTGGCCCTCGGCGCACAGCTGCCGGAGCACCCGCTGGAGCTGGCGGCGGCTGCACCGCAGCTGCAGCACCGCCGCGTCCACCCCCCGCAGCTCTGCACCGGGGGCGCTGTTTTGCAGATAGAGCAGCACCCGCTGCCGGACGGTGGGGGCGGATACGTCCATGCAGGCGAAGATCTGGAGCTTTTCGGCGTAGGCCTGCAGCAGCCGGTGCAGAAACCGCAGATCCCGGTCCAGCACACTGCGCCAGCGCTCCACCGGCAGGGTGACGCAGAGCACCCGGGTCTTCGCCTGGGCAAAAAACGGGGGCCGCCCCCGCTGGGAATACTCGATGTCCCCGATCAGGGTAGGGCTGTCCACCTGGTTCACCGGCGAAAGGCCGCCGTCCTCCCGCACCCCGTAGATCTGCACCGTGCCCCGCACCACAAACTGCAGCAGGTCGGTGACCCGGCTGGGGGAAGCCAGATACTCCCCTTTTTCGTACCAGCAGGCCCCGAACTCCAGCCGGGGGGTGTCAAACCAGTCCCGAATCCGGTACTGTGCCACCCATTTTTCGATCTGTTCCGCATTCTGTATCCGCCGCATCGGTTTTCTCCTTTTTCCGCATTTTTTCTGATTCGATTGTGCCATATGACACACAAAAAAACAAGTCTTCCTGCTAGAATACCAGCCGGGGGCCGGCTGTCCGGTCCCCCTGCCGCAACGGCAGACAACATCATTCGCAGATGTGAGGGATAACATGCAGAATCAAGTTTTTGAGGACGACAAGGTCTCCCGCGCTTACCTGAAGCTGGCGCTGCCGCTGGTGCTCAGCATGCTGGTGACCCTGATCTACAATCTGGCCGACACCTTTTTTGTGGCCCAGACCAGCAACACCGACCTTGTGGCCGGCGTCTCCCTGGGCATGCCCCTGTTTACCGCGCTCATGGCGCTGGGCAACATCTACGGCCAGGGCGGCAGCTCGCTGCTCTCCCGGCTGCTGGGCCAGCAGGACAAAGAGGGGGTGCGCCGGGTCAGCTCCTTCTGTTTTTATGCGGCGATTCTCACCGGCGTGGTGATCGGCGCGCTGCTGCTGCTGTTCCGGATGCCCATGCTCCAGCTTTTGGGCGCCAGCGAGGCCACCTTCTCCCATGCCTATGACTACTATGTGGTGCTGTCGGCGGGTGCGCCGGTGGTGCTGCTCTCCTTCATCCATACAAACCTTCTGCGCTCGGAGGGCATGTCCCGGGAGTCCATGATCAGCACCGTCTCGGGCGCGCTGGTGAACATCGTGCTGGACCCCATCTTCATCTCGGTGCTGGGGCTGGGCGCCTGGGGCGCGGCCTTTGCCACCGTGCTGGGGTATCTGTTCTCGGACCTCTACTCCATCTGGGTGGTGGCCCGCCGCAGCCGGATTCTCTCCCTGGACCCCCGTCAGGTGCGCATCCCCGCCGCCCATCTGGGCCAGATCTTCGGCATCGGCGTCCCGGCGGCGGTGGTGAACCTGATGCAGAGCGCCAGCGTGGTGCTGATGAACCAGTTCCTTTTGCCCTACGGCAACGACAAGATTGCCTCCATGGGCATTGTGCTCAAGGCCAGCATGATCGCCCTGCTGCTGCTCACCGGCCTGGCCTTCGGCGGCCAGCCGCTGTTCGGCTACTACTACGGCGCCCGGGACACAAAGCGCATGGGCCGGCTGCTGCGGTTCTGCCTGCTCTTTATTGAGGGGGTGGCCGTGGTGCTCACCGTGCTGCTCTTTGTCTTTGCTTCCCAGGTGATCCGGGTGTTCATGGACCAGCCCGAGGTGCTGCAGGAAGGAGCCAAGATGCTGCGCTGGCAGGTCATCTCGATGCCCTGCGTGGGCCTTGTGCTGCTGTTGACCATCCTGTTCCAGTCCACCGGCAAGGTGGTGGGGTCCTTCCTGCTCTCCATCAGCCGCCAGGGCGTGATTTTCCTGATCGTGCTGATCCTGAGCTACCAGCTGGTGGGCTACAACGGCATCCTGGCCTCCCAGGCTCTGGCCGACCTGATCACCGCCGTTTTTGCGCTGGGGCTGTACCGCTGGCAGCTGGCCGGCGAGCTGCGCGCCCCCCGCAACGGGGACTGATCCTCTTCAAACAAAATCCCCTCTGCTCTCCGGTTTTGCGCCGTGAAAGCAGAGGGGATTTTTGGTTTATTCGGATTCGGGCCGCCCGGCCAGCAGCCGGTACAGCTGTTCCAGCTCCAGGGGGCGGTAGTAATAGTAGCCCTGAATCATATCGCAGCCGGCCTCCCGGATCAGCTGGTCCTGCTCGGCGGTCTCCACCCCTTCCATGCAGACCCGCTTGCCGAACCGGTGGCAGGCGTAGACGATGCTGGAGATAAAGTTCATCTTGTCATCCGATTCCCCCATCTCCCGCAGCAGGGAGCGGTCCAGCT
>CALXGY010000066.1 GCA_944387955.1 uncultured Faecalibacterium sp. | reverse complement strand
CCCCCATCCGGCACTCCCTGGCCGGAACAAAAGAACCGATCTGGGCCATCAATGCGATCAGCGCGTTCTGGCGCATGTAGGTGGATTTGCCCGCCATGTTGGGGCCGGTGATGATGAGGCAGCGGTTGTCGGCACAGTCCAGCGTGGTATCGTTGGGCACAAACAGACTGCCCTTGAGCACCTGCTCCACCACCGGATGGCGGCCCTCGACGATCTTCAGCTGATCGCTGTCGTCCACAATCGGGCGGCAGTAGTTGTTGTCCGCTGCGGTCTGGGCCAGAGAGGTCTGCACGTCCAGCTGTGCCACCGCCCCCGCCGTGGACTGAATGCGGGTCAGCTGCCTGCCGATCCGGGCCAGCAGCTCCTCAAAGAGCTGGCGCTCCAGCGCGATGAGCCGTTCATGGGCACCCAAAATCTTGTTTTCCAGCTCCTTGAGCTCCTGGGTGATGTACCGCTCGCCGCCGGTGAGGGTCTGTTTGCGGATGTAGGTGTCCGGCACCTGGTTTTTGTAGCTGTTGCTGACCTCGATGTAGTAGCCGAACACATGGTTGAAGCCGATTTTCAGCTTGGGGATGCCGGTCTCCTGCCGCAGGCGGGCTTCCAGCTCCGCCAGGACCCCTTTGCTGTTGTCCCGGATGGAGCGCAGCTCGTCCACCTCGCTGTTGTAGCCGGTCTCGATGACCCCGCCCTCCTTGAGGGTAGAGGGCGCATCGGGTTTGATGGCGGACTGAATCCAGGAACAGATGTCCTCCAGCGGGTCGATCTGCTCGGACAGCTGGACCAGCTCGCTGCACCCGGTGCCTGCGGCCAGGGAGCGCAGCAGCGGCAGCTGCTCGCAGGACTGGGACAGCGCGTAGACCTCCTTGGGAGTCACCGAGCCATAGACCGTGCGGGTCATGACCCGTTCGATGTCCACAATGTAGCGCAGCGTGTCCAGCAGCTCTCCGCGGGCCATGCTGTTGTTCACCAGCGCTTCCACCGCGTTGAGCCGATGGTTGATGACCGCGCTGGACAGCAGCGGCTGCTCGATCCAGCGGCGCAGCAGGCGCTTGCCCATGGCGGTGGAGGTGTGATCCAGCACCCAGAGCAGGGTTCCCCGCTTGTCCCGTCCCCGCATGGTCTCGGTGAGTTCCAGATTGGCGCGGGTGACGGCAGGCAGGTTCATGAACTGGGCGCAGGTATACTGAATCACGGTGCGCAGCCGCTCCACCCCGTGGATCTGGGTGTCATGAAGGTATTGCAGCAGCGCGGCCATGGCGTACCGCACCAGACCATTCTCCGCAATGCCGGTGACCCGGGACCAGTCCCGGCCAAACTGCTCGGTGAGGGCATTTTCCACAATGCCGGGGGCATAGCGCCCATCCTCCACCAGCTCCACCGCGCACTGCATATGTTTTTTGATGTAGCTTGTCACCTCCCGGCAGCTCAAAAGGCCGGGATTGATGAGGACCTCACTGGGATGATACCGGCACAGCTCGGTGATCACCGCCACCTCGATCTTCTGGGCGGACAGCTCGGTGACATGGGCGGTGCCGGTGGAAATATCCGCAAAGCAGATGCCCGCTCTGCCCTCTTCCAGGTAGAGACTGGCGATGTAGTTGTTGCGGTCGTCCTGGAGCATGCTGCTTTCAATGACCGTGCCGGGGGTGACCACCCGCACGATGTCCCGCTTCACCAGTCCCTTTGCCTTGGCGGGGTCCTCCATCTGCTCGCAGATGGCCACCTTGTATCCTTTGGCAATGAGGCGGGCCATGTAGCTCTCGTAGCTGTGGAAGGGCACCCCGCACATGGGCGCTTTTTCCGCCTGACCGCACTGCTTGCCGGTGAGGGTCAGATCCAGTTCCCGGGATACCGTGATGGCATCGTCGTAAAACATCTCGTAAAAATCGCCCAGACGGTAGAACAAGATCTCATCTTTATGCTGTTTTTTGATTTCCAGATACTGCCGCATCATGGGAGAATAGTCCGCCATAGCCTTTTCCCCTTCCCCTTTGTTTCGTCCCTTTGCCCTTCAAAGAGCCGGTTTGTTTTACACAACCTGCTGTGTCAGCAAAACGCGGCGCGCACAGCGCAGCCGCGTTTTGAGTTAAGATGATTTCGATCAGTGGCAGCCGCCGCAGGTGGAGCAGCTTCCGGTGCAGGATGCAGAGGGCTCCTGCACCGCCATCGGGTCGCCGCCGTTCATCGCAGTGTTGATGATGGCATCGATGTAGTTCACCAGAGCTTCGCACTGCTGCTTGGCCTCATTGTAGGCGATCATGCCCTCGTCGTTCATGATCTGGCCGTAGAGGGTGTTCACCTTCTCGTTCAGCTCGGCGATGCGGGCGTCGTTGCGCTCGGTCTTGCCGATCTCGTTGTTGAGATCCATCCGGGCCAGGTTGAACTCGCCGATCAGGTTCTGCAGCTCCTCGTCCTTGTCGTTCATCTTGCGGGCCTGGTCCAGCGCCAGATAACGGCTGTCGGTCTGGAGCGCCATGGCGGCGCGCTTGAAAAGATCAATGCAATCCATAATCGTTTATCTCCTTTTGCTTTCTGCCTCTTGGGCAATCTTCGGCACAGCGTCAGGCCGTGCAGATTCTATAACGTTTGATGTTTTTCAGGCCAGCTCGCCCAGCAGCACCGTTGCCCGTGCACCGGTGAGCTTCACCTGGGCATACTGGCCGATGAGGCTGCCGTCGGCTGTAAACTCCACCGTGAGGTTGTTGTCCAGACGGCCGGAGAGGGTTCCCTCCGCCCGGCCATAGCCTTCCACCAGCACCCGGACGGTCTGCCCCACCTGATCGGCCACCAGTTTCATGGCGATGGCGTCCTGGGTGCGCAGCAGCCGCTCCATCCGGTCGGTCTTTTCCTTGCGGGTGGTGGGGTCCGGCATCAGCGCGGCCTTGGTGCCCTCCCGTTTGGAGTAGATGAAGGTGAACAGCTGCATATAGCCCACCTTTTCCACCAGCTCCAGGGTCTGAACGAAATCCTCCTCGGTCTCGCCGGGGAAACCCACGATGATATCGCTGGAGAAGGTGATGCCCGGCACAGTGCGGCGGGCATATTCGATGAGATCGAGATACTGCTCCACCGTGTAATGGCGGTTCATCTGGGCCAGCAGCCGGTCCGAGCCACACTGCACCGGCAGGTGCAGATGCTTGCAGAGCTTGGGCTGAGCGGCGATGGTGTCGATCAGCTTCCGGCTGGCATCCTTGGGGTGGCTGGTCATGAACCGGATGTGATAGTCTCCCGGCACCGCGCAGAGCATGTTCAGCAGGTCGGAGAAATCCACCGCCGGTTCCAGCCCTTTGCCGTAGCTGTTGACGTTCTGGCCCAGCAGAGTGATCTCCTTATAGCCTGCCCGGACCAGCCCCTCAAATTCCGCCAGGATGTCCGCCGGGCGGCGGCTTTTCTCCCGGCCCCGGACATAGGGCACGATGCAGTAGGTGCAGAAGTTATCGCAGCCGTACATGATGGGCAGCCAGGCCCGGAACTCGCTCTCCCGCCGGATGGGGATGTTCTCCACGATGACCGGGCGCTGGGCCGGGTCCAGCAGCACCCGCTTGTGCTTTTGCAGCCGCTGGCAGATCAGCTGGGGCAGAGTGTCGATGCCGTCCACTCCAAAAACCAGATCCACATAGGGATAACTGCGGCGCAGCTTTTCCACCACCTGCTTCTGGTTGGCCATGCAGCCGCACAGGCCGATCATGAGGCCGGGCTTTTTTTCCTTGAGGCCCTTGAGGGCGCCCACATTGCCGAATACCCGCTGTTCTGCATGCTCCCGCACCGCGCAGGTATTGAAAAGGATCAGATCGGCATCCTCCGGCTTATCGCACAGGCCGTAGCCGATGTCCAGCAAAACGCCCTTGATCCGCTCGCCGTCGTTGACATTCTGCTGACAGCCGTAGCTGTGGACGAATGCCAGCGGCGGGGTATCGTAGACACGGCTGATCCAGGCCGCCGCCTCGGCGTTGTGTTCAAACGAAATGTATTCCAAATGTACCATCCTTACTCCGCGGCTCACAGGCCGCAGCTGCACCCTGACAGGTGCTTTTAAACTACCCAATACCTATTTATTATACGCTCTCAAGCCTTGCCCGACAAGGGAAAGTTTTGGCTTTTCTTCGGCGGATGAGCGCAAAAAGCCGCGGGCGCGCATTCTGCCCGCCCGCGCAGCCGCCGGGACTGTTTTGCCTGCTCATTCTTCCGGCTGTACCGGCGCGGCTTTCTGCTCTGCTGCACCCACACAGCGGGGGCATCGGCCCAGCAGGGTCATCACACAGTCCTTGATCTCCGCCTGCTGATCCTTCAGCAGCCCTTGCAGCATTGTACCGTCCAGCATCACATCCGAAACCTCTCCGCACTCGGTGCAGTAGAGGTGGCTGTGCCATCGCAGGGTATGGTCGAACCGGTCTGCCTGTCCCGGAATCGGCACCCGGCGAATCCGGCCGGCCTCCACCAGGCTGTTCAGGTTGCGGTAGACCGTTCCCAGGCTCAGCCCCGGACACTGTTTGACCGCATTTTCATAGATTTCTTCCGCAGTGGGGTGGTCCTGCAAGGCCTCGACCTGCTGCATGACCAACTCTCGCTGTTTTGAATAGCGCATTTATGGCCTCCTCTCTCGTGCTCTTTTTTCTCATTTTATCCGAATCCGTTCCAAAGGGCGCTGTCCGGTGCATTTTACACTTACTTTTCCGGCGCCGGGAACGCAGTTATTTTTATGCTTGGTCCTTTGATATTGTTCTATCCTACCGAATGCCGCTTTGCTTGTCAAGAGCACCCGGTTCTGCTTTGGGAACGCAGATCAGAGTTTTTCCTCTCCCTTGATCTTTGCCCAATAGGCCCGAGCGGCCTGTTCGGTGCGGTTGTCGCCAAATTTGTAGTATTTTGCGTTTTTGAGAACGTCCGGCAGGTATTGCTGATCCACCCAGTGGTTTTCAAAATTGTGGGCATACTGGTAGTTTTGGCCCTTGACCAGTGCGTCCGCTCCATCAAAGTGCTTGTTCTGGAGCTGCCGGGGGATCGGCCCGGTGCGCCCGGCCCGCACATCCGCCAACGCGGCGTCGATGGCTGCTTCCCCGCTGTTGGATTTGGGGCTGGTGGCCACCAGGATCACCGCATCCGCCAGCGGGATGCGGGCCTCGGGCAGGCCTACCATGTTGGCGGCATCCACCGCCGCCTTGACGATGGGGATGATCTGGGGATAGGCCAGCCCCACATCCTCACAGGCGCAGACCATCAGCCGACGGCAGGCCGAGGGCAGGTCCCCCGCTTCCAGAAGCCGGGCCAGGTAGTGCAGCGCCGCGTTGGGATCGGAGCCCCGCATGGACTTCTGATAGGCCGAAACGATGTCGTAGTGGTCGTCTCCGTCCTTATCGTACCGCATGGCGGTGCGGCGGGTGACCTGCTCCACCATTTCCAGCGTGATGGTTTTGCCCTCCGGTTCCAGCGGGGCGGCGGCCACCGCGAATTCCAGGCAGCCCAGGGCTTTGCGCATGTCCCCGCCCGAGCCTTCGGCCAGGCAGCGCCGGGCCTCCGGTTCAAGGATCACCGGGTATCCCTCGATCTCGCCGAGCTTCCTTTCTGCGTTCAGCAGGCCCTGTTCGATGTCCTGGGCCGTGAGGCTTTTGAACTCAAACACGGTGCAGCGGGACAAAAGGGCATTGTAGATATAAAAGTAGGGGTTCTCAGTAGTGGAGGCAATCAGGGTGACGCTTCCATCCTCAATGCATTCCAGCAGGCTCTGCTGCTGCTTTTTGTTCAGATACTGGATCTCGTCCAGGTAGAGCAGGATTCCCTTGGACCCCGCCAAGGTGCCGATGTCCTTGAGCACCGCCTTGATGTCGCCGGTGCCGCAGGAGGTGCCGTTGAGCTTGTGCAGGGTCATGCCGCTGTTTTCCGCGATGATTCGGGCCACCGTGGTTTTTCCGGTACCGGAAGGCCCATAAAAAATCATGTTGGGGGTCTGCCCGCTCTCGATGGTTCGGCGGAACACCCGCCCCGGCGCCAGGAGATGCCGTTGGCCGCAGACCTCCCCCAGGGTCACAGGGCGCAGGCGCTGGGCCAGTGGTTCCCTCATAGACGTTTCCCTCCCTGCAAAGAGTTTCACCCGATTCGCCGGGTGGTTTTTCGCTTTTAATAATAAACAATCCTAGTATAAGTATACAGCATCCCTCCCCGGAGCACAAGGTTTTTCTTTGGGGAGCATTTACAAAATCCATCAAACGTGTTATTATCGGAAATAATTCCTTTTTGTCAGGATGTGATGATTGATGCCAAAAAAGAAATCCGCTGCTGAAGATCTTGCTCCCCGCAAAGCCCTGGCGCTGGAGGTCATCGAGCGGCTGAAAAAAGAATATCCCGAAGCTTCCTGCACCCTGGACTATGCCGACGCCTGGCAGCTGCTGGTCAGCGTCCGTCTGGCCGCCCAGTGCACCGACGCCCGGGTCAATATCGTTGTGGAGGATCTGTTCGCCAAATATCCCGGGGTCGCCGCTCTGGCCGCGGCCGAGCCGGAAGAGATCGAAGCCATCGTCAAGCCCTGCGGCCTGGGCCATTCCAAGGCCCGGGACATCTCGGCCTGCATGCGGATGCTGCGGGACAAGTACGACTGTCAGGTTCCCACCACCTTTGAGGAGCTGCTGGCGCTGCCCGGCGTAGGACGCAAGAGTGCCAACCTCATTATGGGGGATGTGTTCGGCAAACCCGCCATCGTCACCGACACCCACTGCATCCGTCTGTCCAACCGGATCGGCCTGGTGGACGATCTCAAGGAGCCCCAGAAGGTGGAGATGGCCCTGTGGAAGATCATCCCGCCGGAGGAAGGCAGCGATCTGTGCCATCGCTTTGTGCTCCACGGGCGGGCCGTCTGCGCCGCCCGCAAACCCGAGTGCAGCCGCTGCTGTCTGAAAGAGATCTGCCGCACGGCGCAGCAGGATTCCGGTCAGTGATTCCGTAAGTTTTTCACTCTGGGAAAAGGCATTGTAAACGGGCCTTTTCCCCATTCATCGGAGGTAATGGTTATGCTTTTTTCGCTTGTGCTTGGTCTTCTGATCGGCGCTCTGGCCGGGTATGTGGCCGGGCGTATCATGGACAGTGAAACCTCTGCCCTGCGCAACATCGTCCTTGGCGTTCTGGGCAGCTTTGTGGGCAGCCTGCTGTTCAACCTGATCGGGCTGCGGGCCACCGGCTTTGTGGGCAGCTTCATCGTCTCGGTGGTGGGCGCCTGCGTCTGCATCTGGCTGGGCCGCCGGCTGTTCCGCTGAAAAAGCACAATAAAAACGCCTGGGGGCTGAAAAGCTCTCAGGCGTTTTTTGTGCGTTCAGATTCAGGAAAGCATCATGCGGTCGTTGGCAAGTTCGCTGCCGCTGGCAACCTGGAACTTGGCCAGAAGGTCTGCCACCTTCAGCTTTTTCTTTTCCTCGCCGCTGACATCGTAGATCACGTGCCCTTCATGCATCATGATGAGACGGTTGCCATACTTGATGGCATCCTTCATGTTGTGGGTGATCATCAGGGTGGTGAGCTTGTTCTCCTCCACGATCTTGGCCGAGAGGGTCAGCACCTTGAGGGCGGTCTTGGGGTCCAGCGCGGCGGTATGCTCGTCCAGCAGCAGGAGCTTGGGCCGGTTCATGGTGGCCATCAGCAGGGTCAGCGCCTGCCGCTGGCCGCCGGACAGCAGACCCACACGGGCGGTAAGCCGGTTTTCCAGTCCCAGATCCAGGGTTTTCAGCAGGGTGCGGTAGCGCTCCCGCTCCTCCTTGGTGATACCGATGCGCAGGGTGCGCCGCTGGCCGCGGCGGGCCGCCAGGGCGAGATTTTCCTCGATCTGCATGGTGGCGGCGGTGCCGGTCATGGGGTCCTGAAAAACCCGGCCAATGTAGGCTGCCCGCTGATACTCGCCCAGACGGGTGACATCCACCCCGTCGATGAGGATCTTGCCCTCATCCACCGGCCAGACACCGGCCACCGCATTCAGCATAGTGGATTTGCCCGCGCCGTTGCCGCCGATGACCGTAACAAAATCGCCCTCGTTCAGGTGCAGAGAAAGCCCGTCCAGAGCGGTCTTTTCATTGACTGTGCCGGCGTTGAAGGTCTTGGAAATGTTCTGAATATCAAGCATGGGTCTGATCCTCCTTTTTGGTCTTTTTGACCACCGGCTTTGCGAAGTATTTGCCCTTCCAGTAGGGCACTGCCAGGAAGATGGCCACCACCAGAGCGCTCAGCAGCTTCAGGAGGTTGGCATCCAGTCCCATGGTCAGAACCAGCTGGATCACGATGTAGTAGACCACAGCGCCCACCGACACCGAGAAGAGGATCAATGCAAAGTTGTGGAAAATACGGCTGAAGATTGCCTCACCAATGATGACCGCCGCCAGGCCAATGACGATGGCGCCGCGGCCCATGCTGACATCCGCAAAGCCCTGGTACTGGGACAGCAGCGCGCCGGAAAGAGCCACCAGGCCGTTGGAGACCATGAGGCCCAGAACCGTATTCCGGGCGGTGTTGATGCCCTGGGCGCGGCTCATCTGGGGGTTGGAACCGGTGGCACGGATGCTGCAGCCCAGCTCGGTGCCGAAGAACCAATACAGCACGGCGATGGTTGCCACCGTGAGGATGGCCACCATGATCACCGGGTTGTGGAGGGCAAGATCCCGCACCCAGCGCAGGGAGATGAGCAGGTCGTATTTGTCCACGTTGATGGACTGGTTGGATTTGCCCAGGATCTTCAGGTTGATGGAATAGAGGGCCAGCTGGGTCAGAATGCCGGACAGAATCGCGGGGATGCCCATAAAGGTATGCAGCAGACCGGTGACCAGTCCGCAGATAAGGCCGGAAATCAGAGCCGCCAGCAGTGCGACCCAGACATTCTGCCCCGCCAGCAGGCATATGACGCAGACTGCGCCGCCGGTGGCAAAGGAGCCGTCCACCGTCAGGTCGGCCACATCCAGAATGCGGAAGGTAAGATAAACGCCAATGGCCATGATTCCCCAGATCAAGCCCTGGGCGCAGGCGCCGGGCAGCGCTCCCGGGAGATTGGCCAGCCGTGTAATGATCAGATCCAAAACAATTCCTCCTCTAACATTTGAACGTCAATTTGCCCCTTTGCTGCGCCGCTCTGCTGCCGCAAGGGGACCATTTTCTTTAGGGCCAAAAAGCGGGGGCGAAATGGATGGTCCATTCTCCCCCGCTCAAAGTCATGCGGCTATGATTTGGAAAGCTTATGCCTCGATGGCCTCGTATCCCTCGGGTACGGTCAGACCCAGCTCATCGCAGATGGTCTTGTTGTACTTCTTGGTCACGTTGGTGTACTGGATGGCCATGGTGGAGATATCCGCCTCTCCGGTCAGGATCTGGGCGGCCATCTCGCCGGTGGTGTAGCCCAGGTCGTAGTAGCTGATGGACAGGGTAGCCACGCCGCAGCCGGCGCAGATGCCTTCCTCACCAGCAAAGACCGGCTTGCCCATGGGGCGGCAGATGCCGTCCACGATACCGGTGTTGGCTGCAACGGTGTTGTCGGTGGGAACATAGAGCACGTCGTTCTCATTGGCAGCCTGCTGGCAGACCGAAGCGATGTCGTTGGAATCCGAGAAAGCATACTGGGTCACGGTCAGGCCCTTGGCTTCCAGCTCGGACTGGACCACGTCCACCTGATACTGGCTGTTGGCCTCGGCCGAGCAGTAGAGCAGGCCGACGGTGGATGCCTCGGGGAACCACTCCACGATCATGCTGGCCTGCTCATCCAGCGGAGCCAGGTCGGAGGTTCCGGAGATGTTGCCGCCCACCGTGCCGCTGAAATCGTCAATGCCCAGTGCAACGCCGTATTCGGTGACCGAGGTGCCCAGAATGGGGATCTCGTTGGTGGCTGCCTGAGCGGCCTGCAGGGCGGGAGTGGCGTTGGCCATGATCAGATCCACACCCGAAGAAACGAAACCGTTGCAGATGGTTGCACAGGTAGCAGGGTCGTTCTGGGCATTCTGAAGATCAAAGGTCACCGCATCCCCCAGCAGCTCGGTCAGAGCATCCTGGAATCCCTGGGTAGCGGCGTCCAGCGCGCTGTGCTCCACCAGCTGGCAAATGCCCACGGTGTAGCTCTGGCCTTCACCCGAAGCGGCCGCAGAAGCTGCGGTAGAAGAAGCAGCAGCCGAAGATGCCGCAGTGGAAGACGAGCTGGAACCGCAGGCAGTCAGGACGCCGGCAGCGGCGACTGCGGCAGAGGCTGCCAGGAAAGAACGACGAGAAATCTTACGCATATCCAATATCTCCTCTATTTTGTATTCATGCGGGGTACAGGACCCGCAGCCGATCCAATCGGCACAGAACAGGCTATTGCTTTTCTGCTTTACACCAGTGAAGTATAGCACAATTCATTCTCCAAAACAATCCAAAGAGGAGCAATTTATTCTCGTTTTTCACTTGAATTATTGATTATGCTGAGGTTATGGTTCAATTTTTTTGATAGTTCTCCTTTTCTGCATCTGCTGCAGCTTCTCCGCCTGGGCATAGATCCAGCATAGATTCTCTTCCAGCTGGGGCAAAAACTCCTCCCGGGGATCGTATTCATAATAAAGTCCCTGGGCCATTTTTGCCTGCATCCGGCGGAAAAGTACCGGCTCCAGTTCCTTTTTCCATAAGGCCGCATGGTCCGCCAGCGCCATGCAGGCCAGCGCCCAGCGTCGGTCCATCTCTTCCCGGGCGTCAATCCCATACTGTTTCAGATGGTCGGCCAGCAGCGCCCCCGGCTGGACCCTGCCGCAGCTCACAGGCTGAAGATAGTAGCGGATCTGCCCTTCCGAGTCGATCTCCTGCCCCAGGGGATAGAGCGCACAGGCCAGGGGCTCTGCATCGTGGATGGAACAGCGGCCGCCCACCAGAAAAGAGCAGTTCCCGCCCCGTTTGGCCGGGGCAAGGCGCAGCACCGGCAGGCGGCTCTCCCGCCCGATGTACTCCCGGCAGTAGCCCCGGGCCACCACCTGGGGCGGCAGGTTCAGGCGGCGGGCAATCCGCCACAAATCGTACCCCGAGAGAAGGATATCCTCCCGGCCGCGGCAGCAATCGCCGCATCCCCGACAGGCAAAGGGAAAGGGCTGGAGCAGGCCAAGTTCCAGCGCGCCGCTCTGCACCTGCTCCCCTGCCCGGCCGAGATCCGGCTGCATCTGTCGTCTCATGTTCTTTCCTCCTTGATGAGATCGGTTTGTCCCTTCAAAAGCTCTTCCAGAATGGTCTTGCGATGATCCAGAAACAAACGGGTGATCTGGTAGCTTTCGGTTTCTTCATAGCAGCATGGGTGAACGCCGTCCTCCTCAAAGCAGAACAGCCGGGCCTCCGGCATTCCCAAGAGGATCGGAGAATGGGAGGTGATGATAAACTGAGCTCCCGAACGGCTCATCTCGTAAATTCGCGCCAGAAGGACCAGCTGGCGCTGGGGAGAAAGGGAGGCTTCCGGCTCGTCCATCAGGTAAAGTCCCGGGCGGTCAAATCCCTGAAAGTAAGCCAGGAAGCTTTCACCATGGGACTGTTCGTGCAGCGCCCTGCCGCCGTAGTACCGATAATACTCCTCTTTTGGAAGAACGCCCAAATCGCTTTTGCGGTAGTCCTCGGCTTTGCTGGCCAGATTGAAGAAGCTCTCCGCCCGGAAAAAATATCCGCCGGAGGGCCGCCGGCTGCCCCGGCTGAGCTGGATCGCCTCGCTGAGGCGGGATACCTCATCGTAGGTGGAAAACCGAAAGTTCAAGGTGCCGCCCTCGGGGTTAAAGCCATAGGCTACCGCGATGGCCTCCAGAAGGGTGGATTTTCCGCTTCCGTTTTCCCCGGTAAAAAAGGTGACGGGGCAGTCCAGTTCCAGCCGGCCCATCTTCCGCAGCGCAGGAATGCCGAGAAGATAAGAGCCCGGCTCCACTGCGTCCCAGTCGATGGAGACCCGGCGTATAAAATTGCTCTGCATGGGTCCTCCCTTCTCTCGCACATACCTATAACAGAAAACCCCCTGAGGAAAACCTCAGGGGGCTAGAGAAGCCGGCGACTACCTATTTTCACGCGCCGTTTCCAGCGAACTATCTTCGGCACAAGTGAGCTTAACTTCTGTGTTCGGAATGGGAACAGGTGGGACCTCACCGTCATCGACACCG
>CALXGY010000065.1 GCA_944387955.1 uncultured Faecalibacterium sp. | reverse complement strand
TGGGGGAACTGTCCAGCACCGGGCGCACGGTGCTGCCCATCTACGACTTTATCCATGAGCGCCGCTCGGAGGAGACCGAGACCATCGACCTGGCCGGGGGCGTCTGCATCGTGGAGGGCATCCACGCTTTGAACCCTGCGCTGACAAAGCTTGTGCCCCAGGAGCAGCTCTATCGGATTTATGCCGGCCTGCGGGAGGAGTATTGCCAGGACGGACGCCGCCTCATCCGCACCCAGGATATCCGGATGTGCCGCCGGGTGCTGCGGGACGCCGCTACCCGGGGCCGCAGCCCCGACCGGACCCTCGCCATGTGGGACCGGATTCTGGACGGGGAGACCCGGTATATCAAGGGCTTCAAGGACACGGCGGATTTCCTGCTGGATACCTCCTTCACCTACGAAATGGGCATCATCAAGGACCAGCTGGTGGAGGCCGGACGGATGCTTTCGCCGGACAGCCGCTGGCTGGAGATGTGGGACGAGACCGCCCGGCGGTTTGAGAACGTCCGGCCGCTGGATCGCCAGCTGCTGCCCGAGAACAGCATGCTGCGGGAGTTCTACCGCTGAAGTTGTCCAAATGCGAAGATTTTATTTCAAAAACATCAGAAAACTGTAAAAACTGCAAACATCGCGTTGCACACAGCTCTTGCGCGCGCTATAATAAAAGAAAGAGCACCGGCCCGCAGACGGGGGCTGAGTTATGGACAAAGAGAGGTGTCTTTCTATGGCTATGGATCTGAATAAGCTCCGTGAAAAAGGCTTGGAATATGTGGAGATGGGCAAAAATGCCGCCATCGACCTGACCGAAAAGGGCAAAACTCAGGCGAAGATCCTCAACAATCAGGCAAAGCTCATGCGCGCACAGCGTCAGCTGGGCGCCCTGGTGTACAGCCTGGCCAAAGGCAATGAGGAAAACCAGCCGCTTGTGGATAAATACATCGACATCATCGGTTCCATTGAGCAGGAGATCGCTCAGCTGAAGGCCAGTCTGACCCCGGCCGAGGCAGCTGAGGTGGAGAGCATCGACCCCGAGGAGGGCAGCCCCGAGGATGTCATGGAGCAGCAGGAACCGCAGGCTGAGCCCAGCGGCACGTGCTGCCCCCAGTGCGGCGCGCCGGTGGATGGGGATGCACTGTTCTGCAACCGCTGCGGCGCACAGCTGTAAGCGGGCGGCATCGCATGCAAACGGGCGGCGCTCTTTTGAGGGGCGCCGCCTTTTTGGCCGGGCAATTAGCCTAAAATTGGAGCAGAAGCTCTTGCCAAAACCGACAAATGGCGGTAAAATAAGAGTGATTCTGCAAAGCACCAATGCAGCAGGGAGGGATGCCCGATGATCGACTGGCCCGAAAAGCAAGACTACTGCGCGGAGGATCTGGTTTCGATCATCCGGATTCTGCGCGACCCGCAGGAGGGCTGTCCCTGGGATAAGGTCCAGACCCACGCCTCCATCCGGAAAAACTTTCTGGAGGAGACCTGCGAAGTGCTGGAGGCCATCGACGCGGATGACCCGGAGATGCTTCGGGAGGAGCTGGGGGACGTCCTGATGCAGGTGGTCTTTCATGCGGTAATGGAGCAGGAGCGGGGCCGGTTTGACTTCTCGGAGGTTTGCCGTACCGTGTGCGAGAAGCTGGTGTTCCGTCACCCGAACATCTTTGCTTCCTCTGCGCGGGAAAACGCCGGTATAAACAGCTGGGAAGAGCTCAAGAATAAGGAAAAGGGCCGCAGGACTCTGGGCGATGAGCTGCAGACTGTGCCCGCCACCTTGCCGGCATTGATGCGGGCCCAGAAGCTGCAAAAACGGGCTGCAGATCACGGCTGCGGCCTTGAGGACCCGCAGCAGGCCCTGATTCAGGCGATGGAGCACTGGATGGACGCTGCGGCTCAGCCCGGCTGTCCGGCCGCGCAGCGGCAGCATGCAGCGGGACGGCTGCTCTTCGCTGCGGCGGACGCCATGCGCTGCGCCGGTGTGGATGCCGAAGAGGCGCTGACCTTTGCGTCCAAGGCTTTCTGCACAGACCTTTTGGACTAAGCATCGGTGTGCAGAGCACAAAGACGACACAACGGATGTATGGAGGTTTTACGACTATGACCAAGGCAGATCTGATCGCACAGGTTGCGGCCAATACCGAGATGACCAAGAAGGACGCCGAGAAGGCGGTGAACGCCATGCTGGATGCGCTGAGCAATGCGCTGATTCAGGGCGAAAAGGTCACCATCTCCGGCTTCGGCACCTTTGAGGTGCGGGAGCGTGCGGCGCGCCAGGGCATCAACCCCCGCACCCAGGAGCCCATTACCATCGAGGCATCCCGCAGCATCGTCTTTAAGCAGGGCAAGGCCCTCAAGGACGCGCTGTAAACCAAGTGATCCGCGCCGCCGGCCGCCCTGCCAGGGGCTGACCGGCGGCTTTTTTGCACAGCAAAGGAGAAAAGAATGCGGCTGGACAAATACTTAAAGGTCTCCCGTCTGATCAAGCGGCGCACCGTTGCCAATGAGGTGGCGGACGCCGGGCGAATCCTGCTCAACGGCAAGGTCGCCAAGGCCAGCGCCTCGGTGGAGCCGGGGGACGAGATCGAGATCACCTTCGGCAACCGGCCGGTGAAGGTACGGGTGCTCTCCAATGTGGAGCCCCGCACCAAGGACGTGGCCCGGGAGATGTACGAAATCCTCTCTGACCCCGCCTAGGGCTGAGAGTGCCTCAAAGCAAAAGCAAAACGGGGCTGTTGCAAAATAGAATCGCGATCTGTCGATAAAATTTTGAATTTTGGCCCATTGAAATTTTAGATTTCCCAGAACTATGCAAAAACGCTGTTCCCAATCGGCGAAAACCGAGGGAGCAGCGTTTTTTGCGTAGGTTTATCTGCGGCTTTTCCAAGAGGAAGCCGTGTATCTTCAGGCTTCCCTCTCTGAGGCAGCAATCTCGACCACCGCCTGCGGCGGATTGAGGGAGAGATTGCTGGGGCCGCCGTCTGAATTTTCAAGGGCCGC
>CALXGY010000064.1 GCA_944387955.1 uncultured Faecalibacterium sp. | reverse complement strand
GTTAGTTACCATGTAACAACGAAATTCCTGCCTCACGGTCCAAGGGAGGGAATAAGATGTCGGAAATTCGTGTTAAAGAGGGCGAGTCGCTGGAAAGCGCACTGCGTCGCTTTAAGCGCAGCACTGCCCGCAGCGGTGTGCTCGCAGAGGTGCGTAAGCGCGAGGCTTACGAGAAGCCTTCTGTTCGCCGCAAGAAGAAGTCTGAAGCGGCCCGCAAGCGCAAGTACAAGTAAGATTGTACTTGGCCGGCCGTTAGAGCCTTCGTGTTGCTAACGCCGATCTGGGAGAACCCGAGAGGGTTCTCCCATTTTTCATTTCAGGCTCTCCCTGCCCGGCAGGGGGAGGGAAGGGACTGCCCATGCTCATTACCCCCGAATATGTGTTCAAGGACGTGACCCGCATCACCCCGGATTTCCTGGCCTCCAAAGGGGTCAAAGCCCTGGTGCTGGACATCGACAACACCCTCACCGGCGACGGCAGCCAGGAGCTGCCCGAGGAGGTGGCCGCCTGGCTGGGCGGGATGCAGGATGCCGGCATCCGGCTGACCCTCGTGTCCAACGGCACCCCCAGGCGGGTGGCCCCCTTTGCGGCAAAGCTGGGCCTTGCCTATGTCTGCTGGTCCGCAAAGCCGCTGCCTCTGGGCCTCATGGTGGCGCAGCACCGGCTGGGAGTGCCCCGCCGCCAGATGGCCATGGTGGGGGATCAGCTCTACTGCGACCGGCTGGCCGCCGCCCTTTACGGCATCCCGGCCTTTATGGTGGTGCCCCGGGGCCCCGACCGGGGCGCGCAGGTCAAGCTCAAGCGCAAATGGGAGCGCCGCCACTGGCAGGAATACTACGACAAGGGAGGGAAGCTGCTGTGAGTGGATGGCGGATTCGGTTCGGCACCGCGGGCCAGAGCGAGAGCTTTGCCGCCATGGGGTATAAATCCAGCCTGGAGGTGCCCGAATACACCGCCCGCATGGGGCTGGACGCCTTCGAGTACCAGTGCGGCCGGGGGGTGCGCCTGGGGCAGGAAAAAGCCTCCCAAATGGCGGTTTTGGCCGCTGAGCGGGACATCCTATTCAGTGTCCACGCCCCCTACTATATCAGCATGTCCAGCCTGGAGGAGGAAAAGCGGCTCAAGAGCATCGACTACCTGCTCCAGAGCTGCGCGGCCTGCCGGGCTCTGGGAGGCCGCCGGGTGATCTTCCACTCGGGCAGCTGCGGCAAGCAGAGCCGGGAGGCCGCTCTGGAAAAGGCGCTGGACACGCTGCGCCGGGCCCTGGCGGCGCTGGACGAGGCCGGCTACCAGGATATGACCCTCTGCCCCGAGACCATGGGCAAGATCGGCCAGCTGGGCACCCTGGAGGAGGTTCTGGCCCTCTGCAAGGTGGATGAGCGGGTGACCCCCTGCATCGACTTCGGCCACCTCAACGCCCGGACCCTCGGCGGCATCGCCTCCAAAGAGGACTACGCCGCCATCCTGGACAGGGTGGAAGAGGCCCTTGGGGACGAGCGGGCAAAGCGGTTCCATGTGCACTTCTCCCGCATCGAGTATTCCGCCGGGGGAGAAAAACGGCACTGGACCTTTGCCGAGAAACAGTTCGGCCCGGAGCCCGAGCCCCTGATGGAGCTGTTTGCCCGGCGGGGCCTTGCGCCGGTGGTCATCTGCGAGAGCGCCGGCACCCAGGCCGAGGACGCGCAGCAGATGCAGCGGATGTACCGCGCCGCCCTGGGGCGCTGACGCCCCCCTTTTGTCAGCTTTTTTGCCGAAAACCCTTGCCAAACAGATGGGGATTCGGTAAAATAAATTTAGATATGCGTAAAGCATGAAGACTAATTACAATGGAGGAATTCCGTATGATTTCTGCAGGCGAGTTTCGCAATGGCGTGACCTTTGAGCAGGACGGCCAGGTGCTCCAGGTTGTCGAGTTCCAGCACGTCAAGCCCGGCAAGGGCGCTGCCTTTGTCCGCACCAAGACCAAGAACGTGATCACCGGTTCGGTGGTTGAGACCAGCTATAACCCCACCGCCAAGTTCCCGCAGGCTTTCATCGAGCGCCGCGATGTGACCTACAGCTACGCCGACGGCGATCTGTACCACTTCATGGACAACGAGACCTACGACGACATCCCGGTCAACGCCAGCGATGTGCCCGAGAACTTCAAGTTCTGCAAGGAGAACGAGGTCTGCAAGCTGCTGAGCTACAAGGGCAAGGTCTTCAGCGTTGAGATCCCCAACTTCATCGAGCTGACTGTTACGGTCACCGAGCCGGGCGTTCGCGGCAACACTGCCACCAACACCCTGAAGCCCGCTACCGTCGAGACCGGCGCGGAGCTGCGCGTGCCCCTGTTCATCAACGAGGGCGACGTCATCCGCATCGACACCCGCACGGGCGAGTATATGGAGCGCGTCTGATCTGTTCGGACTGCAGGCCGGAGGACGGTTGCCGTCCGCCGGCCTTTTTTGATTTGCATCATCCGCCACATCAAAGGAGGAGCATATGAAACTGACCGAGAAGGCTGCCTATCTCAAGGGCCTGATGGAGGGCCTGGGCATCGACGAATCCACCAAAGAGGGCAAGGTCCTCAAAGCCATGAGCGAGCTTTTGGCCGAGATGGCCGACGCCATCCAGGAGCTGGACCAGGACGTGGATCAGGTCTTTGAGGACGTGGACACTCTCTGCGGCGAGCTGGAAGACCTCGAGGACGACCTCTACGACGAAGAGGACGACGAGGACGACGACGATGATGAGGAGGAAGAAGAGGACGACGAGGACGGGGACGGGGAGGACGATTCCACCGATCCCTGCTATGAGGTGGACTGCCCTGCCTGCGGCGAGACGGTCTATGTGAGCGAGGAGGACCTGGAAGCAGGCGAAGCCTTCTGCACAAACTGCGGCCGCTCCTTCGGCATCGAGCTGGAGGCAGACGAGGAAGAGGCCGAGGAAAAGGACAAAGGCTGCTATGAGGTCACCTGCCCCGCCTGCGGCGAGGTCAGCGTGATGGAAGAGGACGCTCTGCTGGACGGCTCGGCCCGCTGCCCTGCCTGCGGCCAGCCCATCGAGCTGGAGGTCAGCGAGGAGGAGTAAGCCTCTTTCCCGGATAAAAGACAGAGAAAACGCCCCGCGCTTGTCCGGCGCGGGGCGTTTTTTGTGTTTGGAAGGACTTATTTGGCGGCACTGTTGGCCTTTTCCAGCCAGATGGCGCCGATGTCCAGAGCGGTATACAGCCCGTGTTTGGTGGTCTGGCGGGCGATGCGCTCGGACATGGGCTTTTCCGTATCGGTGGACAGCAGTTTCAGATCCACCTTGTCGGCGATCTGCTGTCCGTTGACGGCGGTGGTGCTGCGGATCTGCAGATAGAGCACGTAAGGGTCGCTCATCTGCCCGTAATACAGCTCATTGTCCTTGCGGACGAGCGGTTTGCCTTTATAAGTCAGCTTCGGAGTGTAAGGCATCCAAAAAACCTCCCTCATCTTAATAGAATCTCCCTTTTAGTATAACATAAAACAGGGAGTAATACAAATTTATTTTCAAGGAAGCCCTTGTAGTTTGTGTAAAATTTCCCCTCGGCTTGAACGGGGCCGTGCGGCGCAGTATAATAAGAAGAAAGAACACGCTGCCCCGTCCGCGTCTTTCGGGGGCAAAAGGAGGGCTGCTGTTATGGCAGATTATCAGGAATACCGCCGCAGGGTGCTCTACCGGCGCTGGCGGCGCATCTTTATCACCCTGGCTTTGATCTTTATCCTCTCGCTGATGGCGACGGTGCTGTTGCTGTGGCGGCGGCTCCACCCGCAGACCGAGCCGGTGGACGCCGGCGGCACCCTGCTGGAGCTGACCCTCACCGGCACCGGCTGGGACGAGCTGTCCTATGTGCGCTCCCGGGGGGTGGAGGTGCTGAGCCTGGCCGACGGTTCCACCGCCATGGATTTCCGGATGGCCTCGGTGCCTTCCTCCGACCCGGTGGAGCTGGAGTACTTCAACACCGCCGCCTTTGTGGGGGACAGCCTGACCCAGGGCATGCAGATCTACGACACCGGCCTGCCGGACGCCTTCTACTGCGCTTACAAGGGGGTGGGCCCCAACGCCATCGTCAACGGCACCACCTGCACCCGGGCCGACGGGGTCCAGGAGATCCCGCTGGAGGCCCTGGCAGCCTATAAGCCGGACAAGGTCTATCTGCTGCTGGGAACCAACGTCCTGACCCAGGACACCGACCACGCAAGCTTCTTGGCCTATTACAGCGTGATGCTGGATATGATCCGGGAGACCCTGCCCCAGGCGGACATCTACGTCCAGTCCATCACCCCGGTACGCCCCGAGGTGAGCGCGGAGGCAAAGCACGCGGGCATGTACCGGGAACGCTTTTGCCGCATCAACAACGACCTGGCCGCCCTGGCGCTGGAAAAGGGCTGCTACTTCCTGAATCTCTGGGAGGTGCTGGCGGACGAGAACGGAGACCTGAAGGCGGAGTACGCCCAGCCCGACGGCTACCACATCACCCCCTCCGGCTATGCCGCCTGGGTGGAGTATCTGCGCACCCACACCGTGCGCACCCATCCGGTGACCCAGCAGACCCCCGAGAACCCCGAGACCTCCGCCGAGAGCACCGCGCCGGAGAGCGCGGCCCCGGCGGACTCCGCGGCGGCGGCCCTTGGCTCCCCCTCTGGGGGAGCTGTCACCGACGAAGGAGGTGACTGAGAGGGGGCATCCGTCAGATGCTGCTATGAGGGAGCGCTCCTTGGAAGCAGCATCTGACGGTGAGACCCTCTCAGTCTCGCTCGCTGCGCTCCCTCGCCAGCTCCCCCAGAGGGGGAGCCAAGAGGGCGGCATCACAGAGGCAAAGTCTTTAAAACCAAAGCAGGCGCAGCGCCCCAACGGCGCTGCGCCTGCTTTTTGTTTTCAATAAACAACCACAAGCTATGCTTGTGGACGAGTATAGCACGAGCGTTGATGCGGTGAAAAAAGAACCTCCTTTTGCTTAAAATAGAAGCGGGTAACGCCAACCGCACTACAAGCAAAA
>CALXGY010000063.1 GCA_944387955.1 uncultured Faecalibacterium sp. | reverse complement strand
CGCAGGGAAAAGGGGATGACCCAGCTGGAACTGGCCGGGAAAATGGGGGTGACCGACAAGGCGGTTTCCAAGTGGGAGCGGGATCTGGCCTGCCCGGATGTTCAGTCGCTGCCGACCCTGGCGGATGTGCTGGGCCTCTCGCTGGAAGAGCTGATGCAGGGCGAAAGAAAAGAGCCGCCCGCTGAAAAGGAATCCGCCCTGCGGATCGGCACCATCCTGCGGGCGGTGGCACTGGCCATGGGAGTGGCTGCGGCGGTGCTGCCCATGCTGGATGCGCTGGAAGTGGAGGATGGAATCTCCCTGCTGGGGCTGGGCCTTGCCTGCCTTGCAGCGTCCACTCTCGGAAAATCCTCCTGAAACACAAGACCCGGAGAAGCCGAAACCAGAATGGTTCGCGCTTCTCCGGGTGGATTTTTGTTTCAGGTGCTCATTCCAGCTGAAAGGTCTGTACAGCGGTGCCGTGCTCTTTCAGCAGCGATGCCAGGTCCTCGGCTTTCAGCCAGACGGTGGCGGTGTTGTCGTTGGGGTGGACCCCGATCAGGCCCGAGCCCTGCCAGAAGTCCTGGTCGATGTAAAAGTGCACTCTGCATTCGGCATCGTTCAACAGTCCAAAGGGGGTCACGGCCCCGGGAATCAGGCCCAAAATCTCGCACAGCTCTTCGGGAGAGGCAAAGGTCAGGGGTTTTGTGCCCTGGCTGCGGCGGAAATCCTTCAAATTTACCCGCTTGTCCCCCTTGACCGTGATCAGGTAGTAGTTCCGCCGCTTGTCGTCCCGCACAAAGAGATTTTTGGCGTCCCGGTCGGGGTAGGGCAGGGCGACCTGCTCCAGTTCCTGCATGTTGTAGACCGCCGGGTGTTCGGTGATCTCGTGCTCTATCTTTTTCTCGTCCAGGAAACGATATACTGCTTGTTTGTCCATTTTGCTTCTCCTGTATGCTGAATGTTTAAAAGATATTTCAAAACGCCACGCCGCCGGAATGCTTCATTTTGTGAAAGTATAGCATGGCACAAAGGGTCCGTCAATCTGCCAAAGCGGAAAGAAACAGGGCAAACCGCAGGGAAGCCTTGACACCGCGTTTTCCCGGCATTATGATGCAGATAGGAGAAACGCAAATGAAAGAGATTTTGCAGGCAGGAGGCTGATCTTTGATGACCGAAGAAGGATTTGAAAAAGCGGCCCGCTACTGGGAAGAAAAGGACGCCGCCGGGGTCAAAATGCCGCGGGAGCAGCTGCTCAACGCGATGGAGGAGTACATCCAGGCGAACAACACCTGTGCCCTGGCCACCGGGGCGGGGGAGTTTGTCCGCTGCACCCCCATCGAGTACAGCTATCACGACGGCTGCTTCTGGATGTTTTCGGAGGGCGGCAAAAAGTTTGTGGGCCTGGCCCACAACCCCCGCGTCTGCCTTGCCATCTACGATAAGTACGACGGCTTCGGCACCCTTCACGGGATGCAGGTCTCCGGCACCGCCGAGCTGATCGAGCCTTTTTCGGAGGCCTACAACGCCCACGCAGCCCATAAAAAGATCCCGCTGGAGGCCCTGAAAAAGCTGGCCCAGCCCATGCACCTGATCTGTGTGCATCCTGAGCGGATCGACTATCTCTGCTCCGACTTCAAACAGCAGGGGTACAGCAGCCGCCAGGCGGTGGAAGTTTGAAAAGGCAAAAGCAAATGCAGCTTGTCGGGAAAATATAAAGAAGGAGAAAACTCATGGCACTTTCACAAACGGTCTGGTCTCTGGACGACCAGCAGCCGCTCCAGCCGGCAAAGCTGCTGGACGAAAAAGAACTGGAAGAACTTCTGGAAGCACACATGGAACTGCTGAACCCCAACTGGCTGGTGATTGGACGGCAGGTGATGACCCCTGCGGGCAAACGAATTGACCTGCTCTGCATGGACCAGGATGGGGACCTGGTGGTCGTGGAACTGAAAAAAGACTTGACCCCGCGGGAAGTTACGGCGCAGGTTATGGATTATGCCGCGTCGGTGGCGGCGTTTACGCCGTCGGAAGTGGCGGATATTTATCTGGAATACGCCAAGACCAAGCAAAAAAGCGAGAATCTGGATCAGGTTTTTCAGCAAAAGTACGGCGCAGCGCTGGACGAGGAAAACATCAACCAACAGAATGTAAAGATGGTAATTGTGGCGACAGCCATGGACAGCAGCACCGAACGAATCATTACCTACCTGCGCAATACTTACATGGTGGATATCAACATCCTGTTTTTTCAGGTGCTTTCCTATCAGGGAAAGCGGTTCATCAGCCGCGCTTGGTTTGCAGAGGATGCAGAGGAATCCTCTGCTCCTGTCAGACGGAGCGGAAAGTGGAATGGTGAATATTACGTTTCCTTTGGAGAGGGAAAGGACTCCCGCCAATGGGAGGACGCGGTACAATACGGCTTTATCTCCGGCGGAGGAAAACCCTGGTACAGTCAGACTCTGGGAATGCTGGAACCGGAGAATCGGGTCTGGGTCAACATCCCCCACACCGGCTATGTGGGGGTGGGGATCGTAGAGGCTCCGGCGGTGCTGGCCAAGGATGCGCGGTTTCTGGTAAACGGAACCGAAAAATCTCTGGCGGAGCTGTCCCTTAAAGGAAAGTATATGGAAAGCGGGGATGATCCGGATAAAGCTGAATATATTGTAAAGGTCCGCTGGTGCAAGACGGTTCCTGCCTCAAAGGCGGTAAAGGAAACCGGCTTTTTCGGCAACCAAAACACGGTGTGCCGTCCTCAGGCCGAAAAATGGCATTTTACGGTGAAACGGCTCAAGGAACTCTGGCAGATCGAAGAATAAGGACGTATAAAAAACCCGGAAGCTCACAGCGGCTTCCGGGTATTTCTTATTTCAGCTTAAAACCGTCTTTGAACGCTTTGCCCACCGTCTCCCCGAGGGTGCGGTAGACCCCCTGGATGGGGTCAAAGGTGATGGGCCGGAGTTTTTCCGGGTCGATTTTGCCGGCTTCATCCAGGATGGATTCATCGGCGCTGACGTTGACGATCTCGCCCACCAGGCGGCAGCTCTCGGGGTCGTAGCTGACCAGGCGGCATTCCACCGCCATGGGCAGCTCGTCGATCAGGGACGCGTCCACCGATTCGGCTTTGGTGGTGTGCCATCCGGCCTTTTCCAGCTTGTTCGGCTCTGCATTGCCCGAGGCGATGCCCACATAGTCGCAGGCGACAACCTGGTCGGCGGTGGCCATGCTGACCGTGAAAGCCTTGCGGGCCAAGAGGTTGGCGGTGGTCTTGTGCTCGGCGCTGATGCACAAGGAAAGCTCCTTGTCGTCGCTGATGCCGCCCCAGGCCGCGTTCATGGCGTTGGGCTGGCCGTTTTCATCGTAAGCGGCCAGAATGAATACCGGCTGCGGGTAGGTCCAGGGCTTTGCTCCAAAATTCTTGCGCATAAGAAGTACCTCCTGCTTTGTGATGGTTTCTATGATTGTAACCTACTCTCTGTTTTTTCACAAGCGAAAAGGGGCAGTTCCATTTCATTCTCCATCGGAACAAACCCATAGGATTCATACAGAGGCCGCCCCATTGGGGTGGCTTCCAGGGAGATGGACGCAATGCCCCGCTGACGGCACTCTCTGACAAGCAGATCTAGGGTTTTGCGGGCAACCCCCTGCCTCCGATAGGCGGGAGCGGTGTACATATTCATAATGTATGCCTTGCGGCCGGTGGGGTTGTGATAGGTGGGCATCACCTGAAAAAAGCTGACGCCGCCCGCACCTGCAAAAACATCCCCCTCAAACACCAAATAGGCGACGTGGGAATCATTCGCCAAAGCGGCTTTATAGTAAAGAGCGGATTGCCGCTCCACTTCGCTCATGTCAGCGTTGGGAGAGAGACCATTGGCGGCCCGCAGCACCTCGACGCGGGTGGAAACCAGCAGGTCAAGGTCTGCAAAAGATGCCCTTTTCCAAACAAGATGCAACGTATATGCCTCCTTTTCTGGGTCCATGGGATGGTTTGTGAGCAAAACGCCGGCCCCGGCAGAACCGGAACCGGCGCTTTGATGGTTTTATGGAAAATTTGCCTTTCAGCGGGCGAAAAGGTCCTTCAAAAAGGAGGTGAGCTTATCCAGCGGACCGGCGGGGGAGGGGACCGTCTCGGCGGTCTTGGTCTCGGCAGGCTGGGAGGTGCGCCAGATCTGGGTGCCCATAAAGGGATTGGCGGTGCCGATGAACATGTATTCATCGGTGGTGGCAAAGACACGCAGGCCGTGGTTGTAGGGATCGCCGAAGCCGTCGTCGGTGATCTGTTCAAAGTGGATGCCGTCCTCGCTGACATACATGCCGAAGCCGCGCTTTGCAGAGGCCAGATACTGCACGCAGATGATGTAGGACTGGATGTTCTGTAAAAGGTTGTTGTTGACCAGCTTGTGGTAGGCCATCTTCAAAACGCCGTTCTGTTCTTCCAGCTTTCCGTACAGATCTTCGTACACAGCCAGCAGGGCCTCGGGGGCCTGCTCATCAAACATGTTGGTGATCTCGTCCAGTTCCCGGTTGATGGCCATGAGCTGGGCGGCCTGGGTCTCGCTGAGGCTGCCGGGCTGCAGCTCGCCGCTGAGCACGGCTTCGGTCAGGGAGGCGAGCTGTTCTTCGGTCAAAGAAATTTCGGCAGGTTCGGCGGCTTCGCCGTTCTCCTGGAAAGAGAGCTGCTCAATAGACCAGCGCAGGCCTGCACGCTGGGCGGCATTTTGGACCAAAGCTTTTGCCTCGGCTTCGTCGGCGGGGAGCTCGGCGGCAGATTCAGAGCCGCTGTTCACCAGCAGGCTGAGCGCCACCTCGATGGCAGTGCGGACGTAGCCCAGCTGGCTCTTCCACTCCTCCTTGGTCATCCGCAGCAGGTTGCCATTGACGAACTGGCCCAGAGGCTCCAGCAGGCTGCTGGTGTCGAAGGTGCCCAGGTACAGCTTGCCCTGCCAGACGGTGGACTGCCAGATGTACTGGTTCTCATGGTCGCCGAAGCCGGAGCCATAGCCGGACAGGCTGCCCTCGGGGAACATCTCGGTAGCGTCGCCCATCACCAGTTCGATCTCTTCATCGGCATCCATCCGGTAGAGGTTGACCGACTGGGTCAGGTTGCGGGCCAGGAAGGTGAAATCCATATCAAAAATGATGGACTGCAGCGGAATTTCTTCATCGTTGTACTCGCCGATGTAAAGATAGCCGTCGTACACCACCAAATTGCAGGCGCCGGAGCGGGTGCGCTCGGGGTCGATGCCGAAGGTATACTTCGCGCCGTCGGCCTTGTCGCCGATGACCGGGGTCCAGGCCCAGCTGTCGGGGTCGTCCACCGCGCCCTTGGCGGGGTCGTAGTCGCCCCGGATCAGCGCGAAGGACTGCATGGTGTAGGGGTCCGGCATGTTGTCCGGGGTTCCGGTGCACAGAGCAACGTACAGACTGCCGTTGTAGGAGACCATCTCCCAGATGGAACCGCCGTAGATGCTGTCCGAATAGTGGTAGGCGGTGTAGCCGAACAGATCCTTGGTCTCGGCGTTTTCCTCATCCGAGGCGATCTTGACAAATGCGTCCTGTCCGTCCCAGGGGTGATTGGAGGCGAGGATGTAAGGGCCGTTGACCCCCACGCAGCTGATGATCAGATAGCCGTTGAACTCGGTGATGCCCCGGATGCTGACGCAGATGTTCTTCTGGTAGGCGGCGGCATACTCCTGCGCGTTGGCAAAACCGGTGTATACCTGGCGGCACTCATCGGTGGCGGGGTCCACCTGCCAGACGCTGGGGTAGCCCAGCTGGGTGCCCTCGGCCACTGCGCCGCAGAAGTAAAGCTTGCCGTTATACTCCACCGCGTTGCGCAGCGCACAGGCCTGGCCGGTGGTGGCACGGGACATCAGCACCTTCATCTCGCCGGTGTGGATGTCGAACTTGACCAGGACGCCGCCGGTGTTGGCGCCGTCCTCCTCGCCATAAAAGAAGGAGCCGTTGTACAAAGCCTTCAGCTCGGCGGCCATCAGATCCTTGTTGAAGCTCTCGCCCAGAATGCTGTCCATCATGTTCAGGGTCTGGACCAGAGAGGCATAGTTGGTGGAAACATACAGCGCGTCGCCGTAGGCGATGGCGGCCCAGGAATAGCTCTGGCCCCGGGCGCCCTGCCCCTCGTCGTAGGCTGCAACCGCGCCATTGCCGACATAATCCACCAGGCCGTCGGGCTGCTTTGGGGCGCTGTCCGGGTGGGAGAACTTTTCAAACTGATAGCCCGCGCCGGTGTAGGTGTAGCGGGCGGTAAAGGCTGCGGCAAAGACGCTGAGCGCCGTGGATGCCGCCAGCACAGCGGCAGCAGCAAAAGCTGCGCCGCGCTTGAGACATTTTTTCAGATCCATTTTTATACCTCATTACCAAAGCAGATGGGAAACAGGAATCCGGCTTTTTCAAATCGTCGGGAAAAGCCGGTGTTTTGGGTGCAACGCCTCCTTTTATATTTATAAATGGAATTTGTGAACAAGCTGCGGCTGTCCGCATGTACGGTCCGCTTCTCTCTTGTGAAGTATGATACTCTAAAAAAGGGAAACGGTCAAGAGACAAACAGCCGGACGATTCTTTTCTGCCGGAATATGAAAAAGCGCCCCGCAGAGCCGGAAAACCTCCGGCTCTGCGGGGCGCAGTGATTTTGCAGATGAAAGAGTTTTAGGGAATTTTTATGCACACGGGGAGGCCTTTGAGGCTGGGTTTTGCCTCGGGTGGTCAGGTCTGTTCCAGAAAAAGCGCGCCCTGGCCGTACCGGCCCCGCAAGGCTTCGCCGTTGCGCAGGTGGTAGGCGTAAAAATCCCGGTGGGGCAGGGCATAGGCTTCCAGAATCGCCATGATGACCCCGCCGTGGAGCACAAAGGCTGCCCGGCAGCCGTCGGGCAGGGCAGAGACGGCCCCTGCAAAGGCCGCCCGGCAGCGGGCTTTGAACTGGTCTACCTGCTCCCCGCCGGGGATGGGCCCCCGGCAGCCGGCGTCCACCCAGGCCCGGTATTCGCCGCAGTCCGCAAGCTCCGCCGCCGTTTTGCCCTCAAAGAGGCCGAAGTTGGTCTCCACAAATCCCGGCTCAATGATCGGAGCTATGCCGGGAAACAGGAGCTCGGCGGTCTGCCGGGTGCGCAGCAGCGGGCTGACAAAGAGAACATCCGGCTTTTGCAGCTTGTCCCGCAGCGCCTCGGCCTGAGCAACGCCCGCAGCGCAAAGAGGCTCGTCAGTGCGGCCGATGTACCGCCTTTCCAGGTTGCCCGCGGTGGCGCCGTGGCGGATAAAAGTAAGCTCCATCATGCCACAAGTCCTCCCGCCCAGGCTCCGGCCAGACAGGCCAGCTCGCAGACCTCCAGGAAAAAGCCGGAGGTGTCGCCAGTCACCCCGCCAAAGACCGAGAGTGCCATCTTCCGGTAGGCGGCCAGCGCCGCCAGCCCTGCAAGAATTGCTCCGCCTGCGGCGAACGGGGAGAGCCAGAGGGCCACGCCGCCACTTGCCAGCGCCACCAAAACCAGAACAATGCTTACGGTGCGGGTCTGTGCATTTTGGGTGTAGGCCGAGAGCATGCCGGATTTGCGGGCATTGGGCAGCCGCACCGCGCACAGCCCCGACAGCGCCCGGGAAAAGCAGTACAGCGGGCAGAGGGCCGCAATGCTGCCCGGCACTCCCGCCAACTCATAGAACAGGCCGAGGCTCGCCAGCAGATACACCCCGGTATAGACCACCGCAAAGGCCCCGCAGTGGGGGTCTTTGAGGATTTCCAGCTTCCGTTCCCGGCTTTGGTGAGAGGAGAGGGCGTCCACCGTGTCCAGATATCCGTCCATGTGGATGCCCCCGGGGATGAGCAGCGGCAGGCAGACCGCCCCCGCCGCGAAGAAAAACCGGCTGACCTGTGCGGCGCGGCAGAGGGCCTGCCAGCCGAAGAGCCCGGCCCCGCACAACACCCCCACCGCCGGGAAAAAGCAGAGGGCATACTTCATGTTCCGTTCGTTCCACTCGAACTGCGGTACCGGCAGCACGCTGTAGGTGGAGAGAGCCACCAGCAGAGATTCAAAATAAAGCATCGGGGCTTCCTTTCTGCCAGAAGGGCGTCTGGCTTCGCAGTTCGGCCGCAGCATCGGCCTCGGCCAGCAAATCGGCGTTCAGCCGGTTGAGGGCGCGGATGTACCCGGCGGTTTCCCCCTTGTATCCCTCCTCCGCAAGGCCCGAGATGGTCACCACCACCAGCAGGCGGCTCTTTGCCCGCAGCTGCCGGATCTGGTCCAGTGCCTCTTCCGGCCGGCCGCTCCGGCCAAACAGAATGTTTGCCAGGAGATTCGAGAGGTCTTCCAGCAGCACGACGCCGCCCGCCGGGACCGGCGCGTCTCCCACCTGGTCGGGCAGTTCCAGGGTGGAAAATCGAAGCCCCGCCCGCTGGAGCCGGTGCTTTTGGATGCGGGCATGATTTTCTTTGTTCACCGGCTGCAGGGTGGCGATGTACAGGCGGGGGCCGTCGGTGCGGGCGATGAGCCCTTCGGCAAAGCGGCTTTTGCCGCTGCCGTTTGAACCGGAGACAAGCAGCATCTTTCCCATGAGCGCTTCCTCCGGTTCAGACCGTGAAGGCGTCGCCGCGCCGGATTTCGTCCAGATACTGGTCGTCGATGCCGGCCTCGTCAAAGGTGGCCATCTGATTCTGGACCGCGCAGGCCGCGTCCACCACCTGGAAGGCCAGCGGGCACCCGCTGCCCTCCCCGAGCCGCATCTCCAAAAGCAGGAAGGGTTCCAGCCCCAGGGCCTCGGCTGCCAGCCGGTAGCCCCGCTCATAGGAGGCTTGGCTGGGAATCAGCTACCCTGCCGCCCGGGGGCAGAGCCGTTTTGTGCATGATGCCGCGACCACCGAGATAAAACCGTCGAT
>CALXGY010000062.1 GCA_944387955.1 uncultured Faecalibacterium sp. | reverse complement strand
AAACAGCCTCGCTGGCCGCCGTGACCGCCAGCACCCGGGTACAGCGGGCCGCCGGGTCCAGCCCGGCCGCCCCTTCCAGCATCCAGAGGATGCCCCCGATCCGGAAAGCCTGCTCCCCCAACTGACTGAGCAGATTCGGCACCACCTTCTGCCGGGCCACAAAAAACCCCCGCGCAACTGCGGAAAATGCCATGAAGGGCATCCCGAACGCCGCCGCCCGCAGCGCCGGAGCCGCCCGCAGATCTCCCAGCCACCAGCGGGCCGCCAGCCCCGCCAGCGCCAGCTGCCCCGCCATGGCAAGGGTCCCCAGCCCCACCCCGGCAGCCGCCAGCCGCGCCAGCATCCCCCGGGCCGCGCCGGGGCTGCGGTCCAGTTCCTCCACCATCAGCCGGGTGGCCGCCACCGAGATGCCCGCTGTGGCCAGGGTGACAAACAGCCCGTACACCGCCAGCACCAGCTGATAGAGGCCCATCCCCTCCCCGCCCAGGGCGTTGGCCAGATAGATCCGCAGCCCCATGCCGGCCAGACGCAGCAGCACATCCGACACGGTGAGCAGGGCCGCATTTTTCAGGTAGCTTTGCGGCATATGCACACACCTCCCATCCTGCTGAAAGGATATGCAGGCCGGGGGGATTTATGCCCGGCCCGGCGGCTTGTCACCCGGCTTTTTTTGTGATAAGATAAAAAGGCCCCACAGGGCAAAATAGAATGGATCTAGGAGGAAGCGCACCGCCCCGGCTATTGTCCTTTTTGCGGCGCGCAAACAAAGTATGAGCGAAGAATGCACCCATGACTGCTCGACCTGCGGGCAGGCATGCGCTTCCCGCCAGGCAGGGCCCCAGCATGAGGCCCCGAACCCCCACAGCAGCGTCAAGAAGGTCATCGGCATCGTGTCCGGCAAGGGCGGCGTCGGCAAGAGCATGACCAGCGCGCTGCTGGCCTGCGCCATGGCTCGCCGCGGCTATCACTGCGGCATCCTGGACGCGGACATCACCGGCCCGTCCATCCCCAAGCTGTTCGGCATCCACGGCCGGGCCATGGCGGACGATATGGGCTGCTGGCCCATCCAGAGCCGGATGGGCATTGATGTGATGAGCATCAACCTGCTGGTGGAAAACGAAGAGGACCCCGTGGTCTGGCGCGGCCCGGTCATCGCCGGGGCGGTCAAGCAGTTCTGGACCGACGTGGTATGGAAAGATGTGGATTTCCTGTTTGTGGACATGCCTCCGGGAACCGGCGACGTGCCCCTGACCGTCTTCCAGAGCCTGCCGGTGGACGGCATCGTCGTGGTCGCCAGCCCCCAGGAGCTGGTGAGCATGATCGTGGCCAAGGCCGTGAACATGGCCGAGATGATGCATGTGCCGATGCTGGGCATCGTGGAGAACATGAGCTATGTGCTCTGCCCCGACTGCGGCAAGCACATCCAGCTGTTCGGCGACAGCCATGTGGACGAGGTCGCTGCAAAGCACGGCCTGCCGGTTCTGGCCAAAATGCCCATCGACCCCGAGCTTGCCAAGCTGGCGGATGCAGGCAGCATCGAGACCTACGGCGGCGAATTTTTGGAGGATGCCGCCGACGCCATCCAGAAGCTGCTGTAACCCCAAACTCCGTTTTTCTGCCGTTTCATGAGCGGGAATCCCCCGTGAAGCGGTCCTTTCCCTTTTGCCTTCCGGAAAAGTCTGCTTTACTTTGTGAAGCAGACTTTTCTTTTTTGGTTTTATTTTTGGTTTTCTGAAGCGGTTTTTGGTTTTATTCTGTTTTTTTTAACTTTTTCTTGCATTTTCGTGTTGTAAATTTTGGAACAAAGCTTTATAATGATAAAGTGCTCTGCATGGTGGCAGGGCGCGGCGCACTCAGGAACAAGGCCTGCGGCCCCCTGCGGCACCGCATCAAAACATATGGGAAAAGGAGAGTTTCAACTATGCTGAAGAATGAATATCTCAAGCGGGTCTATGACGGTCTGGCCCAGCGCAACGCTCATGAGCCCGAGTTCCTGCAGGCGGTCCGCGAGGTGCTGGAGAGCATCCAGCCGCTGGTGGAAAAGCACCCCGAGTACGAGAAGGCCGGCCTGATCGAGCGGATGGTCGAGCCTGAGCGGATCATCACCTTCCGTGTGCCCTGGGTGGATGACAATGGCAATGTCCAGGTCAACCGCGGCTACCGCGTCCAGTTCAACAGCGCCATCGGCCCCTACAAGGGCGGCCTGCGCTTCCACCCCTCTGTCAACCAGAGCATCCTGAAGTTTTTGGGCTTCGAGCAGATCTTCAAGAACAGCCTGACCACCCTGCCCATGGGCGGCGGCAAGGGCGGCTCTGACTTTGACCCCAAGGGCAAGAGCGACATGGAAGTCATGCGCTTCTGCCAGAGCTTCATGACCGAGCTGTACCGCCACATCGGCCAGTTCGTGGACTGCCCCGCCGGTGACATCGGCGTCGGCGGCCGTGAGGTGGGCTACATGTTCGGCCAGTACAAGCGCCTGACCAACAGCTTCCAGGGCGGCATGATCACCGGCAAGGGCCTGACCTTCGGCGGTTCTCTGGCCCGCACCGAGGCTACCGGCTACGGCCTGTGCTACTTCACCGCTGAGGCCCTGAAGTGCATGCGCAATGACAGCTTCGCGGGCAAGACTGTGGTCATCTCCGGTTCCGGCAACGTGGCCATCTACGCCTGCGAGAAGGCCACCCAGCTGGGCGGCAAGGTCGTGACCATGAGCGACTCCAACGGCTATGTCTACGATCCCAACGGCATCGACCTGGCTTACGTCAAGGAGCTGAAGGAGGTCCGCCGCGGCCGCATCAAGGAGTACGCCGAGACCCACGCCGGCGCTACCTATGTTGCCGATTGCAGCAAGGTCTGGGAGGTCCCCTGCGACATCGCCCTGCCCTGCGCGACCCAGAACGAGATCAACAAGGAGTCTGCTGAGATCCTGGTCAAGAACGGCTGCACCGTGGTCTGCGAGGGCGCCAACATGCCCAGCACTCCCGAGGCCATCGAGGTCTACCTGAGCAACGGCGTTCTGTACGGACCCGCCAAGGCCACCAACGCCGGCGGCGTGGCTACCTCCGGCCTGGAGATGAGCCAGAACAGCGAGCGTCTGAGCTGGACCTTCGAGGAGGTCGACGCCAAGCTGAAGAGCATCATGGAGGGCATCTTCCACGCCAGCTACGACGCATCCGTCGCCGCAGGCGAGGAGGGCAACCTGATGGTCGGCGCCAACTGCGCAGGCTTCCTGAAGGTGGCCACCGCTATGATGGCTCAGGGCATCACCTACTAAGCTCTTTTCCCTAGCATTTTTTGGGCCGCGTCTCCACAAAAAGGAGGCGCGGCCTTTTTTTGCCCGTTCTACTGAGCAATCGCACAAGAAGCGGCGTTCCGGAGGAATATTATTTGGTGCAACTGTCACTTGAAACTCTTTCACGACGCGGTATAATATAGAGCATCAGGGACAAGGGCGTCCCTGGCAGGTTTTTCTATGCCTGCCAGGGACGTCCTTTTTGTTTTGAAGGTTCCCTGGAGTTTGGGATTTTAGAGAATAAGGATGGGAAAGGCTATGGAAAACTTTACTGAACGCAGCGCCCCCTTGGGCCTGTACGATCCACAGTTTGAACACGACGCCTGCGGCATCGGCGCAGTGGTGGACATCCAGGGCCGCAAGAGCCACCAGACGGTCAGCGACGCGCTGACCATCGTGGAGCGGCTGGAGCACCGCGCCGGCAAGGACGCCGAGGGCAAGACCGGCGACGGCGTGGGCATCCTGCTGCAGATCAGCCACAAATTTTTCTCCAAGGTGGCTGAGGAACTGAACATCCGCATCGGCTCCGAGCGGGAGTACGGCGTGGGCATGTTCTTCTTCCCCCAGAGCGAGCATCTGCGGGCCCAGGCCATGAAGCTGTTCGAGCTGGTGACCCGCAAGGAAGGGCTGGAATTTCTGGCCTGGCGCAGAGTGCCGGTGAACCCCCAGGTGGTGGGCAAGAAGGCGCTGGACTGCATGCCCTCCATCTGGCAGTGCTTCATCAAGAAGCCCGCCCGGGTCAGCAAGGGCATCGACTTCGACCGCAGACTCTACATCGTGCGCCGGGTCTTTGAGCAGGCCAGCAGCGGCACCTATGTGGCCAGCCTGTCCAGCCGTACCATCGTGTACAAGGGCATGTTCCTGGTCAAGGAGCTGCGGCTGTTCTACTCCGACCTGCAGGATGAGGATTATGAATCCGCCATCGGCATGGTGCACAGCCGCTTCTCCACCAACACCACCCCCAGCTGGATGCGGGCACACCCCAACCGCTTCATCCTGCACAACGGCGAGATCAACACCATCAAGGGCAACACCGACGCGATGCTGGCCCGTGAGGAATCCATCGCCAGCCGGGTGATGCAGGAGGACATGAGCAAGGTTCTGCCCATCATCAACGCCTCCGGCTCGGATTCGGCCATGCTGGACAACACCCTGGAATTCATGGTGATGAACGGCATCGACCTGCCTCTGGCGGTCATGATCACCATTCCCGAGCCCTGGGAGAACAACAAGAACATCAGCCAGAAAAAGCGGGATTTCTACCAGTACTACGCCACCATGCTGGAGCCCTGGGACGGCCCGGCCGCCATCCTCTTCTCGGACGGCGATGTGATGGGCGCGGTGCTGGACCGCAACGGCCTGCGCCCCAGCCGCTACTACATCACCAAGGACGGGCGGATGATCCTCTCCTCCGAGGTGGGCGTGCTGGACTGCCCGCCGGAAAACATCCTGGTGAAGGACCGTCTGCGCCCGGGCAAGATGCTGCTGGTGGACACGGTCAAGGGCGAAGTGGTGGACGACGAAAAGCTCAAGGAGTACTACGCCAGCCGCGAGCCCTACGGCGAGTGGATCGACCGCAACCTTGTGCAGCTGAAGGATCTCAAGATCCCCAACTGCAAGGTTCCCACCTATACCAATGAGGAGCTGACCCGGCTCCAGAAGGCCTTTGGCTATAAATACGAGGAGATCCACACCCAGGTTCTCTCGATGGCCCGTCTGGGCGCAGAACCCAGCGGCGCCATGGGTGCGGATACCCCGCTGGCCGTGCTGAGCAGCCAGCATCCGCCGCTGTTCAGCTACTTCAAGCAGCTGTTCGCCCAGGTCACCAATCCTCCCATCGACGCCATCCGCGAGAAGGTGGTCACCTCCACCAGCGTCTACATCGGCGCCCACGGAAACCTTTTGGAGGACCGGCCGGAGAACTGCAAGGTGCTCAAGGTCCACAACCCCATCCTGACCGAGACCGATCTGCTCAAGATCAAGAACATGAACGTGCCCGGCTTCAAGGTGGCCACCGTCTCCATCATCTACTACAAGAACACCAGCCTGGAAAAGGCCATCGACCGGGTCTTCCTGGAGGTGGACCGTGCCTATAAGGACGGCGCCAACATCATCATCCTGTCCGACCGGGACATCGACGAATACCATGTGGCCATCCCCAGCCTGCTGGCGGTGTCGGCGGTCTCCCAGTATCTGGTGCGCACCAAGAAGAGCACCGCCCTGGCCCTCATCCTCGAGAGCGCCGAGCCCCGGGAGGTGCACCACTTCGCCACCCTGCTGGGCTACGGCGCCTGCGCCATCAACCCCTATCTGGCCCAGGAGACCATCGGCCAGCTCATTGACCAGGGCCTGCTGGACAAGGATTTCTATGCCGCGGTGGACGACTACGACACTGCCATTCTCAACGGCATCGTGAAGATCTCCTCCAAGATGGGCATTTCCACCATTCAGAGCTACCAGGGCAGCCAGATCTTTGAGGCGGTGGGCATCGCCAAGGAGGTTATCGACAAATACTTCACCGGCACGGTGAGCCGGGTGGGCGGCATCGGCCTTGCCGAGCTGCAAGCCGATGTGGAGGCCCAGCACAACGCCGCCTTCGATCCTCTGGGACTGGACATCAGCATGGAGCTTGCCAGCGGCGGCGCCCATAAGTTCCGCGCCGGAAAGGAAGAGCACCTGTTCAACCCCCAGACCATCTACCTGTTCCAGAAGGCCTGCTTCCACAACGACTACGACGCCTTCAAGCAGTTCACCGCCGCGGTGGACAACATGGGCGAAGAAGGCATGCACCTGCGCAGCCTGCTGGAATTCCGCTACCCCGAGGGTGGCGGCATCCCGCTGGAGGAGGTGGAGCCGGTCTCCGAGATCCTCAAGCGGTTCAAGGGAGCGGCCATGAGCTACGGCGCATTGAGCAGCGAGGCCCACGATACCATCGCCCTGGCCTTCAACCAGCTGGGCGCCCGCAGCAACACCGGCGAGGGCGGCGAACCGGAAGAACGGTACGCCTCCGCCAGCAACTCCAAGATCAAGCAGGTGGCCTCGGCCCG
>CALXGY010000061.1 GCA_944387955.1 uncultured Faecalibacterium sp. | reverse complement strand
CAGCTGGTAAAGACCTCGTCGGCGTGGTGATGGTGGTGATGATGGCCGCAGCTGCACTCGCCGTCTTCGTGGTGGTGATGCTCGTGCTCCTCCTCGTCGTGATGGTGGCCGCAGCACTCGCCCTCCTCGTGGTGGTGGTGGTGATGCTCGTGCTCCTCGTCCTCGTCGTGATGGTGGCAGCAGCACTCGCCCTCCTCATGGTGGTGATGATGCTCGTGCTCCTCCTCCTCGTCGTGGTGATGGCAGCAGCACTCGCCCTCCTCGTGGTGGTGATGGTGCTCGTGCTCCTCCTCCTCGTCGTGGTGATGGCCGCAGCTGCACACGCCGTTTTCATCGTAGTGGTGGTGATGCTCGTGTTCGTGTTCATGCTCGGCGTTGGCCTGGGCCGCCATCGCCAGCAGCTCGGCTACAAAGTCGTTCTTGCTGGACATGGCCTTCAGGATCTGGGCTCCGGTGAGCTGCTCCCAGTGGGTGGTGACGATGGTGGCGGTGGGGTTTTTCTCCCGCAGCAGAGCCACGGCGGCGGCCACCTTGTCCTCGGCGGCGGTCTGGGTGCGGCTCAGCAGGATGCAGCTGGCGTGGCTGATCTGGTCGTCGTAGAACTCGCCGAAGTTCTTCATATACATCTTGACCTTGTTCACGTCGGCCACGGTGACGAAGCTATTCAGCTCCACCTCCTCGGTCTCGGCCACCGTCTCCACCGCCCGGGTCACATCGGACAGCTTGCCCACGCCGGAGGGCTCGATGAGGATGCGGTCGGGGTGGTACTGCTCGATGACCTTCTTGAGGGCCTCCCGGAAGTCGCCCACCAGGGAGCAGCAGATGCAGCCTGCATTCAGCTCGTTGATCTGGATGCCGGACTCCTTGAGGAAGCCGCCGTCGATGCCGATCTCGCCGAACTCGTTCTCGATCAGCACCACCTTCTGGCCGCCGAAGGACTCCTGGATCAGCTTCTTAATCAGGGTCGTTTTTCCTGCGCCCAGAAATCCGGAGAAAATATCAATTTTGGTCTTCATTTTTTATGCCTCGTTTTCTCTTTCAAAAGAGCGGGCGAACCTCGCCCGCATGAAACAGGGCGGCCCGGCGCAACCTGTGCGCACTGCGCCGCCCCTGATTCTCTTACACTATCTATTATAGCAAACCTGTCAATGGTCAAACCTCATTTTTCTGGGAAGGATCTGTAACTTTTTTACGGCAAAACGCCCATCAATCCCCTTTATTCCAGATAGAGCTGCCGCAGCCGGGCAAGCCGGGCTTCATCCAGCCCGAACTCCGCCGCAAGAAATGCTTCCGCGCTGCCGTACCGCTGCCGCAGCTGGGACAGCACAAAGGGCCCCGTGGACGGGTCCACCCCTTCCATTCCCTGGTAGAACCGCACCCGAGAGGGATCGGCGGCGATCTCCTCCGCGTGCTTTTCCAGCAGCTCCCGGATGGACGCGGCGCGGCAGAGATTCGTCTTTTCATAGTCGGCGCAGATCACCTCATCCGGCACCCCCAGCGCCAGCAGGATCAGCATCGCCGCCACGCCGGTACGGTCTTTGCCCGCCGAGCAGTGGAACAAGATCGGCACCTGCTGCTCCTCCAGCAGCCGGAACAGTTCCTTGAAGGCGGCGTTGCCGAAGAGGATGCGGCAGTACATGCCCTGCAAAAAGGCGTCGTCTCCCTCTGCGCCCGGCGGGGCGGAGCGAAGCAGTACCTGGATATCCTCGGGGGAAAAGCCGATCTCCTGCCCGTCCTCGGTACACAGGCCGCACCGCTGCAAAAGCCGGGCCCCCGGCGGCACCCAGTCCGGCTTTGCGGCGGCCTCCCGTTTGCTGCGCAGGTCCAAAATCACCCGCAGGCCCAGGGATTCCAGCAGGGTGCGGTCGGCTTCGCTGACAAGGCCGGCGGTGGGCACGCCCCGGTAGAGCAGCCCCCGGCGCACATGCCGCCCGTCGGCGGCGGGGTATCCCCCCAGCTCCCGGAAATTGCGCCCGCCCTCAAAGGGCAGCTCGGCGCCTGGTGCCGGATGTTGGTTCATGGTCCTTCCCTCCCTCTTGTTTTGGCTGCGCCCGGTATCCGGACGCCTCTTTTTTAAGGATAACGCGGTTTGAACGGGTTGTAAAGGCGAAACGCGCAAAAACACCCGCGCCGCCGGTTTGGGTCGGAGGCGCGGGTGCTTCTGGCTGTGTCCTCTGTCAAAGCAGGGGGCATCCGCAGTTTAGAGGAAGGAGCTGCCGGTCCCCGACCGCTCCCTCCCCGGGAAGAACCGAAGGGCCGAAGGAGCTTCCCGAGCCGGAGGCTTAAAGGCGCGGAAACACTTCAGGCCCTGGGGTCTGCGCAAAAAGAGGGGGTGCTCAGTCCTCGGCCATGCCGATGAGATCGAACTTCTCGGTGGAGATGACCACGGTGAAGTCATCCTTTTTCGGGCGGGGGCACTTGAGCCAGATGGTGCGATCGGAGAGGTTGTAATACCAGCCGCTCTCGGCCGCTTCCCAGCCGTCCCGCACGATGTAGCGGGGAATCTGGACCCCGTCCACCGAGCACCAGTAGGCGCCCTTCTGCTTGCTGACCAGCTTGATGGTCAGGGTTTCCACCGGCGAGGGGTAGCTGCCCTCGGTGGTGAAGCGGATCTTGGTCTGGTCTCCGGCGGTGACCCGGATGGTGGTCTTGGCGTAGACGCCCTTCTTGTAGTCCTCCGAGTGGCCGTCGTCGTCGTAGAGCACGAACTCCGAGTTGCCCTCGGCGGCCACCAGCAGATCCAGATGGCGCATGGTGTCCCGCAGGATCTTCTTTACATCGTCACTGGTGACAAAGATGGCCGAGCCCCGCAGAAACATGGGGATGCTGCCCAGGTCCACCGGTACCTCGATGGTCTGGCCGCCCTCGTACTCCCGCAGCTGGTCGTTCATGTCGTACCACTTGCAGCCCGCGGGCAGGTAGATGGTGCGGGTGGAAGCGTTCTTCTCCACTACGTTGGCCACCAGCAGGCTCTTGCCGTACATGAAGGTGAGGTTTTTGTCGGTGTAGGTATTGGTATCCTCGGGGAACTCCAGGAACAGGGGCCGCATGGCGGGCATGCCGTTCTGGTTTGCCTCGTACATCAGGCTGTACAGGTAGGGCAGCATCCGGTACCGCAGCTGGTAAGCCTGGCGGACGTAGGGCAGCATCTCCTCGTACATCCAGGGCTGGGTGACCGTGTTGTCGTTGTTGGCCGAGTTCATGCAGAACCGGGGCTGGAAGATGCCGCTCTGAATCCAGCGCAGCATCAGCTCGGCCTCGGGCGCGCCGCCCGCAAAGCCGCCGATGTCGCAGCCCATGTTGGCGCAGCCGGACAGGCCCATGCCCATGATGGTGGCGATGTTGAACTTGACGGTGCGCCAGTCGGTGAGGTTGTCGCCGCCCCAGACCTGGGCGTAGCGCTGGATGCCCGCAAATCCGGCCCGGTTGATGATGTAGGGACGCTCGCCGGGGTAGACCTCGGCCAGAGCCTGCTTGCCCACGTATGCCATCAGGTTGGAGTGGAGGATCTTCAGCTCGGCCATGGTGCCCTTCTTGCCCTCAAAGTCGCACTGGGCCTCCCGGTCCTCTACGCCGTCCATCTCGCAGTTGTCGTTCCAGACGGTCTTGGTGCCCATCCGCAGGATGTTGTCCTCCAGCAGCTGCTTCCAGGTGTTGCGGCCCGCCTCGCCGGTGAAGTCGAAGAACCGCCCCTCGCCGCCCCACCAGCGGCCCTTATAAGCGCCGTTGCCGTCGGGGTTTTTGATAAAGACGTCGTTCTTCTCGAACAGTTCCATGTAGGGGTGGCGCTTGAGGATGCCGGGCTTGAGGTTGGGGATCACGTTGATGCCCCGGGCGTTCATCTCGGCAAAGAAGGCCTTGGGATCGGGGAAGCGCTTGTAATTCCAGTTGAAGACATAGCGCAGGTTATCCGCTTCGCCGCTGGAATAGCCGGAGGCCAGCCAGAAGTTGTCGATGAGGATGCCTTCCTTGTCGTGCTTGTCGATGACCCGGTAGATCTCCTGGTCGCAGTCCTTCTCCAGCTCGGCATAGTACATGGTGGAGGCGCAGTAGCCCAAGGACTGTTTGGTGGGCAGGGCGCTGCGGCCAGTGAGCCAGGTATAATGGTCCAGCACCTGAGCCATGCCGGGGCCCGCCATCAGGAACAGGTCGATGTCTCCGCCGTCGGTCTGGTAGTAGCAGTAGCGCTCCCAGTAGCCGGACAGCTCCTGCCCCAGATCGAACACGCAGTCGTAGGAGTTGTGATAGAACAGGCCCAGGGCGTACTTCTGCACCTCATTGACCCGGATATAGAAGGGGATGTGCTTGTACATGGGGTCGCCGATCTCGGGGTCGTGGCCGATGGCATCCTTGGGGGACATGCGCAGCCGGCGGCCCTTCTTGTCCAGGTGGCCGGTCTTTTCGCCGAAGCCGTAGAAGTGGTCCAGTTCCCGGTCGGTGCGGGAGTAGTGGGTCAGGCGGCCCAGCTGGTCCTTCTCATAGGCCCGCTCCCGCAGATCCTCGTAGACCAGCTTTCCGTCGGCGGTGTAGAGGGAGAAGGCAAAGGGCTGCTTGTTCAGCACCAGCCGCAGGGTCCCCGTGCAGAAGACTGCCTCCTTCTCGGTTTCCTCCATGGGGACATCCAGCGCCTGGATGCGGGTGCGCTCTCCTTCCAGCAGCTTGTCCATCCGGTCGGGCCAAGCGGTGGTTACCAGGGTGTAGGACTCCTCCTCCATGGGGCAGTCCTTGTCGAAGTGGACCCGAATACGGATCACATCGTCGCTCATGAAAACCAGCAGCACATCGGCCGCGTCGCCATGGATCATATAGCCGCAATCGGTTTTTTCGATTGAACGGCAGCTCCTCAGCAGCATTGAAGCTCCTCCTTTTGCTGTGCGCAGCCTGGCTGTGGGCCGCGGTTTGGTATTTGATTCAAGCCGGAAAACCCAGAGGGCAAACCGGCGCGATCCTTACATGCCGATCAGGTCGAACTGCTCAAAGCTGACGGTCAGGCAGCAGTCCTTGCCGGGGTTCGCATATTTGATCTCCACTGCCTTTTTGCTCTGGCTGTAATACCAGCCCTCGGCGGCGGCGTCAAACTTGCGGCGGTTGAGGAAGTGCTCCAGCTTCTTTTCGCCCAGAGTGACCCAGAAGGGGCTCTTCTCCTTGGCGATCATCTCCACCTTGACCCGCTGGACCGTATCCTTGTAGCTGCCCTCGGCGGAAAACTCCATCTTGACCCGCTCGCCCTGGGTGGTGGTGATGGTCACCTTACGGTAGACGCCCTGGGCAAAGTCGTTGCTCACGCCGTCGTCGTCGTAGAGCTCGGTGGTGGTGACCCCCTTGGGGGCGACGTACAGGTGCAGATCGGTGACCGTATCCTTTTCCATGCTCATGAGCTGGTTGTCCGCCATGGCGACGCAGCCGCCCTCCCGCAGGAACATGGGGATGGTGGACATGGTGACCGGCACCTCGATGGTCTGGCCGCCCTCATAGCAGGCGAATTTGTTGTTCCAGTCGTACCACTTGCAGCCTGCGGGCAGATAGACCTTCTGGCTGGTGACGCCCGGCTCCACCACGTTGGAGACCAGCAGATCCCGGCCGAACATGAACTCGAAGCTCTCGTCGTAGACCTTGGGGTCGTCCTGGAACTCATACACCAGCGCCCGCATGATGGGTGCGCCGGTCTTGCTGGCGGCGTACTCGTGGGAGTACAGATAGGGAGTGAAGCGGTAGCGCAGCAGGATGGCCTGGCGGATCAGGTCGGCGCTGTCCCGGAACATCCAGGGCTCGGTGACCGTGTTGTCGTTGCTGGCCGAGTGGATGGAGAACCGGGCCTGGAAGATGCCCTGCTGCACCCAGCGCACAAACAGTTCCTCGGTGGGGGCCGGGCCGGCAAAACCGCCGATGTCGCAGCCCTCGTTGGGCTGGCCGGACAGGCCCATGCCGGTGATGATGGGGATGTTGTACTTGAGAGAGGTCCAGCTGGTGTAGTTGTCTCCGGCCCAGGTCTGGGCGTAGCGCTGGATGCCCGCGCTGCCGCTGCGGCAGACCGAGTAGGGACGGGCGCGGGAGTCGTGCTCCTTCACCGCGTCGTTGCTCAGCTTGCACATCAGGGTGGACATGATGGGCTTGAGCTGGCCGATGGTGCCGCCCTTGCCGTCGAAGCAGCAGACCGCGTCCTTGTCCAGCAGGCTGTCGTATTCGCAGTTGTCGTTCCAGATGGAGTTGGTGCCCACCGCCACCAGGCTGTCGGTGACATACCGTTTCCAGATTTCCCGGGCCTCAGGTTTGGTGAAGTCCCAGAAGGCGCCGTCGCCGCCCCACCAGGCGCCCACCGCGTACTGGTCGGGGTTCTTGCTGTCCCGCACAAAGACTTCCTGGTCGTTGAACTCCTCAAACCAGGGGTGGCACAGCAGGATGCCCGGCTTGATGTTGGGCACGTTCTGGGCGCCCTTCTCGTTCATCTCGGCGAAGTAGGCCTGGGGGTTCTTGAACCGCTCGGTGTTCCAGGTAAAGACGCAGCGCTTGTTGTTGTAGCTGGTGTAGCCGCTGGACAGGTGGAAGCCGTCGATGGGGAAGCCCTCTTCCTTGATGGTGTCGATGAAGCCCAGCACCGCATCGTCGCTGTCCTTTTCCAGCTCGGGATAGTACATCGAGCTGCCCTGGTAGCCCAGCGCCCGCTTGGGCAGCAGGGCCGGACGGCCGGTCATGCGGGTGTAGTTGTCCAGCACCCGGGCAATGGTGCCGCCGCCCAGGAGGAACAGGTCGATGTCGCCGCCGTCCGCCTGCCAGTAGGTGTAGCGGGGCCAGTAGTTGCTCTTCTCGCAGCCCATGTTGAAGCAGGACTCGTAGAAGTTGTGATAGAACAGGCCCACCGCCTTGCGGGTGGTGCGGGAAAGCCGGATGTAGAAGGGGATGTGCTTATAGAGGGTGTCCATCTTGGTGGCGTCGTAGCCCATGGCGTCGGTGGCGCGCTCACGCAAAAAGGCCTTGTTCTTGTTCAAAAGGCCGGTCTTTTCGCCGAAGCCGTAGAAGCAGTCCTCTTCCTCCATGCGGGTATAGTGGGTGACCCGCTTGTTGCTGTCCAGGGTATAGGGGTTGCCGGGCAGGTCACTGTACAAAAGATCCCCGTCCCCATCGTAGAGGCGGAAGTTCAGGGGGCTCTTCTGGACCACCAGGCGGATCTTGCCGGTATCAAAGACCAGTTCCGCCTCGCTGTCCTGGCACTCGGGCATGCAGGGGGTCACCCGGGTACGCTCCCCTTCAAAAAGGCCGTCCATCCGGTCGGGCCAGGCGGTGGTCATCAGGATGTAGGATTCCTCGTCCATCTCCTTGTCGAAGGAAGCACGGAGACGGAGGATCTCATCGGTGACAAAGCAGATCTTGATGTCTGCGCAGTTGGTATGGACCAGGTAGCTGCCTTCCAGGCGGTCCATCCCGAGGTAGCGGGTGCAAATCTCCAT
>CALXGY010000060.1 GCA_944387955.1 uncultured Faecalibacterium sp. | reverse complement strand
AGTTGCCACATGCCTGGTGGGGGAGCTTCAGAGAGCCGCAGTTGCTGCACTTGACCAGCGCGGGGGCCTCCAGCTTCCAAACATTGCTGCGACGCTTGTCGCGGCGGGCCTTGGAAAGATGTCTCTTGGGTACTGCCATATTTTTGCACCTCCTCGATGGATTCTCAATTCAGCAGTGATTTCAGCACACTCAGCCTTGCGTCTATGGGCGCAGCGTCAGACTCCTGCTTTGGGCAGGTACATTCCCCGCGCTTGCGGCCGCATACCGGGCAAAGCCCCGGGCAGTCCTCCGTGCAGAGCAGCACTGTGGGGATCTGGAACAAGAACTCCTGATAGAGCCATTCCTCCAGGTCCAGCCGTCCTGCCTCGTCCAGCGGAAGGTCGAAATCCGGGTCATCCAGATCCCGCTGCTTCACCGTCCATTGCACATCGACTGTTTCCTCGCTCTCGACCGGGTCGAGACAGCGTGCACATTCGCCATGCACCGATGCCTTGGCCCGCAGGGTCATCCGGGCCTCGCCGCCGTCCAGCTCCGCGTCAAAGGACACGGGCACCGGCTGCAAAACCCTTGCACCGGAAAAATCCCGCCCGGAGAGATCGCACTCGAAGTCGAGGTGATAAGGCCGGGTCCCGGTGGTGATAAACTTTCTCAGGTCAAATTGCATAGTACACCTCTAAAAGGCTGCTTTGTCAGTATAGCGCCTGCGGCAGCCTTTGTCAATACCTAAAACAGGCAGAAAGCCGAAAAATTTTGCGTTTTTCAGCTCTCTGCCCGTTCAGGCTTATGTTACAGCAAAGAATTCCTTGTCCAGACGATTACAGGTACTTCTTCACGTCGTGGGGCAGCATTTCCTCGTTGGCGCTGACCGTGATGACCGCCTTGACCGAGTCGCCGGTGATGGCTGCGATCTCGTCCAGCACAACGCCCAGACGGTTGATGTCGTGATCCAGGACCTTCAGAATGCCGTCGATGTACAGGTCGGTGATGTCGTAGTTGCTTGCCAGCAGACCGGCCACAAAGCCGTACAGCATCTCGCCGCCGTCGATCTTGTACTCATCCAGATCGATCAGACGGGCAGCAGAAGCGATATCATAGGTCAGCTTCATGCCCTTTTCGACCACGACGACGTTGCCCTTGGTGGTCTTGACCGAATCGTTGATGAGATCGATCATAGCCTTGGTCTTACCGGAGCCCTTTGCGCCAACAATCAGTTTAATCATAGTTCGTCCTCCTGTATTTTCCACGCCTTGCGGCGAGAGATCGGTTGTGCTTGTTACTTCAGCTTTGCCTCCAGCTCGGCGGTCAGGCCCTCATAGCCCGGCTTGCCCAGCAGCGCGAACATGTTCTTCTTGTAGCTTTCCACGCCCGGCTGGTTGAAGGGGTTGACGCTCAGCAGATAGCCGCTGCATGCGCAGGCGCGCCAGAAGAAGTAAATCAAGTAGCCCACATTGTAGGCGGACAGATCGTCCATGTCGATGAGCAGCTGGGGCACGCCGCCGTCGGTGTGGGCCAGAATGGTGCCCTCCATGGCCTTGCGGTTGACAACGCTCATGTTCTGGTTTGCCAGGAAGTTCAGGCCGTCGAAGTTGCCCTCGATGGGCTCGATGAACAGATCCTGAGCGGGCTTCTTGACATCCACGATGGTCTCGAACATGATCCGGGCGCCCTCCTGGATGAACTGGCCCATGGAGTGCAGGTCGGTGGAGAAGATGCAGCTGGCGGGGAAGATGCCCTTGTTGTCCTTGCCCTCGCTCTCGCCGAACAGCTGCTTGTACCACTCGTTCATGAGGGTGAAGTCCGGCTCGTAGCACTCCAGGATCTCCACAGCCTTGCCCTTGCGGTAGAGGATGTTGCGGGCTGCGGCGTACTTGTAAGCGTCGTTGTCCTCGCTGAGTACCGAGAACCGCTCCATGGCGTCGGCAGCGCCCTTCATCAGCTCGTCGATGTCGATGCCTGCGGCGGCGATGGGCAGAAGGCCCACAGCCGACAGCACCGAGTAGCGGCCGCCCACATCGTCCGGCACCACGAAGGTGGGCCAGCCCTGGCTGTCGGCCAGCTGCTTGAGGGTGCCGCGGGCCCGGTCGGTGGTGGCGTAGATGCGCTTGTTGGCCTCCTCAACGCCCACCTGCTCTTCCAGCATCTTGCGCAGCACGCGGAAGGCAAGGCTGGTCTCGGTGGTGGTGCCGGACTTGGAGATGACGTTGACCGATACCCGCTTGCCCTTGCACAGGCCCAGAATGTTGTTGAGATAGGTGGGGCTGATGCTGTTGCCGCAGAAGTAGATCTTCAGGCCCTCTTCCAGCTCGTTGTGGTACATGCCCTTGACCGCCTCGATGACGGCGCGGGCGCCCAGGTAGCTGCCGCCGATGCCGGCCACGATCAGCACATCCGAATCCTCGCGGATCTTGGCGGCTGCGGCCTTGATGCGGGCAAACTCCTCTTTATCGTAATCCCGGGGCAGGTACATCCAGCCCAGAAAATCATTGCCCGGGCCGCTCTTGGCCTCCAGCATCCGATGGGCTGCTTCCACCTGGGGATAGATGGCCTTGAACTCATCCTCGCGGATAAAACTGGAAAGATGCTTTGTATTAAACGAAACACTCATTTTCTAAACGACCTCCAAACCTTTGCTTGCCCCGCTGCCCTCTTTTAGCGGGTGGTCTTTTGTAGATGCTTTAAGTGTACCGTTCCCTTCTTGTAAAGTCAAGGCCAAAATCCCTGGGTTTCATAGGATTTTAAGAATCTTCCCATATTTCGACCAAAATAGATTTTTTCTGATTTCATCGGATTTTTCCGCTCTTTTCCGGCCTGGCGAGAGCGGGCCGGAAACAGCGGTTTGTCAAAGAAAACCAGTGCAGAGGCAAAGACCTTCTTATCCCCCGCACACGCTCTCCCAGAGCATCCGGGCTGCGCCCTCAAAGGTGAGTCTCGGGGTGTCGGCGGCGGCGGTGACCGGGTACTCTCCCAAAACGGTATCCCCGGCCCGGACCACCACCCGGCCCAGCTGCTGGCCTGCCGAAACCGGAGCCTCCGCTTCTTCGGGCAATTCCACCGAGGCCGTAAGGTTCGCCCCCGCTCCCTTTTCCAGCAGCAGCGTCTCGGGCAGGGCGGTATAATCCAGCGGCACAAAGGGCTCCGCCGCGCCCTTTACCTCCAGCTGCAAAGGCCGCTCGTTCAGCGCGGGCAGCTTTGCCGCCTCATAGGCTGCAAAGCCGTAGTCCAAAAGGGTGGTGGCGCAGTTGAACCGGTCGGTGCTGGAGGGCGCGCCCAGCACCACCGCCACCAGCTTCAGCCCCTCCCGCTCGGCGCTGGCCGAGATGCAGACCCCCGCGCCGCTGGTGGTGCCGGTCTTGAGGCCGGTGATGCCGTTGTAGCGGCGCAGGAGCTTGTTGGTGTTCACCAGCTGGGTGGCTCCGCCCCGCAGGCTGTCGCTCCACACCCCGCTGTACTCCAGCACCTCGGGGCAGGTGTTCAGGATCTCGCAGCTCATGACCGCCACGTCCCGGGCGGTGGACAGGTGCCCCTCGGCGTCCAGCCCGCAGGCGTTGTGGAACTGGGTATTGGTCATGCCCAGGGCGGCGGCCCGGTCGTTCATCTGCTGCACGAACACCGGCTCGCTGCCCCCCACGAACTCCGCCACCGCCACCGCCGCGTCGTTGGCGCTGGAGATGCAGATGGCCCGCAGCATCTCGTCCAGGGTCATCTGCTCCCCCGGCTCCAGCCAGATCTGGCTGCCGCCCATCTGATAGGCGTGCTCGCTCACCGGCACAAGGTCGGTCTTTGCGATCCGGCCGTTGTGGATGGCCTCAAAGGTCAAAAGCAGGGTCATGACCTTGGTAATGGAGGCAATGGGCATCTGCTGGTCGGCGTTGTACTCATAGAGCACCTGGCCGGTGGTCTGCTCCACCAGGATGGCGGCCTGGCAGGCAAGAGACAGCTGCGGCTGGTTTTCCCCCGGGGCCGCGGCCTGCTGCACCGGCTCGGCCTGCACCGGTTCGGCCTGCACCTCTTCGGCGGGCCAGCCGGTCCCGGCCTGCTGGGCCGTGGGGGCCAGCACCGCCCGCAGCCCCGCCCCTTCGGCCGAGCCAAAGGCCAGCGCAAACATCCAAAAGCAGAGCGCCGCCATACTGAAAAGCGCCAAAGTTCTCCGTTCCATCCCTTTTGCCTCCCGCAATCACAAGTTTTGTGCGCCCGGCGGCTGCGGCCGTACAGGCTCCTGCTGTGATTCTATGCGCCCGGCGGCCGTGCTATCCCTGGCGGGGCTTGTGCTGGGCGGGTGGGTCTGTTATACTGATGCGGTACCTCTTTCCTTATTTTTATGGGGCATCTGCCCCGGTTTGATTTTTACCCGAAAGGACTCAACCTCATGCGCGTTTGTTTTTATACTCTCGGCTGCAAGGTCAACCTCAACGAGACCGAGGCGCTGGAGCAGCTGTTTTCCCGCAATGGATTCACGGTGGTACCGGAGGGCGAGGCGGCGGACGTCTACATCGTCAACAGCTGCACCGTCACCAACTTCGGCGACCAGAAGAGCCGCAAATGGCTGCGCCGCGCCAAGCGGGAGAACCCCGGCGCGGTCACGGTGCTGACCGGATGCTATCCCCAGGCCTTCCCCGAGGAGGCCGCCGCCTTTGAGCAGGCCGACCTTGTGTGCGGCAACGGGGACCGCCGGGCCATCCTGGACAACGTCCAGAAGCTGCTGGCCGGTCATGAGCGGATCGTGGCGGTGACCCCCCACGCCCGGGGGGAGCTGTTCGAGGAGCTGCCGGTGGAGCGGTTCGAGACCCACACCCGGGCCTTCATCAAGGTGGAGGACGGCTGCAACCGCCAGTGCGCCTACTGCGTCATTCCCCGGGCCCGGGGACCGGTGCGCAGCCGGGCGGAATCCAGTATTCTGGCCGAGCTGCGGCAGCTGGCCGCGGCAGGCTACCGGGAGGTGGTGCTCAGCGCCATCTCCCTGCCCAGCTACGGCCAGGACACCGGCACCAGCCTCGTGGAGCTGGTGGAACACTGCGCCCAGGTGGAGGGCATCCAGCGCATCCGGCTGGGCAGCCTTGACCCGGATATGCTCTCGGACGAGGCCATCGCCCGCTTGGCGGCGGTGGACAAGCTCTGCCCCCAGTTCCATCTGAGTTTGCAGAGCGGCTGTTCGGCCACCCTGCGCCGGATGCGCCGCCCCTACACCGCCGAACAGTACGCCCAGGTGGTGGAAAAGCTGCGGGCCGCCTACGGAGACAAGCCGGTGAGCTTTACCACCGACTGCATCTGCGGTTTCCCCGGCGAGAGCGAGGAGGACTTTGCCGAGAGCTGCGCCTTTTTGGAGAAGATCGGCTTTTTGAAGGTGCACGTCTTCCCCTACTCCCGGCGCAGGGGCACCCCGGCCTACGACTTCCCCGGCCAGGTCCACGAGCGGGAGAAGCAGGCCCGCAGCCGCCGCATGAACGATGCCGCCGAGCAGCTGCGCCGCCGGGTGCTTGCTTCCCTCGCGGGCATGGAGGACGAGGTTCTGCTGGAGACCGCCCTCTCGGCCAATCTTTTCACCGGCTATACCCGGCTGTATGTGCCGGTGGTGGTCTCGGCCCCGGGGCACAAAAGCGGCGAGATCGTCCGGGTGAAGCTGGGAGAATACGACGGCGAGCGGGTGCGGGCGCAGCTCGTCTGAATCCAGGCGGGTTTTGTCGGATTTTTTGGCCGCAGCAAGCGGAAAACCAGCCACATTGACAAATCCATCACATTTTTCGGCAGAGCTCTTTTAAACAAGGGCCGGTTATGATAGAATAAGGCCAGTACGGCAGACGCAGGGTGTGAGCTGCGCTGCCGCCTTCTGCCGAACCATTTGTAAGTTGTAATGAGGAGTGCATAACATGAGTTTCAGAGGCATCAACACCACGGTCATCCAGATCCGCCGCCGGGTGTTTACCGAGGTGGCGCGCATGGCCTACGCCAACGTCAAGGGCGAGGCCGCCAACCACATGATGCGCAAGATTCCCTACACCATTATTCCCGGTGAGGAGGGCAAGCTGCGCAAGGATATCTTCCTGGAGCGCGCCATCGTCGAGGAGCGCGTCCGTCTGGCCATGGGCCTGCCCACCCGCCGCATGGACGAGCACAACAGCGTCGTCTCCGGCCTGGAGGATGCATCCATTGCGGACAAGTACTACGATCCCCCGCTGATCAACGTCATCAAGTTCGCCTGCAACCGCTGCCCCGAGAAGATGGTCAAGGTCTCCGACCTGTGCCAGGGCTGCCTTGCCCATCCCTGTATGGAGGTCTGCCCCAAGCAGGCCATCGTCTGGGAGAGCGGCCGCTCCACCATCGACCAGGAGAAGTGCATCAAGTGCGGCCGCTGCGTGGATGTCTGCCCCTATCACGCCATCGTCAAGACCGAGCGCCCCTGCTCTTCCGCCTGCGGCATGGGCGCCATCCACTCCGACCCGCTGGGCCGCGCCGAGATTGATTACAGCAAGTGCGTCTCCTGCGGCATGTGCCTGGTCAACTGCCCCTTCGGCGCCATCGCCGACAAGGGCCAGATCTATCAGCTGATCCAGAGCTTCAACCGCGGCGACCGGGTCTACGCTCTGGTGGCCCCCGCCTTTGTCAACCAGTTCCCCCAGCTGGCCACCTCCGGCAAGCTCCGCGCCGCCCTCAAGGCGGTGGGCTTCTGCGACACTGTGGAAGTCGCCATCGGCGCCGACCTGTGCACCGTGGACGAGGCCAAGGACTTCCTGGCTGAGGTGCCCGAGAAGCTGGACTTCATGGCAACTTCCTGCTGCCCGGCCTGGAGCATGATGGCCAAGACCGCCTTCCCCAGCCTGGCCAAGAACATCT
>CALXGY010000059.1 GCA_944387955.1 uncultured Faecalibacterium sp. | reverse complement strand
AGAGTTCGGGCTGGGATGCGAAATGGGCATCTCCACCCAGAAGCTCCACGCCCGGGGCCCCATGGGGCTGGAAGAGCTGTGCAGCTACAAGTACATCATCCGCGGCAGCGGCCAGATCCGGGTCTGACTTACCCGGCGGCCCTGCTCTTTTAAACGGCCCGTGCCGCCCTGGGCGGTATGGGCTGTTTATTTAAAAAGCAAGCGCCGAGCACAAAAAAAATGGAAAAAGGGCGGCGTGAAGTATGCAAATTGACGAACCATCGGCGGGTGTGGTATACTAGGCATAAAGCGTTCAAAGGAGGGATTTGGGTGGCGAACAAGGGCCAGTTGACCCTGCGGCGAAAGGTGCTGCGCTGGTTTTTCGGAATGGTTGCGGTGATTGTTCTGGCCTTTTTGGTGGACAGCGGCATCAGCCGCACTGCCGCCGGGCGGTTCGATCTGCTGCTCAACGATAACCTGCTGTGTTATCAGACCCACAAAGCCATCGACGCCGAGCAGCAGGCCTTCGAGACCTACGCCCGCGCCCCCTCCGAGGACAACCGCGCCGTTTATGAACAGGCCTGCGCCGAAACCTGGCGGTGCATCAATGCCCTGCCCTTCGACTACACCGAGATCGGACGGGAGCGGTACGCCCGCACCTGGAACCTGAAAAACGGCTATGAGGGCTACCAAACCTACCGGGACGCCCTGCTGCTCTCCGACCCCGGCGAAACCGACTATGTGGAGCGGCTGTACCAGGTGTTTGAGATGCAGGAGGCCCTTTCCAGCTATGCGCTGCGGCTGGCCTATGCGACGCTGGAATACAGCGAACAGCTCTACCGGCAGTCCACCTCCTTTTTTTGGCTGATGCCGGTGCTTTTTGCGGTGCTGCTGGCCGCGGTGGTGGGCTCGGCGGTCTTTTTCCTGCGGCTCATCAGCCGCTCGGTGCTCAAGCCGCTGCTGCGGATGACCGACGCGGCGGCCCGGATTGCGGCCAACGACTTCTCCGGCCCGGATCTCCCCGCCGAAGGGCCTGAGGAGGTGGCCCGGCTGACCCGGGAGTTCAACCGGATGCGGACCGCCGCCGCCGAAAACCAGCTCAACCGCGAGGCGCTGCACCAGCAGCAGCTGGACCGGCTGGAGCTGGAAAAGGAGCTGCATTACACCCAGCTGGAGATGCTGAAAAGCCAGGTCAACCCCCACTTTTTGTTCAACACCCTGCATCTGATCTCCTGCATGGCCCGGCTGGAAGGAGCCTCGGTCATCGACCAGATGATCCTGGCGCTGAGCAACCTGTTCCGCTACAATCTGCGCACCACCGCCCAGCAGGTGCCTCTGGCCCAGGAGCTGGAGGCGCTGGAAGACTACCTCTACATCCAGCAGATGCGGTTTGATGGGCGGATCGTCTGCAAAAAGCAGCTGGAGCTGGACCCCCAGGCGGTGCAGCTGCCCTCCTTCACCTTGCAGCCGCTGGTGGAAAACTGCTTTGTACACGGGCTGGCCCACCGGGAGGAAGGCGGACAGATCACCCTGCGGGCCTGGATGCAGGATGAAACCCTGATGCTCTCGGTGGCAGACAACGGCGAGGGCATGACCGGCCAGAAGCTGGAAGCGGTGCGCAGGCAGCTGCGCCAGGGGCAGCACAGCGGCCGAGGCATCGGGCTGGGCAACATTGCAAAACGTTTGGAGATGCTCTATGCAGGCAGCAGCCTGCAGATTTACAGCCGCCCGGGACACGGCACAGCGGTGCAGCTGCAGATCCCCCAGCCGGTAAGCGAGGAAGGGAAGGAAAAACGGTATGTATAAGATCCTGGTCGCAGAGGACGAGACCATCGAGCGCAAGGTGCTCTGCCGCGCTCTGAACAACTATCTGGGCGAAGCCTGCCGGATTTACGAGGCCAGAAACGGCCGGGAAGCCCTGGCTCTGGCCCAGCAGGAGCGGCCGCAGCTGGCCATTCTGGACATCCAGATGCCGGGAATCTCCGGGCTGGATGTCGCCCGGAGCGTCCGGCAGGAGGGGCTGCCCTGCGCGGTCCTCTTTTTGACTGCCTTCGATAACTTCACCTATACCCGGCAGGCCATCGCGGTGCGGGCGGTGGACTATCTGCTCAAGCCCTACGACGAGCAGGAGCTGCTGTCCTCGGTGGATGCGGCGCTGCAGCGGACCGAGCCCTCCCCCTATCCGCCCTCTTCCCGCCCTGCCGGGGCGGAAAACGCCGCTCCCCAAAAATCCCCCTCCCCTTCGGGTGAGGACTCCGCTCTCCCGGGGGAATCCGCCGAGCCGGAAAACCTGCGGCTGGGCCGCATCCGCACACGAATTTTGGAATACATCGAGGCCAACTACGCCCGGGAGATCTCGATGCAGGACGCCGCCGAGGCCATGAGCTATTCCGACGCTTACTTCTGCAAGCTGTTCAAGCGGTGCTTCCGGGTGAACTTTTCGGCCTATCTCAACCAGTACCGGGTGGAGCGGGCAAAGCAGCTGCTGGCCGACCCGGCCCTGGGGGTGCGGGAGATCAGTTCTGCCTGCGGTTACAGCGACCCCAACTACTTCGCCCGGGTCTTTAAGCGGCTCACCGGCTCCACCCCCAGCGAATACCGCGCCGGGGCGCATTCTCGCTGAACATTTTCCTTTCACTGGAAGGAAACAAAATTGTGCGGTCGCACAAAAGGGATCCTATTTAGGCGTTTTTCACAACTCAGATACAGTTTATTTATACATTGTTCACAAACCCATGGTAAGATACCGGCATCGGTCGGGATGATGTATCCAAGACGGCCGACGGCGGAGGCACATCTGCCTTCCCCCTACCCAACCAAGGAGGTCTTACCCTTATGAATATGGATAAACTGAAGAAGCTGGCCACCCGGATCGCCCTCAGCTGCGGCCGTGTTTACTGCGCCAATCAGTATGAGGTGCGCGCTGCTCTGGAGCACCGTGCCTGGGTGGAGAATATGGATTCTGCGCTGTAAACCGAGCGCACTTTTTGTCCCCTTTGCAGGAAGCCTGCAAAGGGGCTTTTTTTATTTGTTTTGGGCCGGCGGCGCGCTTTTTGGCAGAAAATGAGCATTTTTTCACAACTGGACAAAATCGTACTGTGAATCACAAAATAATCCGCTTTCCCATTTTGGCAGGGTCTGTTATGATAAAAGTACACAAATTATTCCGGTAAGGAGGAATGAAGATTATGAAAAAAGCAAGATGCCTGGCCCTGCTTTTGGTCGTCGCGCTGGCAGCTGTGCTGCTGGCAGGCTGCGGCGGCTCCGGCGGGGAGGATGATGTGCGGATCATCCGGATCGGGCACAACCAGTCCACCGCGCACCCGACCCACATCGCCCTTGCAGCCTTCGCGGATTACATCAACGAGGAGCTGGGGGACAAGTACCGGGTGGAGGTCTACCCCAGCGAGCTTCTGGGCTCCCAGACCGAGATGGTGCAGCTGACCCAGACCGGAGCCATCGACTTCGTGGTGGCGTCCAACTCGATCCTCGAGACCTTCAGCTCCAATTACACCATCTTTAACCTTCCCTATCTGTTCTCCAGCGCGGAGGCCTACCATGCCGCGATGGACGACCCCAACGTGACCGACGCCATCTTCCTGACCACCGAGCAGGCCGGCTTCATCGCCGTCACCTGGCTGGACGCCGGCACCCGCAACTTCTACACCGTGAACACCCCCATCAACAGCCCCGCCGACCTCAAGGGCCTGAAGATCCGGGTGCAGCAGTCCCCCACCAACGTCACCATGATGGAGCTGCTGGGCGGCACCGCCACCCCCATGGGCTTCGGCGATGTGTACACCGCGCTGCAGTCCAAGATCATCGACGGCGCGGAGAACAACGAGCTGGCCCTGACCGACAACGGCCACGGCGACGTGTGCAAGTACTACTCCTACGACATGCACCAGATGATCCCCGACATCGTGCTGGCAAACTATGAGTTCCTCGAGGGTCTGAGCGAGGAAGAGCGGGCCATCTTCGACGAGGGCTTCAAGCTCATCAACACGGTCCAGCGCGCCGAGTGGGAAACCGCAGTGGAAGCCGCCAAGGACAAGGCCCTCAACGAGCAGGGGGTCACCTTCCTGTACCCGGACACCGCCCCCTTCCAGGAGGCTGTGATGCCGCTGCACGAGTCGGTGCTGAGCACCTATCCCCAGCTGCAGCCCATCTACGACCTGATCCAGGAGTACAATGCAATGTACCCCAGCGGCGAATAAGGAGGGCCTGTTGACCATGAAAACACTGAGAAAAATCCTGAATGGCATCCTCAACATCTTAGCCGGCGGCAGCCTGGTGGCCATGGTGGTGCTGACCACCTACCAGGTCGTCACCCGCTATGTCTTTTCCGCTCCTTCCACCTGGTCGGAAGAGCTGGTGGGCTACCTGTTTGCCTGGAGCACCCTGTTCGGCGCGGCGGTGGTCTCGGGCGAGCGCGGGCACATGAACATCCCGGTCATCGTGGAGCGCTTTTCTCCCCTCGGCCAGAAGGTGCTGAACATCTTCTCCGAGATCATCGCGCTGGTCTTTTCGGCCGCCATCCTGGTTTACGGCGGCATCACCGTCTCCCAGCTGGCCATGGGCCAGCAGACCTCCTCGCTGGGCGTGGCTGTGGGCGTCTTTTACTGGGTCATGCCGCTGTGCGGCGTGGTGATGGTACTGTACTCCGCGCTCAACATCATCGGCATCGCCAAGGGCGAGATCAGCCTGGCCGCCTCGGACGAAGCCTCTGAGGCCATCGCCAAGGTCGAAGCAGAAAGGAAGGCGTAAGATCTATGACACTTGCATTTCAGGCCCTCTTCATCATTCTGGGCGTGCTGTTGGTGCTGCTCTTCCTGGGCGTGCCCATCTCCTATTCCATCGGTATCTCTTCCCTGTCGGCCGTTCTTCTGACCGTTGATCTGGATGTGTCGGTGCTGACCGCCGCTCAGCGCACCTTCGTGGGCATGAGCAAATTCAGCCTGACCGCCATCCCCTTCTTTATCCTGGCAGGCAACATCATGAACCAGGGCGGCATCGCCAAACGGCTGGTCAACTTCGTCATGGCCATCCTGGGCAAGCTGCCCGGCGCGCTGCTGGTGACCAACGTCGGCACCAACGCCCTGTTCGGCGCCATCTCCGGCTCCGCTTCCGCAGCGGCCGCCGCGGTGGGCTCCATGATTCGGGAAGGCGCAGAGGAGCAGGGCTATGACCCCGCCATCACCGCCGCCGCCAACGCAGCCTCCGCCCCTTCCGGCCTTCTGATTCCCCCCTCCAACGCCCTGATCACCTACTCCCTGGCCTCGGGCGGCACCTCGGTGGCCGCGCTGTTCATGGCCGGTTACATCCCCGGCATCATCTGGGCGCTGTGCTGCGCCATCGTCGCGGTGATCCTGGCCAAGAGCAAGGGCTACACCGGCGCGGCCGGCAAGTTCAGCTGGAAGACCCTGGGCATCGCCACCCTGCAGGCTCTGCCCTCCCTGTCCCTGATCGTCGTGGTCATCGGCGGCATCGTGGGCGGCGTCTTCTCCGCCACCGAGGGTTCGGCCATCGCGGTGGTCTACTCCCTGATCCTGGCCGTCTGCTATAAGAGCATCACCCCGAAATCCCTGTGGAAGATCATTGTGGATTCGGCCAAGATGAGCGGCATGGTGGTTTTCCTGATCGGCGTGTCCAACATCCTGGGCTGGGTCATGGCCTTCACCCAGATCCCCGACGCAGTGGCCTCCGCCCTGCTGGGTCTGACCAGCAACAAGTACATCCTGCTGCTGATCATGAACATCATCCTGCTGGTGGCCGGTACCTTTATGGACGTGACCCCCGCCATCCTGATCTTCACCCCGCTGTTCCTGCCCATCGTCAAGCAGTTCGGCATGGACCCCATCCACTTTGGTCTGATTCTGGTCTATAACCTCTGCATCGGCAACATCACCCCGCCGGTGGGCAACACCCTGTTTGTGGGCATCAAGATCGGCCGCACCACCCTGGCCAAGGTCATGCCCTACATGCTGATGTTCTATGTCGCCATCATCGCCGGTCTGATGATGGTCACCTACATCCCCGCGGTCTCCATGTTCCTGCCGCAGCTGACCGGGCTGGCCTGACACGAGACCTTTTTCCCTCTCCGGCGCCCTGCTCACTGCGGGGCGCCGCTTTTTTTGCCCAAAAAACTGGCGTTTGCGGGGATTTGGGTGTAGGATAGAAGCATCCATCAAAAAAGGAGCTGGAAGGATTTGAAACGCTTTTTCTCCCTGGTTTTTTTGCTGGCCTGTCTGGGCCTGTGCGCAGGCTGTGCCGCGCTGACCGGCTCTGCGCCGGAAGTGATCCCGGAATATGTGCTGACCTATGCAGACAACCAGCCCGAGGGCTACCCCACCACCGAGGCCGCGCTGGAGTTCGCCCGGCTGGTGGAAGAACGCACCGGCGGAAAGGTGATCGTCCAGGTACAGGCGGACGGCGAATTTGGTTCGGAACAGGAGATCCTGACCCAGATGCAGTTCGGCGGGGTGGATTTTGCCCGGGTGTCCCTGTCCTCCCTGGCCGACGAGCTGCCGGTGCTGAACCTTCTCCAGCTGCCCTTCCTCTATGAGGATGCGGAGCATATGTGGCGGGTGCTGGACGGTGCGGTGGGCCAGGAGCTCCTGGAACAGGTGCAGCAGCTGGGCCTGGTGGGGCTTTCCTGGTACGATGCGGGCGCCCGCTCCTTCTACTGCCGCACCCGGCCCATCCGCTCGGCTGCCGACCTGCAGGGTCTGGCCATCCGGGTGCAGGACAGCGCCCTGATGGCCGAGATGATCCGGCTGCTGGGCGGGCGGGCGGTCATCCTCTCTTACAGCGATGTATATTACGCCTTTGAGACCGGCCGGATCGACGCTGCCGAGAACAACTGGCCCGCCTACCAGGCGCTGCGGCATTACGAGGTGGCCCCCTACTTCACGGTAGACCAGCACACCCGGGTGCCCGAGATCCAGCTGGCCAGCGGCCGCACCTGGGAAAAGCTGCCCGAGGAATACCAGCAGATCCTGCTGGAGTGCGCGGCTGAGTCGGCAAAGTACCAGCGGCAGCTCTGGACCGAGCAGGAAGGGCGGGCCCGGGCCGCGGCGCTGGACAGTGGGTGTGTGGAGATCGACCTCACCGAGGAGCTGCTGGAAGAGTTCCGCGCCCTGGTACAGCCGATCTACGATGAATACGAAACCCTGTATCCTGCACTGCTGGAAAAGATCCGAAATTCCTGAAACTGCAAAGCCGCAGACGTCCCCTTTTAAGGAGGTGCGTCTGCGGCTTTTTTGGTGTCCGTTTGCGCCTCTCCGCTGGAAAAATCGGCCCGGAAAGAAGGTTTTCAAGAGGGGCAGGCAAAATGTGAAAATTATGAACAAAGTTTGATGAAAGGTGAAAACCCTTTGAACCGCCGATGAAAAACACGCTCCTCGCCTTGTTTTGGCCGGTCCGCGTGTTATAGTGTGAATATCCCCCCTTGCTGGAAAAAGCTTCCGGCCCATGGGGGACAGCTTATTTCAGGAGGTCATATCAAACGATGCTGCGAAAAAACGACACCGACCCGCAGGGCGGTCTACCCGGCGGGGCCAAACGCTCCTTCCTTGTGCGGCACTGGAAGGCGGCCGCACTGCTGCTTGTTCTGCTGCTGGCTGCGGCGTTCTTTCTGCTGTCCCGGCTGAAAAGCCGGCCGGCCGGCGGGACCGAAACCACCGCCGAATACGTCGAGGTTCAGCCCCAGCGCCGGAGCATCTCCAACACATTCAGCAACTCGGGCACCATCACGGCGGCGGACAGTTACAACGTCACAGCCCTGGTGCAGGGCACCGTACTGACCGCCGATTTTGAGGTGGGCGACCAGGTCCAGGAGGGCGATGTGCTCTACACCATCGACAGCTCCGACGCCATGAACAGCCTCGAACAGGCCCAGATCAACCTCGAGCAGGCCCAGGCCTCCTACGAGGAGGCGCTGGACGCTCAGTATGTGCAGGCCTCGGTGGGGGGCACGCTGGTAAACTTCAATGTACGGACCGGAGATCTGGTGCAGGCTGGTCAGGAGCTGGCCACCATCCGGGACGACAGCGTCCTGCTGCTGAGCCTCTCCTTCCCTGCCGCCGATGCCGCCGGGTTCACGGTGGGGCAGAGCGCCGAGGTAACGGTCAGCGGCACCTTTGAACACCTGGCCGGAACGGTGGAATCGGTCTCGGGGACCAACGGTTCCAGCGGCGGCATTCCCAGCTGCACCGTGACCATTGCGGTGAACAATCCCGGCAGTCTGACCACCACCCAGGCCGCTGCGGCCACGGTGGGCGGGGTCAGCTCATTGGATGCGGCCTGCTTTGTCTGCCAGCGTCAGCAGACCGTGACCGCTTCTTCCTCCGGCACGGTGGAAGCCCTCTGCGTTACGCCGGGCAGCCGGGTGGAAAAGGGAACGGCCCTTGTACAGCTTTCGGACGACAGCCTCGAAAAACAGGTACAGAACGCCTCCAACACCCTGCGCAACGCCCAGCTGTCCTATGAGAACGCCCAGGAACAGCTGGAGGATTATACCATCACCGCTCCCATCAGCGGAGTGATCGTGCAAAAGAATGTAAAGGCCGGAGAGAGCATCTCCACCGGCGGCAGCTCCGCCACCACCCTGTGCATCATCTACGATATGGACTATCTGGAAATGACCCTGAACGTGGATGAGCTGGACATCCGCTCCATCGAGGAGGGCCAGAGCGTCACCGTCACGGCGGATGCGGTGTCCGAGCGCAGCTACTCCGGCGTGGTGACCAGCGTACTGGTCACCGGAAGCACCACCGGCGGAACCACCACCTACCCGGTGACCGTCCGAATCGACGACACTGAGGAGCTGATGCCCGGCATGAACGCCACGGCCGTGATTCAGGTCGCCAGCGCCCAAGACGCCCTCTGCGTGCCCAGCGCCGCCCTGGTGCGGGGCAGCTACCTGCTGGTGACCGAGGACTCCCCCAGCGCGGCCAACGCCGCAGCGGAGATGAAGGCCCCCGAGGGCTATGTCTACATCCAGGTGGAGACCGGGGTCAGCGACGACGATTACATCCAAATCACCAGCGGCCTGCAGGAAGAGGACACCGTGGCCTACAACGCCAGCCTGATGGTCTCCTCGGATTCGGATGAATTCTCCATGGGCGGCTTCGGCGGCGGTATGGGCGGCGGATTCGGCGGCCCGACCGGCGGCATGGGCGGCGGCCCGGGAGGTGGAATGCGATGAGCGCGCTGATCGAGTTTGACCAGGTGTGCAAGTATTACCAGATGGGCGACGAGGTGGTGAAAGCCGCCGATCACATCTCCATGAAGATCGAGCGGGGCGAGTTTGTGGCCATTGTGGGCCAGTCCGGCTCGGGCAAATCCACCTGCATGAACATCATCGGCTGCCTGGACACCCCCACCGAGGGCCGATACCTGCTGAACGGCCGGGACGTGACCCACATGGACCCGGAAGAACTGGCCGAGGTGCGCAATAAAGAGCTGGGCTTCATCTTCCAGCAGTACAACCTCCTGCCCCGCCTCAGCCTTTTGGAAAATGTGGAGGTGCCGCTGGTCTACGCCGGGGTGCCTCTGGCCGAGCGGCACGCCCGGGCCAAGGAGATGCTGGAACAGGTGGGGCTGGGCGCAAAGCTGCGCAACAAGCCCAACCAGCTCTCGGGCGGCCAGCAGCAGCGGGTCTCCATTGCCCGGGCGCTGGTGCGGGACCCGGCGGTGCTGCTGGCCGACGAGCCCACCGGCGCGCTGGACAGCCACACCAGCCGGGAGGTGCTGAATCTTTTGCAGGCGCTGCACCGGCAGGGACGCACCGTGGTGCTCATCACCCACGACAATTCCATCGCGGTGCAGGCCGAGCGGATCATCCGGCTGGAGGACGGCCGGGTGGTCTATGACGGCGACGCCCACGCCCCCGAAGCGGTGGTGCGGCCGGTACAGGGAGGGACAGCATGATCTACGATACCTTCCGGCAGGCGCTGCAAAACATCTGGAGCAGCAAATTCCGCACCATTCTGACCATGCTGGGCATCATCATCGGCGTGATGGCGGTCATCGTCATTGTGGGTCTGGGCAACGGCATGACCCAAAGCATGAAGGAGAGCTTTTCCTCCATGGGCACCGACCTGCTGACCCTGAGCATCCGGGGCTACGGCCAGCGTTCCGCCACCTATGAACAGGTGACCGAAATTCTGGACGCCAGCCCGGAATACTTTTCTTCCTACTCCCCCACCGTTAACCTCAGCGGCTCGGTCAAGGTGGACACCACCAGCTACGACGAAACCAGCGTCCTGGGGGTCAATGAGGAATACCTGTTCATTCAGGGCCGCACCCTCGCCCAGGGCCGGGCGCTGCTCTACGCCGACATGATGGACAACAAAAAGGTCTGCGTCATCGGCGACTACCTGAGCCGGACGGCCTACGGCGGCAACGCTCTGGGCCAGAGCATCAAGGTCGGCTCGGAGCGGTATACCATCATGGGGGTTCTGGCCGCTGAGGTCAGCGACCTGAGCTCCCAGGAGGGCAGCAGCGACGACTGCGTCTATCTGCCCTACACCACCGCGCTGCGGGTGGGCCAGCAGAGCAGCCCCAGTTCCTACACCATCGTCCTGACCGACGAAAACCAGGCTTCCGCCGCCAAGGAGCGGCTGGAAGATGAGCTGTACGAGCTGTTCCTCTCCAGCAGCGGATACTTTGTCACCAGCATGAGCGAGACGCTGGAGACCCTGACCCAGACCATCGACATGGTGGTTCTGGTGCTCAGCGCCATTGCGGGCATCTCGCTGCTGGTGGGCGGCATCGGAATTATGAACATCATGATGGTCTCGGTGACCGAGCGCACCCGGGAGATCGGCATCCGCAAAGCGCTGGGTGCAAAGCAGCGGTACATCCTGCTCCTCTTTGTGGTGGAGGCGGGCACCACCTCCGCCCTGGGCGGACTGCTGGGCATCGGGCTGGGGTATCTTGTCTCGGCGGCGGCGAACGCCCTGCTGCCGATGCTGCTCACCGATATGGAACTTACGGTGAGCCCTTCGGCGGGGTCGGTGGCGATGGCTTTCTGCATCTCGGTGGGCATCGGTGTGCTGTTCGGCTATCTGCCTGCAAAGCGGGCCGCGCGGCTGAACCCCATCGACGCATTACGATACGATTGAGAAGGAGGATTTCCTGATGAAACACCGGTTTCTCGCCCTTTTGCTGGCCCTGAGCCTGGCCTTTTCGGTGCTGAGCCTTCCGGCGGCGGCCGCGGGCACAAACGCTGCCCTTCAGACCGCCGTGACCCTCGGAGCCCTGACCGCCGACCAGGCCGCCGGCAGCAGCGGCATCCTTACCCGCGGGCAGCTGGCCCAGATGCTGGCCGCCTACTCCCCCTACCGCTCCACCCTCTCGGCTCAGAGCGGCACCGGCAAGCTGTTCACCGACCTTGCGGCGGATGCCGCCTGTGCTCCCGCCGTCCGGGTGGCGGTGAACAGCGGATGGATGAGCGGCTATTCGGACGGCAGCTTCCGGCCGGACGAAGGGGTCACGCTGGAAGCGGCCTGCTCGGCGGTGCTGAGCCTGCTGGGCTATGACCTGACCACCCTCGGCGGAGACCTGGCCTCCGGGCTCATCGCCAAAGCCGGGGCCCTGGGCCTCACCGCCGGGCTTCCGGCCAGTGCGGGCCAGACCCTGACCCTGGCGGAAGGGAGCCAGCTGCTCTACAACGCCCTCACCGCCCAGACATCCGAGGGGCAGGTATACGCCTCCACCCTGGGCTTCACGGTGACCGACGGCGTGGTGGACGCCGCCTCGGTGCTGCTCAGCGGCGCCAAGGGGCCCTTTGTGGCGAAAGGAAACGAGAGCCTGCCCTTTGCCCCGGCGGCGGTCTACCGCAACGGCGAAGCCTCCGATTCGGCCCAGCTTTCCGCCTACGATGTCTATTATTACAGCGAGAGCGCCCGCACCCTCTGGATCTACAACCGCCGGGCGGCAGGCCGCATCACCGCGGTTTCTCCCTCGGCCGGGGCTCCCACCTCGGTGACGGTGGCGGGGGTGAGCTACACCCTGGCCAGCTCGGAGGCCGCCTATCAGATCTCCGCCCTTTCCGGCGGCGGCGTGGGCCAGGTGGTCACCCTGCTGCTGGGCATGGAGGATGAGGTGGTGGCCGTCCTCACCGGCGAAGAGGCAGACCAGGTCTTTTACGGAGTAGTGCAGACCGCTTCCCGCAGTTTGGCGGAGACCAATGGCGCGGATGTACAGCAGGCGGTGACCGTGCTGTGCACCGACGGGCAGACCCGGACGGTCAGCGCCGACAAGGCCCTGAACTTCCCTGCCGGGTGGCTGGTGGAGATCCGGGTCAGCCCCGAGGGAGAGACGGTGGAAGCACTTGCAGGCCGCTCGATCTCCGGTCAGGTCAACGCCGAGGGCACCGCCCTGGGCGAGCTGGCCTTTGCACCGGAGGTGGAGATCCTGGATACGACCTCGGAGGGTGTGGCTGGGACGATCCGTCCCAGCCGACTATCGGGGGTGACCCTCTCGGATTCGGACGTGCGGTACTATACCCTGGATGAAAACGGAGCCATCGACCGGCTGATTCTGGACGATGTCACCGGCGATCTGTGGGAGTATGCCACCCTGGACGACGTGCGCCAGCTCACCGAGTTTGTGGGCGAGCAGATCGACCAGGCCCTTGGCAGCGACTCCGGCTCCGCCGGCAGCCAGAGCGCCTCGGCCGGGACCGCCCTTGCCTCGCTGCTGCCCAGCACCAGCGACCTGCTTTACAGCGCGGTGGACGGCAGCCTGCTGAGCACCCTGTGGAACACCCTGAGCTCCGGCGTGGGCACCGCAGCCTCTGCCCTTTTGCAGCTGGCGGCGGACAACACCAGCGGCGCGCTGAGCAGCCTGCTGGGCTTCTTCGGCAGCGGGGCCAACTATGTTTGCTGGCGCAACGGCGAACAGGTCAGCTATCAGACCAGTGTGAAATACCCGGTGGCGGCGGGCGGCATTGCGGTGAGCAAATCCACCACCGGCACCGTCCGGGCCATGGTGCAGCTGATGCCGGTCATGGTGGACCAGCTGGGCGCCGCCTCGGTGACCAGCGGCGGCAAGCGGTATGAGACCGCCGACGACATGCAGGTGTACCTGTGGTACAGCGGCCAGTACTACGCCACCACCCTCTCCCAGCTGAACACCGAGGATTACACCCTCATCGGCTGGTACGACAACTTCGGCTGTGCAGCCGGGGGCCGTATCCGTGTGCTGGTGGCGGTGAAAAAGAGCTGAATCCTTCGCTCTTTTATCTCCTGGATTTTTCCTGAAAACAGGACCCATTGAAAAAGCTGTCCCGGGCGTGCCTGGGACAGCTTTTTTGCGGAATGATCCTCTATTTTATGATTCTTCGGAGGAAATACGCCGTCTGAAAATCAGGGACAGCACCAGGGGCTTGCCTGCCATCACCAGATATACCCCCGGCAGTGCGAACAGACGGCCCAGTGCAAGTACTGCGGCCGAAGCGATCCCTGCGGAAAGGATCTCCCAGACCAGGACCTCCCTCTCTCGCCCGGTCCCCTGGAGATACCCCAGATAAAATTGATGGTTCACCCTGCTGACCGCCGCGGCCAGCATCCAGACCAGCATCCCTCCAGCGCAGTCCAAAACAGCTTGATCGTCCAGCAGCAGCCCCAGCAGCCGGGAGCGGAAAAGGATGCACAGCACGCCAAGACCGAACACCAGCCGGAAGGCCATCCGCTGCCCGGCCTGAAGATACCGCCGGGCCTTGTCCAGCCTGCCTGACGCCCGATATTGAAGGGCGTAGGTTTGGGCGGCAGAGGCATAGGCATAGATGGGCAGTTCCACCAGATTTTCCACCGAGGCAAGCAGGCTGTACGCCGCCATCTCCCGGGTGCCCATACGAGCCACCACCCCCGATACCGCCAAAACAAACAAGCTGTTTTCCAAAAATTCCTGTCCGAACAGGGGCGGATACAGGATCAGAAGGGCTTTCAAAATCTGCTTTTTCTCCGAAGACGGGATTTTCGGCCGGGGTTTGCTCCTGCGGGGAATTTGGTATACCAGCAGCCCCGCAAAAAGCCCGATCACACTTCCCCAGGCCGCCCCGGCTGTGCCCAGGCAGGGGAACCCCAGCAAACCGTACACCAGCACCGCATCAAAAAACAGATTCAGCAAGGTGGATACCGCTGTACTGTAAAGAGAGATTCGGGTGTTCAGCCGGTTTCTATAATATGCCGCGTACAAAAACAGCAGCATATTTTGCAGCACCGTAAAAGAGGCCGGGTAAAAATAGCTCAGCAGCTCTTCCAGCGGCGCGCCCTCCATCTGATAGATGGTTTCAAAGAAAAACCGCCCTCCCGCAAGGCACAGCAGAAAAAAGGCTGCGCCCACCGCCATTGACAGCCGCAGGCTTACTGCAAAGAGGCTTTCAAAGCCCGCCGAATCCTGTTTGCCCTTCCGCTGTGCAGCCATCATGCTGAAGGCGGCGGATAAAATGCCCAGTGCCCCGGTTATCTCATAAAGCGGCGCCTGGGCAATTCCTATCACCGCAAATCCCTGGACCGAGAAACGGCCCACCACCGCCCGGTCCAGCACATCAAACAAGCTCATCAACAGGTAGTTGAGCAGCACCGGACCGGCCATTTTTTGAATCTTTTGGAATTCTGTATTTTTCATTGTTCTCTCCTTTAAAATCCATGGATTCCAAGGGAGAGTTCTGCATCAGCCTACTCTCCCAGTAGGCTGAAAGCACATGCACACGCCATTTTTTCACCTCCTCGGGTTCTGAACGATGCAGCTTGCAAAACCAAAACAGACGGTGCCCCGCCCAAAAGCAAGGCACCGTCTGTTTGTTTCAGGGGAAGCAGCTCAGGAGACAAGCCGTGTTATCAGCTTCCGGCTATCCCTGGGGCTGCTCTCTTGAGAATGGGGGTAAGGTTTGGTTTAGAAATCGACCTCGAGATCGTAGTAGCAGCAGCGCAGCAGCTTCTCCATCTCTTCCTGGCTGGGCTGGCGGGGGTTGGAGCCGGTGCAGGCGTCGCCGATGGCGTTGGCCGCGATGGCGGGCAGACGCTCCAGGAAGACCTCCTCCGGCACAAAGCCCTGCTCGCAGGGGTAGCTGTCGGCGCCGTAGTGCTGGATGCACTGGGGGATGTTCAGCGCGTCGTTCATGCCCCGCAGGTAGTCGATGAGCAGGCGGACCTTCTCGTCCTCATTGGCGCCGCCCAGCTTCATCTCGTCGGCGATGACCGCATAACGAGCCTTGGCGGTGGGGTCCTTGGCGTTGAAGGCGATGACCTTGGGCAGGTACATGGCGTTGGCCGCGCCGTGGATGATGTGTGCGCCGTAGTCTGCAAAGGCAGCGCCGGTCTTGTGGGCCATGGAGTGGACGATGCCCAGCAGTGCGTTGGAGAAGGCCATGCCGGCCAGGCACTGGGCGTTGTGCATCGAATCACGCTTGTCCATGTCGCCGTTGTAGCTGTCGATCAGATCCTGCTGGATCATGCGGATGGCGAAGATGGCCAGAGGATCGGTAAAGTCGCAGTTGGCGGTGGATACGTAAGCCTCGATGGCGTGGGTCATCGCGTCCATGCCGGTGTGGGCCACCAGCTTCTTGGGCATGGTCTCGGCCAGCTCGGGATCGACGATGGCCACGTCGGGGGTGATCTCAAAGTCGGCCAGCGGGTACTTGATGCCCTTCTCGTTGTCGGTGATGACTGCAAAAGCGGTCACCTCGGTAGCGGTGCCGGAAGTAGAGGGGATCGCGCAGAAGCGGGCCTTGCGGCGCAGCTTGGGGATGCCGAACACCTTGCACATCTCCTCAAGGGTGATCTCGGGGTATTCGTACTTGATCCGCATGGCCTTGGCCGCGTCGATGGGAGAGCCGCCGCCCATGGCGACGATCCAGTCCGGCTCAAACTGCTGCATCACCGCAGCGCCCCGCATGACCGTATCCACAGAGGGGTCCGGCTCGATGCCGTCGATGATCTGAACTTCCATGCCCGCTTCCTTCAGGTAGTTCACTGCCTTGTCCAGGAAGCCGAACCGCTTCATCGAGCCGCCGCCGACACAGACGACCGCCTTCTTGCCTTCAAAGTTCTTCAGCGCCTCCAGAGCGCCCTTGCCGTGGTACAGATCGCGGGGAAGAGTAAAACGTGCCATAGGAATCATCCTCCTTAAATCCTTGAGAGAGCGCCGGACGGCGCAGTCTTTAACTGACAAAAAAATGTCAATTCTCTGCCGCAAGTATACCCTTTGCACCGCTCCAAAGTCAATCAGCAAAGTTCACAAAACCCTATCTATTTTTTGCAGCAGAATGTCCTGTGCTCCCCTGCCCCGGCCCGGCCCCAGAACCAGAGCAGGCAGCGCAATTTCCGCCCAATTTCCAGATAAAGTGTTCAAATTTTTTCAGAGGATATGACCATAGCGGTTTTTAAAAAGACGCGCTATAATATACCACCGGATACATTTTAAGTGGTATTGTTTTGTGTTATCGGTAAGGAAGGTGCATTTGGTTTTATGCTTTTCCCGCTCGTTCTGTTCTGCCTGACTGCGGCGGCCGTCATCGGCTGCGTGGTGACCGGCGCTTCGGTCCATATCAAGGGCCGCAGTTATTCGCTGTACTGGATCGCCGCTCTCGTGGGCGCCGTGATCGCGGTGGCGGCCGGCTTTGTCTCCCCCGACCAGATCCAGCAATCCTTTTTCACCAACACAGCGGTGAACCCCCTGAAGATCCTGGTGCTCTTTTTCTCCATGACCGCCATCTCGGTCTTTCTGGACGAAGCAGGTTTTTACAATCACCTGGCTTCGGGCGTGGTGGAGATGGCAGGCAGCAGCCAGATCAAGTGCTTCTTCATCCTCTTTGCGGTGGTCTCGGTGCTGACCGTCTTTACTTCCAACGACATCATCATCCTGACCTTCACCCCCTTCATCCTCTACTTTGCCAAGCGCACCGGCATCAACCCCATCCCCTACATCTTCGGCGAATTCGTGGCAGCCAACACCTGGAGCATGTTCTTCATCTTCGGCAACCCCACCAACATCTACATTTCCACCGCCTTCGGCATTGATTTTCTGGACTACGCCTATCACATGGTGCCGGTGACCCTGGCGGCCGGGCTCGCTTCGCTGGCGGTGCTCTTCCTGGTCTTCCACAAGAGCCTGGCCCAGCCCATGCAGGTGCAGCCCATGGAGCAGCTGGCCTGGGATAAGCCCCTGTCCACCATCGGCCTTGTTTTCCTGGGCCTGAGCATCGTTGCCATGGCCATTGCCTCTTATGCAGGCTTTGAGATGTGGTCCGCGGCGCTGGCCTTTGGTGTGGGCTGCATGGCCATTGCCGCTGTGTACCAGAAGCGGCAGGGCCGCAGCCTCGAGATCCTGACCCGGACCCTGAAAAAGCTGCCCTGGGCCCTGGCTCCCTTCCTGCTGTCCATGTTCCTGCTGATCCTCTCTCTGAATCAGGCAGGCGTCACCGAGAGCCTGGCCCACAGCCTGCCCAGCAATCCCTTCGCCTATGGCCTGGCCTCCTTCGCCGCCTCCAACGTCATCAACAACATTCCCATGAGCGTGCTGTTCACCTCCATTCTGGACAGCGGCAACCCCACCAGCGCCATGGTCTACTCGGTCATCCTGGGCAGCAATCTGGGCGCGCTGCTGACCCCCGTGGGCGCTCTGGCCGGCATCATGTGGCTGAGCATCCTCAAGGAACACTCGGTGAAGTTCTCCTTTTTGACCTTTGTAAAATACGGCGAGATCATCTCCATCCCCGCGGTGCTCACCGCTCTGGGCTGCCTGTGCGTGATGTAAGGCAGAAGATCCTCTTTTCCTCGCAGCTCTGCATTTTTTGCAGGGCTGCTTTTTTTGCCTCGGGCACATTTCATACACTGTATCGTGTTTTTATGCAGAGTCTCCGAACCAGTTTCGGGCAAAACTTTGATTATATTATAACAAAAGCACAAATTTTTTTGTATTTTGAATAAAACTATTGCAAATTTTCCCAACATGTGCTATCTTAACTTACAGAAGCCAACTGAATATCTGATTTGTACGAGAATTTGAGAAGTGCAAGATCATCCTGCGGTTATAGAGGGGTGTTCTGCGCTTTTTTCTTTTGTCAAATCAGACAGCGAGAGAGAATCGAGGTTTTGCGTATGTATGATGTGTTGATCATCGGATGCGGCATCACCGGCGCGGCTGCTGCCTTCGAGCTGTCCAAATACCAGCTGAAGGTCGGCATTCTGGAAAAGGAAAACGATGTCGCCAACGGCACCACCAAGGCAAATTCCGCCATTCTGCACGCCGGCTATGATCCAAAGCCCGGCTCCCTGATGGCGAAGCTGAACGTGCGGGGCGTGGAGCTGGCCAAAGAGCTCTGCCAAAAGCTGGATGTGCCTTACAGCCCCTGCGGCTCCTTTGTGCTGGCTTTCAGCCCCGAGGAGTGCGCCACCCTGGCCGAACTGAAGGCCCGGGGCGAGCGCAACGGGGTGCCCGGCCTGGAGGTGCTCACCGGTGAAGAGGCCCGCAAGCTGGAGCCGAACCTTTCGGACAAGGTGGTGGGCGCGCTGTGGGCCCCCTCGGCGGCCATCTGCTCCCCTTGGGAGTACTGCCTGGCCCTGGCCGAGACTGCCGTGCGCAACGGCGCCGAGCTGCATCTGGACGCAGAGGTCACCGGGATCGAAAAGACGGCCGAGGGCTGGCTGGTCCACACCGAACAGGGTGATTTTGCCGCCAAGTGGCTCATCAACGCTGCGGGCGTCGAGGCCGACAAGGTCCACGACATGGCCGCCGAGCACAGCTTTTCCATCCGGCCCAGCCGGGGCGAATACTACCTGCTGGACAAGGCCGAGGGCACCCGGGTCACCCGCACCATCTTCCAGTGCCCCAACAAGGACGGCAAGGGCGTTCTGGTGAGCCCCACCGTCCACGGCAACCTGATCGTCGGCCCCAACGCCGCGCCGGTGGAACCGGAGGACACCTCCACCACCGCCGCCGGACTGGACTTTGTGCGCACCACCGCGCTGAAGTCGGTCCCCTCGGTGAATTTCGGCCAGTCCATCCGCAACTTTGCGGGCGTGCGCGCCCACGCCGCAGAGGGCGACGACTTTATCATCCAGCAGAAGGACGGCCTTGTGGATCTGGCGGGCATCTGCTCGCCCGGCCTGTCCGCTGCACCGGCCATCGCAGAGTATGCGGTGGAGCTGATGAAGGAAGCCGGGCTGGAGCTTGCCCCCAAAGAGGAATTCTTCTGTGAGCGGCACCGCACCCGCTTCAAGGAGCTCAGCCCCGAGCAGCGGGCAGAGCTTGTCCGCCGGGAGCCCGCCTTCGGCCGGGTGATCTGCCGGTGCGAAACGGTGACCGAGGGCGAAATTCTGGAGGCTCTGCACGGGCCGATCCCGCCCCGGTCGGTGGACGCGGTGAAGCGCCGGGTGAATGCGGGCATGGGCCGCTGCCAGGGCGGTTTCTGCGGGCCCCGCGTTGTGGAGATCCTGGCCCGGGAACTGGGCGTAAAGCCGGACCAGATCCGGCAGGACAAGAAGGGCACCTGGCTGCTCTGCGGCGAGACGAAGGGAGGCAATGCAGATGTATGATCTGATCGTGATCGGCGGCGGCCCCGCCGGGTTGGCGGCCGCCTGTGCCGCATGGGACAAGGGCCTGCGGAAAATCCTGATCGTCGAGCGGGATATCGAGCTGGGCGGCATCCTGAATCAGTGCATCCACAGCGGTTTCGGCCTGCAATATTTTAAGGAAGAACTCTCCGGCCCCGAGTATGCAGCCCGTTTTGTGGAGCTGCTGGGCAAGACCGGCGTCGAGGTCCGGCTGGATACCATGGTGCTCCAGATCACCCCGGAGCGGGAAGTACATATGGTGGGCAAGGCCACCGGCTACTGCGTCGAGCAGGCCAAGGCCATCGTGCTGGCCATGGGCTGCCGCGAGCGTACCCGCGGCGCCATCGCCATCCCGGGCACCCGTCCCGCCGGTGTCTTTACCGCCGGCGCAGCCCAGCGGTATGTGAACGTGGAGGGCTATCTGCCCGGCAAGCGGGTGGTGATCCTGGGCAGCGGCGACATCGGCCTGATCATGGCCCGCCGCATGACCCTGGAGGGCGCCAAGGTGCTGGCCTGCGTGGAGGTCATGCCCTATTCCGGCGGCCTGAACCGCAACATCGTGCAGTGTTTGCAGGACTTCGGCATTCCCCTCTACCT
>CALXGY010000058.1 GCA_944387955.1 uncultured Faecalibacterium sp. | reverse complement strand
GGCAGCACCGGGTCGGACATCGCCCCTTCGTAGTAGATCACCCCATCCTCGGCGGCGGTGATGGTGACCACCCCGTTTTCATACTGGATGGGGTCGGTGGTGGTCATGTTGCGCACAGTGGTGTAATCGCCGTGGTCGGTGAGCGTCTGCCCGGCGGTGACCGGGAACCGGTTCACCGCGTAGGCCTCCTTGAGGGCGCCGCCGGCGGTGAGATTGGCGTAGAGGATCTCCTCCTTGCCGCCGGTCTCGGCCTCGGTCTCGGTCTCGACCTCGATTTTGGGGGCCGAGGTCTCGGGAGCTTCGGGGGCCTCCTTAGCCGGTTCGGAACCGGCGGAAAGCTCGGCAGCCCCGGCGGGCAGGGCGGAAAGGGCGGCAGGGGCCAGCAGCGCCGCCGCCAGAACAGCCGCCGCAGCGCGGCGGGAAAGGGCAGAATGATTCATGGATGCGCCTCCTTGTGGGCATGGGCCTGCGCTTCCCGGCGCAGGAGCGGGTCGGCCAGATAGAGCAGTCCGGGCAGGGCCAGCAGCACGATGGCCAGGGAGGAAAGGCTGCCTACGCCCAGAAAGTTGCCCAGCTGGGCCAGGAGCTGATTGGAACTGATGGCTCCCATCAGAAAGCCCACCACAGCGATGGCGCTGCCGGTGGCGATGACCGAGCTGGTGACGGTGGAAACGGTGGCCGCGATGGCCGGGCGGCGGGGCAGGTCCTGCCGGTATTCCATGTACCGGTCCGCAAACAGGATGGCGTAGTCCACCGTGGCGCCCAGCTGGATGCTGCTGATGATGAGATAGGCGATGTAAAAGACCTTTTCCCCGGCAAAATAGGGCAGGGCCAGGTTGAACCAGATGGCGGTCTCGATGCTTAAGACCAGGATCACCGGCAAAAGCAGGCTGCGCTGCAAGACCAGCAGGATCAGAAAGACCGCCGCCACAGCCACCAGGTTCACCTTCAGCATGTCGCCGGTGATGGTGTCCATCAGGTCATAGGTGCTCACGCCCACCCCCGCCAGATAATAGCTGCCGGGGTAGTATTCTTCGGCGATGGCCCGCACCTTTTCCACCAGGGCGAAGGCGGCGTCTCCCTCCGAATCGGCCTGGACGGTGAGCACCAGCCGGGCAACGCCGCCGGATTCCAGCAGCGCCAGCTGGTCGGGGTCCAGGTATTCCGGCGGGATCTCCGCCCCGGCCAGGTCCACAAAGGAGAGGATCTGGCTCACCTCGGGCAGGGTCTTGAGGGCCTGGGACAGCTCATCCTGGGTGGCCGAGTCCCCGGCGGGCACCATGAGAACATAGGTGTCGCTCTTGCCGAAGACCTCCTCGATGGCGGCGGTATCCGCCCCCAGCTGGGTGTCCGGACCGAACATGTAGTCGGCGCCGTAATAGTAGCTGTTGGCGTTGGAAGCAAGGAAGCTGGGCACCACGATGAGGGCCAGCAGAACCGCCATGGGCAGCATGATCTTGCAGACCAGCTGCCCGAAGGGGGCGAAGGAGGGCAGCAGCGGCCGGTGATAGCTGCGCTCCATCCAGGGGGCGGCCTCCAGAATCAGCGCCGGCATGAAGAGAAAGACGGTGATAAGGCTCAGGGAGACGCCCTTGGCCAGTGCAAGGCCCAGGTCGGGGCCGATCTGGAACTGCATCAGCACCAGGGCCAGAAAGCCGATGACGGTGGTCAGGCCGCTGGAGAGGATGGAACCGGTGGACTTGCACAGGGCGTCCACCATGCATTCCTCCCGACTTGCCTGGGGCCCGGCGGTGCGGCGGCACTCCTCAAACCGGTGAATCAGAAAGACCGAGTAGTCCAGGGACACCGCCAGCTGCAAAATGCTGCCCGAGGCGTTGGTGACAAAGGAAATTTGGCCAAACAGCAGGTTTGTGCCGTTATTGAGCAGAATGGCGATGCCCAGACCCCCCAGCACCAGAATGGGCTCCACCCAGGAACGGGTGGTGAGGATGAGGATAAAGAGCACATAGACCACCGAGATGGCGGTGATCTTGGCCACCTCGGTGACGGTGGAGACGGTGGCGGTGGCGATGGAGGCCGCGCTGCCCGAGATGGCCGCGCCGTCGCCCACCAGGGCCCGCACCGCCTGGACCACCTCCACCCGGCGGGTCTCGTCCACGGTCAGGCTGAACAGGGCCGCGCTTTCCTGGTAATAGCTGTGCAGAAGGCTCTGGTCCATCATGGCCAGGGGGACGGTGATGTCGGCGGAATCGTCCAGCCAGCTCACCGCCAGCACCCCGTCCAGCTGTTCGAGGGCGGCTTTGTACTCCATCGCTTCGGGAACGGTGACATCCCGCACCATGACCCGCAGATTGGGGATGCCGCCGGGGAAGGCGGTCTCCAGCACCTGGATGGCCTGGGTGGAAGGGGTTTCGGGGGGCAGATAATCGTTGATGTCGTAGTTCACCTGCACGAACTGCTGCATCAGGGCGCAGAGCAGCACAGCGGCCGCAAAAAGGGCCAGCACCAGCCGCCGCCTGCGCACAAGGGCCGTATAAAAGCCTCTCATGTCAAGATAACTCCTTTGGAAAATGGATGAAAAAATAGAGTAGCGCCCCCTATTATAATCGCTGCTGGGCGAAAAGGAATGAATAAGCTGTGAATTTTCTGCCCGGTCCCGGCCGGAAAAGGAGGCTTGCATTCCGGGCCGGGGCTGTATTATACTGGAAAAAACGACTGCACAGAAGAGGAGAACAAGATGGACAAGCTGTATGAAAAGGCGCTGGAAAGCGCCGAATACATCCGCGCACGGCTGCACACCCAGCCCCGCATCGCGGTGGTGCTGGGGTCCGGCCTCGGGGACCTGACCACAGATCTTGCCGATACCCGGGAGATCCCCTATGCCGAGATCCCCCATTTTCCCACCGTCAGCGTGGCGGGCCACAAGGGCGCGCTGCTGGAAGGGATGCTGGGCAGCCAGCCGGTGCTGGCCATGGAGGGCCGGTTCCACTTCTATGAAGGCTACACCATGAAGGAGGTCTGCTACCCCTTCTATGTGCTGAAGCTGCTGGGGGTGGAAAAGGTGGTGCTGACCAACGCCGCAGGCGGGGTCAACCGCAGCTTTGCCCCCGGCACCCTGATGCTCATCACCGACTACATCAACATGATGGGCACAAATCCCCTCATCGGGGAAAACGACGAGCGGTTCGGCCCCCGGTTCCCGGATATGACCGAGGCCTTCGACCCGTCTTTGCGCACCCTGGCAGAGCAGACCGCCCAGGAGCTGGGCATCGAGTACAAGGAAGGGGTCTACCTGGGCTTTATGGGCCCCTGCTACGAGACCGCCGCCGAGATCCGGGCCTTTGCGGGCATGGGGGCGGACGCCGTGGGCATGAGCACCGTGCCGGACGCCATGGTCTGCAACTACCTGGGCATGAAGGTGCTGGCGGTGAGCTGCATCACCAACATGGCCACCGGCATTCAGACGGTCAAGCACAGCCACCAGCGGGTCTTGCAGATCGCGGCGGAATCCGGCGAGCGGATGTGCCGCTGGCTGGGGGAAGTCATCCAGCGGATGTGAAGGGCACAAGCCACCGTTTAAAGATACGATCCAGCCTGGCGGAATAAGGCGGACGACTCAAAAAGGGCTGGTGTAGATGCCCCAAAGCTTGCACTCTCTGACCGGGCTCCCTCCCCGAGGGAGCTGGCGAGCGAAGCGAGACTGAGGGAGTTCGGCAAGCAGCATCTATCCGAACTCCTTCCGCAACAATCTCGACCGCCGCCTGCGGCGGATTGAGGGAGAGATTGTTGGGGCAGCCGTCTGAATTTTCAAGCGACGCCCCCGGCGCGCCGAAAATTCAGGCAACGGCAACCCGACCGCTGCGCGCCACCTTCCTCAGAGAGGAAGGCCTGAAGATATACGGCTTCCTCTGGGAAGAACCGCAGATACTACTATGCAAAAATCGCTGCTCCAAAAGCGAAGGAGCAGCGATTTTTTGGAAAAAACGATTTACAAAAGGTTATAATTTGAATTTAGATTCCGAGATGGAACTTTGCTCCGGGTCATCCTCGCACCCGCAGCTGGATCTCGCCGCTGGTGGTCTGGACGGTGCACAGACCGGCGGCGGGGTTGGACGCAGGCGCCTGGACCCGTCCCCGGCCGCCC
>CALXGY010000057.1 GCA_944387955.1 uncultured Faecalibacterium sp. | reverse complement strand
CGCCGGGCGCTGCCTTCTTTGCCGGTGTAGTAGATGTTGACTGTGATCGCCATTTTGTTTTCTCCTTTCTCTCAAAAACCCATAGGCCGCCAGCCGGTGCAGTACCGGGCATAATCCCGGTCGGCCTCCTGCACATAGAGGACGTGCTCGGTCCTGCCGGCCTTGTTTTTTACGGTGCGGATCTTATAAGGCAGGTTCTGCCGGGCCAAAAGCTCCACCTCGTCCTCGATCTCCTGCCGGTTCTCGGAGCGGTCGAACCGGACCCAGTGGCAGAGCATCAGCCAAAAACTGATGAGCAGTTCCATTCCTTCACTCTCCTTCCTGCTGGGGCGGCAGCCTGTAAAACGGCGCGATGGCGTTGGAATCGCCGTGGCGCACGATGGAATAGGTGATGTCGCAATAGGGCTGGATGGCGGTGCTCTTTTCCACCGTGGAGATCAGCACCACCTGCAGCCGCAGCCGCCGGAACAGCTCCATCATGGGCCGGATGCGGTCGCTGGTCATCTTGCTGAAGGCCTCGTCCAGCAGCACCAGCCGGATGCTGTTCTCGCTCTTTTGGTAGATCTGGAGCAGCGAGGCGCAGATGGCCACATAGAAGGGGGCCTGGTTCTCGCCGCCGGAGGAATCCCGGCTCACCCGGGAGAGCAGCGCCTTCTGGCCCGAGATGCGGTTTGTCACCTGGATGTCGTAGTCCAGATAGGTGCGGTAGTCCACATAATCCGACAGCCCCGCCCCCGCGGGCTTCTGCCCGGCCTGGCGGGCCTCGGCGGCGGCGTCCAGGTCGGCCATGATCTTTTCCATTAGGGCATCCACCTGCCGCTCGTAGACCGGGTCGGCGGTGGCGGCGAGGTTGTCCAGAGAATCCTCGCCGGTCATCTGGCGGTTGCCCTTGTCCACGATCAGCTGGTAGAAGGCCGCCAGCTGGGGGTCCCGGCTGGGTTCCAGCTCGAAGCGGTAGACCTCCTCGCCGTAGCACAGCCGCTCCATGACCCGGTTGAGCTCTTTGAACTGCCGCCGGGCGTTGAAGATGTCGTCCTTGAGCCGGAACAAAATGTCCTTGCGGAACCGGGCCTTGCAGTCCCGCTGGGCCTGTTCCAGCTGGGCCGCGTACCGCTCGAGATCGATCTGCACAAGGCTCTGGTACTGGCGGCGGTAGTCCGCCAGACCCGCAAGTCCCAGGGCGTAGTCGCAGACATAACGGGCGTTGTACTCCCGCTGGGCGGGCTCCAGCTGGGCCGCCACCTGACGGCGCAGCCCCTCTTCCAGCCGGTTCTGGGCGGTGCGGGCGGCTTCCAGCGCCGCCTCCGGGGCGTCGTGGTCCTTTAGCAGCTGCCAGCGCTCCCGGGCCTGGGGCTCCGCCTCGGGGTGGGCCGCAAAGTATTCGGTGCAGCCCTGCTCGCTGCGCTGGGCTCCGGCCTCGGCGGCAGCGAGCTTTTCCTCACAGCCCCGCTGGTGCTCCTGGCAGACCCGGATCTCTCCGGCCAGCTTTTCCACCGCGGCCTGAGCGGCCTCCCAGGCTTCCTCACAGAGGTCCTGCTCCCGGTAGAGCCCCTGGAGCAGCGGATTCTCGGCGCATTCGGCCTGCCGGGCCGCCAGAGCGGCGTATTCCTCCCGGGCGGTGTCCCGGGCCTGCCGGGCCTGCCACAGGGCGGAAAGCCGCTCCACCTCCCCGCCCCGCACCACCTTCTGGTAGCGGTCGTAGAGGGCTTTGGCCTGCTGTTCCGCCTCCCGGGCGGCAGCGCGGCGGGCAGCGAGTTCTTCCAGCTGCCCCGCCAGGGCCTCGGCGGCCGCCTTCCGGGCGTCCAGGCCGATGAACCGCTGGGGCCGCCGCAGCCGCTCCAGCCGGTAGGGGTGGTGGCGCAGCAGGTCCCGGGTGGCGCTTTCGGGCCAGCGTTCCAGCTCTGCGGCGCTCTCGCAGCAGCGGATCTTGTGCAGCTGGGCCCAGGCATATTGGCGGGCCAGCGGGTTTTCGCTGCTCACCTGCCGGGCCAGGGTGCCGGCCTCGGGCAGTTCAGCCCGGGCGGCGGCGGCTTCCAGCGCCGGGGAATCCAGCAGGGCTACCGGCCCGGCCTTCTCCCCCAGAGCCACAAAGGCGTCCTTTGCGGCGGCATACTGCCGGGCGGGCACCAGGATGTCGAACCGACGCCCTCCGAGGCAGGCTTCCACGCAGTCCTGCCAGCTCTCGTCCTCCACCCGCAGCAGCTCGCAGAGGATCTTGGCCTCCGGGGACATCCCCCGGGCGGAGAGCTCGGCGTTCACCGCATCCCGCACCCGGGTGGCGCAGTCGCCATTGGGATAGACCCAGCGGCCCACCGCCAGGGCCTGGCGCTGGGCTTCCAGCTCGCTGCGCCTTGTTTCCAGCCCGGCGGCGGCCTGACGGGCCGAGAAATACCCCTCTTCCAGGGGCCCTTCCTGCTGCCGCAGCGCCTGTGCAAGCCTTGTCAGCAGCCCGGGCTGGGCCTCGGTCTCCGCCTGCTGGATGGCCGCCGGGGACAGGGCCTTGTCCAATCCGAGCCCCGCTGCGATCAGTGCGTTCAAAAGCCCCTCGATCTTCCCTTCGGTGCGGGAAAGCTGCCCGGCCTTCCGCTCGGCCTCCTCCAGGGCGGTCTTTTTGCGCCCCAGAGCCTCGCCCAGCGCCGCCAGGTCCCGGCCCGGGTCGCTGGCCGCCGCCGCGCTGTGGGCCGCCAGATAGGCCTGCCGGGCGGTCTGCTCTTCCTGCTTGCGGGCGGCGTATTCCTCCTCCAGCCCTTCCCGCCGGGCGGCGGCTTCGGCGGCCTTGTGCCGCCAGTTTTCCGCTTCGGTACGGGCGGCGGCAGCTTCGCCCAGCAGCACGAGGCCCCGGTTTGCCTCGGCTTCGGCCTGCCGCTGCTCCGCCTGGCTGCCCAGCTCCACGATCTGTTTCAGGGCGCTGGCCCGGCTTTGGGCCTGGGCCAATACCCCGTGGAGGTGGTCCAGCTCCACCCGGTCGCTCTGCAATGCGTCCAGATCCACCTCGGGCTGGGGCAGGATGTATTGATACAAAAACTCCCGGAAGTTCGGGATCTCGTCCATGCTGGTGCCCATCTGGAACACCGCCCCGAACCGCTTGCCCAAAGGCGAAGAGGCCCGGCCAATGCCCAGGGCCCGGCAGATGCGGTCCCGGGCCTCAGCGGGGCTGCGGGTGTAGGAAAGACGCCCGCTTTCCGGCTTGAAGGCATCCCGGGCGGTGGGCACCCCCCGCTCGTCCACAAAGGGCAGCTGATCCAGGGTGCAGCCCGGCTCCGAGAGATACCAGGTCTGGTCCCCGGGGCGCAGGTCCTGGTTGGGGCTCTCGGACTCCACCCGCACCGCGATCACAAAGCTGCACCGCTGCACATCGTCCCAGAACTCGGTGCCGATGTAGGCCACCGTGTGCCCCGGGCGGCGGTAGGCGTTCTCTCCCCGCTGCTTTGCATGCACCGACCCTAGCAGGGTGCGGCCGCTCTTTTTGTTGCCCAGGGCGTTGAAGCTGCGGTTGGTGGTCAGGCAGTAGCGGATGGCGTCCAGGATGGTGGTCTTGCCCACCGCGTTGACCCCGATCATATAGGTGAGCTTTGCGCAGTCGAAGGTCACATTCTCGAAGTTGTGCCAGTTCACCAGCCGCAGCCGTTTCAGCTCGATCATTCGTCCCCCTCCGTTTCTTCCCCGGCCCGCTGGTAGGCCCCAAGCTCGGCCTGGGTGCGGCCGATCTCGGCCACGCTGTCCGCGATCACCCCATCCGGCAGCGCCAGCAGCACGGTGGGATAGATCTCCACCCGGCTGTCCAGCCCCGTGAGCCTGCCCAAAGGCCGGGACAGGTTATACCGGCGCAGGGTGCGCAGCAGCCGCTCCAGGCTGCTCTGGTCCAGCTTGCGGGGCAGCTGCATCTTTTGCAGTTCGGTCTGGATCTCCTCCACCGTCACCAGCACCTGGTCCGCGCCGGTGGTCAGGTCCTCCCGCTTTTGCAGGTAGAGCAGCCGCAGAATCAAAAGCAGGATGCTCTCGTACTTCAAAAGCCGGGCCCCCGCGCCCTCGTGCTCGTTCACCAGGGCCACCACCCGCATGGGCGAGGGGTAAAGGCTCACGGTGTAGCCCAGCGGCGCAAAGACCGCCCGCAGCGCCTCCATGTGGTCCTGAGCCCACAGGTACTGCGCCCGCATCTCCTCGGCCCCGCCCACCAGGTAGCAGTGGTTCAAAAGCTGGTTTGCCACCTCTTCCAGCATCTGCTTATCGGTCATCTTGTTCCTCCTGTCGTGGGGTCAATACAAAATCCTCGAACCGGAACCCTCCGGCGCTCACCCACCGGCCGGTGAGCTGCAGCTCGTAGCAGCGACCCGGCGAGCGGGAATAGGTGTGCAGCCCGATGATTCGGGCCAGGTCCCCGGGGTTTTGCGCCGCCAGCTCCGAGGCCATCGCCCGGCCCCCTTCGGCCAGGGCCGCCCGGGCCAGACGGTCCACGTTTTCCTCGGTGACCGCCGAGCGGGCGTACTCCAAAAGCAGCTGCTGCTCCCGCCGCAGCTGGTCGGGGTCCATGCCCTCGGCCCCGGTCAGGGGGGCCACCGGCTCGGCGGTGCGGGGCGCGGCGGGGGGATAGAGCATCCTGGGCCCGAACACCGCCGCCGGGGTCAGACGCAGCCGCCCGGCCAGGGGGCCGTCGTCCTCCTCAAACAGTTCCGCCGGGCTGTGGACGCTGGCGGCGTACCAGCGCAGAAGGGCGGTCAGGCTGCCCTGGGCGGTGCGGTCGCTGAGCAGCAGAAACTGGGCCCGCTGCACTGCCCGCTTGCGGTAGCGGATGTGGTTGTCGTCGATCTGGCGCACCAGCGCCCCCATCTCTTCCAGCGCATCCCGCGCCCGCTGGATGCAGCCCTGCACCCGCTGCCGGGCCTCGTCGGGGTCCACCCGGTCCACCCGGACGCAGTCGGCGCAGAGGGCGGCCAGATATTTCCCCTCGCATTCCTCCAGCCCTTCCTCCAGGAAGGCCCGGTAATTGAAGAGGTTGTCCCCGGTTTTGAAGCGATGGTAGGCCGCGGCCACCACCTTTTCTTCGTACTCCGAAAAGAGCTCCAGCACCTGCTGAGGGGTGCGGTTGCGGGTGAGACGGTCGATGTAATGGCCGATGGAGGCGTTGAGGGCCCGCAGCGAGCGGTTGAGGGCCTCGAGGTCGGCTTCCACCTCCCGCAGCACGTTCTCGTAGGGGCTGCTCTCCTGCCCCACGCCGCGCAGAAGCTGCCAGGCCTTGTAGAGCTTGCCGGTGTAGGTCACCAGCGGCGGGTTGACGATCTGCTCCATTCCCTCCAAAAGCGGGGCGGTCTCGGGCACAAAGGCCAGAGCCGGTTCCGAGTCGTAGTCCCCCGCCGGTTCCTCCAGCCAGCCGGCCCGCCGCAGCCGCGCCAGCGCCCCCAGGGCCAAAAGATGGGCGTCCCGGGTGGGCTGGGGCGGGGCATCCTCCGGCTCCTCCTGCTCCAGGGCCACCGGCTTTGCCAGTGCGGTGAAAAAGTCCTCCGCCCGGGTCACCATCTCGGCCCGGGGCAGGCTGTAATCCGCCGAGCGGCGGCACTCCTCCCAGAGCAAAAGCAGAAGCTCTGCATAGATGGCCCGGTTTGCCCCCGCCAGGGGGCGGAACAGATTCGGGCGGATACGGTCAAACAGCTGCATGGCAAGCCTCCCTCTCCCGCGATTTTCCCCGCGGAACTCTTACCTGTTTATTGTACCACATTCCTCCATTTTTTGCACCCGGCGGGCGGGGCGCAAAAACCCCGCCTTCCTTTTTCGAGGAAAGCGGGGTTTGCTGTTTTATTCCCCCCGGGAGCCCAGGCGGTACTTGAAGTCCCGGTAGCCGAAGCGGGCAAGGCAGCGCAGCTGTCCGTCCTCCTCCAGCGCCCAGATCTCGGGCAGGGGCATCCCGTTGAAGGTGTTGTTTTTGCAGGTGGAATAGATGGCCATGTCTCCGAAGATCAGCTTATCCCCCTCCGAAAGAGGCGCGTCAAAGCTGTAATCTCCCACGATATCCCCGGCCAGGCAGGTGGGCCCGCCCAGACGGATGGTACAGGGCTTTTCCCCTGCTTCTCCCGCGCCGTAAAGGGGCGGGCGGTAGGGCATCTCGATAACGTCCGGGGTGTGGCAGGCGGCGGACATGTCCAGAATGGCGAGGTCTGTCTCCCCATTTTTCAGGGTGTCCAGCACGGTGGTGACCAGATACCCGGCATTGAGGGCGCAGGCCTCCCCCGGTTCGAGGTAGACTTCCACCCCATATTTTTTCTGCACCCTGCGGATGCACCCTTCCAGCAGAGCCACATCGTACCCCGGGCGGGTGATGTGGTGCCCGCCGCCGAAGTTGAGCCACTTCATCCGGGGCAAGAGGTCCCCGAACTTCTCCTCCACGGCAGGCAGGGTGGCCGCCAGGGCGTCCGCGTCCTGCTCGCAGAGGGTGTGGAAGTGCAGCCCGTCCAAAAGCTCCACAAGGCCGGGGTTTTCGGCGGCCGCCGCGTCCCACTGGGCCCGGGTGGTGCCCAGGCGGCTGCCCGGGGCGCAGGGGTCATAGATGGCGTGGCCCTCCTGGGTGGAGCGCTCGGGGTTTACCCGCAGGCCCACACTTTTCCCGGCGGCCTTGGCCCGGGGGCCGAACTTCGCCAGCTGGGCCGGAGAGTTGAAGAGGATGTGATCCGCCCAGTGCAGGAGCTCTTCAAAGTCCTGGTCCCGGTAGGCGGCGCAGAAGACGTGCACCTCCCCTTCCGGCATCTCCTCCTTGCCCAGCCGCGCCTCGTACAGGCCGCTGGCCTCGGTGCCCGCAAGATAAGGGGCCAGAATCGGGTACAGATCGAAGTTGGAAAAGGCCTTCTGAGCCAGCAGGATCTTGCAGCCGGTGCGCTTTTGCACCCCGGCCAGGATCTCCCCGTTGCGCCGCAGCATGGCTGCGTCCAGCAGATAACAGGGGGTGGGCAGAGCCGCGCAGAGGGCGTCCAGGTCCTTTTCCGAAAGGCCCGCAAAGGGCGGGCGGGTGTCCTTCTGTGCTGCTTTCATCAGTCCACCAGAGCGGGAGCCCAGCTCTCACGCCGGGGCAGGCCGTACTTGTCCAGCGCATCCAGGAAGGGGTCCGGATCGAACTCTTCCACCGTGTGTACGCCGGTCTCGGTCCACTTGCCGGTGAGCAGCATCAGAGCGCCGCACATGGCCGGCACGCCGGTGGTGTAGCTGATGGCCTGGGAGCCCACCTCCTGGTAGCACTCCTGATGGTCGCAGACGTTGTAGATGTAGTAGGTCTTTTCCTTGCCGTCCTTCTTGCCGGTGAAGATGCAGCCGATGTTGGTCTTGCCCTTGGTGCGGGGGCCGAGGCTGGCGGGGTCGGGCAGAAGCGCCTTCAGGAACTGGATGGGGACGATGGCCTTGCCCTCGTACATGATGGGGGTGGTGGAGAGCATGCCCACATCCTCAAGACAGCGCATGTGGTCCAGATAGCTCTGGCCGAAGGTCATGAAGAAGCGGATGCGCTGCACCTCGGGCAGGTTCTTGGCCAGGGACTCGATCTCCTCGTGGTGGAGCAGGTACATATCCTTCTGGCCCACCTGGTCGAAGTTGTACTCCCGCTTGATGCTCATGGCCGGGATCTCCACCCAGCGGCCGTTCTCCCAGTAGCTGCCGGGGGCGCTGACCTCCCGCAGGTTGATCTCGGGGTTGAAGTTGGTGGCGAAGGCGTAGCCGTGGTCGCCGCCGTTGCAGTCCAGAATGTCAATGGTGTCGATGGTGTCGAACTCGTGCTTTTTGGCGTAGGCGCAGTAGGCCTGGGTCACGCCCGGGTCAAAGCCGCTGCCAAGCAATGCCACCAGCCCCGCCTGCTTGAACTTCTCGGCGTAGGCCCACTGCCAGCTGTAATCGAAGTAGGCGGAGAAGCCCTTCTCCTCGCAGCGTTTCTCGTAGATGGCCCGCCACTCGGGGTCGTTGGTGTCCTCGGGCTCGTAGTTGGCGGTGTCCATGTAGTTGACCCCGCACTCCAGGCAGGCGTCCATGATGGTCAGATCCTGGTAGGGCAGCGCGATGTTCATCACCAAATCCGGCTGATAGCTGCGGATCAGGGCCACCAGCTGGTCCACCTTATCCGCGTCCACCTGGGCGGTGGTGATCTTGGTGGAGGTCTTGGGGGCAAGCTCGGCGGCCAGCTTGTCGCACTTGGACTTGGTGCGGCTGGCAATGCAGATCTCGGTGAAAACCTCCGGGACCTGGCAGCACTTGTGGATGGCGACCGAGGCGACGCCGCCGCAGCCGATGATGAGGACTCTGCTCATAGTCGTATCTCCTTTTTTATCAACTGGGCCCC
>CALXGY010000056.1 GCA_944387955.1 uncultured Faecalibacterium sp. | reverse complement strand
CAGCCTTCGCAGCGGACAGGTGAGGGTGGAGCTGGAGGAACAAACCTACGAGAAAGCAAAAAAGGAGAATCAGCTTATGGCGAGCAAATACGATGGTCTTGCGCGCATTATTGTGCAGAATGTCGGCGGCAAGTCCAACATCATTTCTCTGACCCACTGCGTCACCCGTCTGCGCTTCAAGCTCAAGGACGAGAGCCTGGCCCAGACCGAGATCCTCAAGGATACCGACGGCATCGTCACGGTCATCCAGAGCGGCGGCCAGTATATGGTGGTCATCGGCAACCAGGTGGCGGACGTCTACGACGCAGTGCTCTCGGTGGCCCACATCCAGGGCGCAGGCGCGGTCAATGAGGACGGCAGCGCCATCGAGGGCGGCGATGCTCCCAAAGAGAAGGTCAGCCCCTTCAACGCCTTTGTCGGCATCGTTACCGGCGTGTTCACCCCGGCTCTGGGCGTTCTGGCTGCCACCGGTATCCTGAAGGGCGTTCTGGCTCTGCTGGTGGCCTTCGGCGTGCTGGCCAGCGACGGCTCCAGCCCTACTTACAATGTCCTGTATTCTCTGGGCGACGGCTTCTTCTACTTCATGCCCATCCTGCTGGCCTACACCGCCTCCAAGAAGTTCGGTCTGCCTGAGCTGGAAGGCATGGTCATCGGCGCCGGTCTGCTGTACCCCTACATGATCGGCGGCTACGACATCAGCAGCGTGTTCGGCATCCCCGTTGTGATGCCCTCTTCCGGCAACTATGCTTCCTCGGTTATCCCCATCATCTGCGCCGTGGCCTTTGCCGCCTGGTTTGAAAAGCTGTATAAGAAGTACATCCCCGACACCCTCAAGATGTTCGCGGTTCCTCTGATCACCTGCACCGTTACCTTTTGCCTGACCCTGTGGGTCATCGGCCCCATCGCCTCCATTGCTTCGGATCTGCTGGGCACCCTGTTCACCTTCCTGGCCAACACCAGCGGCATCATCATGGGTCTGGTGGCCGGCGCATTCTGGCAGGTTCTGGTTATGTTCGGCCTGCACTGGGCACTGGTTCCGCTGGCCCTCAATGACATGATGACCAAGGGCCAGAGCAGCATCCTGACCGGTACCTTCGGCTGCACCTTCGCACAGTGCGGCGCGGTTCTGGCCATCTGGATCAAGACCAAGAATCCCAAGATCCGCAGCCTCTGCGCTCCGGCTCTGATCTCCGGCATCGCCGGCGTCACCGAGCCCGCCATCTACGGTCTGACCCTGCCCAAGAAGAAGCCCTTCATCATCACCTGTGTGGTGGGCGCTGTGGCCGGCGCTTTCATGGGCATCTTCTGCAAGAGCTACCAGATGGCCGGTATGGGCGTGTTCGGCTACACTGCCTACATCAACACTGCAACCAATGACATCAGCGGCATGGTCGCTTCCATCGTGATTTCTCTGGCGGCTGTTGTGGCTGCATTTATCCTGGTCTATCTGACCTACAATGACGAGCCGGTCAAGAAAAAGAACTAACAAGAGTACAGCCAGACAAAAAACGGCGTGACCATCGGCAGCGTGTATCAGAATGGTTTTCGCCCCGGCGGAGCGGTTTGGAACAGCTGCCTGCCCCGCCGGGGCTGACCGCCCGCCCTTCCCTTGGAAAAATGGATTTGCGTGAGAGAAGAGAGAGTGACCGCCCGGTATCCCGGGCGGAAGGGGAGGGCGGGCCCTTTTTGGAGCCTATACCTTGCCGGAGAAATCCGGCAATGGAAGATGAACAACCGAATATCCGAGCAGAAAAGGAGAGAAAAGAATGAAAAAGGTCTCGCGCCGCAATTTCATGAAGTCCTCCATCCTGGCCGGAGCAGCGGCCGCCGCCCTTGCGGGGGGCGCTCTGCCCGCTTCCGCCGCCGCGGCCCAGCCGCTGGAGGAGGAAAACTGCCTTTCCGCCCTGACCGATCTGTTCAAGAAGAAGGAAGAGCCTGCCCGCATGGTGCTGCAGATGGACGAGCCCATCGTTCAGACCGCAGCCGGAGCGGTACGGGGATTCATCGACCGGGGAATCTACACCTTCCGCGGCATTCCCTATGCAACGGCCGGCCGCTTTGAGCTGCCCCGGCGTCCCAGTGCATGGGAAGGGGTGCGCACCTGCTGCGTCTACGGCCCCCAGTGCCCCCAGACCGCTTCCTCTCTGAGCGACGCCGAGATCCTGAACCCCCATGTTTTCTGGCTGTCGGGCGAGAACTGCCAGACCCTGAACGTCTGGAGCGCCGAGACCAGCCCCGAAGCCAAAAAGCCGGTCATGGTCTGGCTCCACGGCGGCGGCTTCTCCACCGGTTCCGCCATCGAGATGCCCTGCCACGACGGCCATAACCTCTGCGAAAACGGTGACGTGGTGGTGGTCAGCATCAACCACCGGCTCAACTGCCTGGGCTTTTTGGATCTGTCGGCCTACGGCGTCCAGTACGCATACACCGGCAACCTGGGCATGCTGGACATCATCACCGCGCTGGAGTGGGTGCGGGACAACATCGCCCAGTTCGGCGGCGACCCGAACAATGTGACCCTCTTCGGCCAGTCCGGCGGCGGCCGCAAGATCCTGACCCTGATGCAGATGCCCGCGGCCAAGGGCCTGTTCCACAAGGTCATCTGCGAGAGCTGCGGCGTCTCCGGCGTTCCTCAGCTGGATTCCAAGATGACCGCCCGCTACACCTTCGCTCAGCTGGGCCTGGCCGACGGCGATGTGGAAGCCCTCAAGACGGTGCCCTATGAGCAGCTGCTGGCTGCCGCCACCGCTGCCCAGACCCAGGCCGGCCAGGAGCTGGGCCGGACCATCGGCTGGTATCCGGTCTACGACGGCAAGCTGCTGCCCGCCAACGCCTGGAAAAACGGCGGCGATGTGAGCGCCGAGATCCCCATGATCATCGGCAACGTCTTTGCCGAGGTCACCACCAACGCCTTCTCGCTGGTGATGGGCGGCGACGGCGCCAAGAACAGCTGGGACGAGGCCACGGTGGAGCAGAAGCTGGCCGAGAAGTTCGGCGACAAGAAGGACGCAGTGGTGGCGGCCTTCCGCAAGGCCTACCCCAACAAGCCCATCGTGGATGCTCTGTTCGTGACCCTGGACGGCTACCGCGCCGAAGAGCTGGAGGTGCTGGCAGTCCGCGGCGCTTCCTACGCCGCAGGCGGGGCCCCCACCTACAATTACATCTTCACCTATGAGTTCCCGACCCTGGGGGGCCTGCTGCCCTGGCATTGCTCCGAGGTGCCCTTTGTGTTCGGCAATGTAGAGCTGCACGCCCAGGGCAACGGCGCCACCGATGAGGGCCTGGCGCTGTCCGAGAAGATGCTGGGCGCCTGGACCACCTTCGCCCACACTGGCGACCCCAACCATCGCGGCATGACCAACTGGCCGGCTTATACCGCCGATCAGGGCGCCTGCCTGCTGCTGGAGCCGGGTATGTATGTAGGTTACCATCACGACCGTGAGCTGCGCGCAGCAGCTCTGGGCGTCTGATTCTCTTATGCTTCCTGGATTGTTCTTTTAAACCGCAAAGGCCGCTCTGACCCGGAAAACGCCGGGCCGGGGCGGCCTTTGGTGTTTTTCACTGGACATTTTGGGAAAAAAGGTATTTAATGGAAACAAAGTACAAGACCGGCCAAGCACCGGGCAAGGGGGAATCTTCATGGCAAAATGGATCACCGATCCGGCTGGGCAGCAAAAGCCGCCCCGGGCATCTTTCCGGCTGCTGTACCCGCCCAATACCCCGCCCCAGGCCGCGCCGCTGCCGGATTCCAGTTTCCTGCACACCCTGCAGATCGACCAGATGGTTTCGGTGCGGCGGGAGAGCTGCCGCGGGCTGGCGGATCTGCGGCTGGAACAGTTCTTCACCACCGATCCCGAGGTGCTGGCCTGGCGGCTGGATGTGGTGGCGGATCTTGTGGAATGCCCGCCCCTGCTGGAGCTGGTGCATCAGGCGCTGCCGCTGATCCGGGATGCCTGCGAGATGCGCAAGGTGCTGCATGGCGGCTCCTCCGGGCTGGAGAGCGGCCTGGCCTCCACCCGGTACCTGGAGATGTATCTCGAGCTGGTGGAGCTGTTCCGCCAGTTCCTGGAGCCGCTGGAGCCTCGCAGCCAGGGGATGCAGGCCCTCCGGGCGGCCATTTTGCAGCGGTACAACAGCGAGGAATACCGCAGCCTCTGCGCCCAGCTGAAAAAGGTGGAGTACCAGATCGGCCATGTGAAAAGCATCACCCTGGGGGTGAATCTGGACGGCACCCTGCAGGTCTCGGATGTGGGGCTGGTCTCCATCAATACCGAGAAGTACCGCCCCGGCGGGGTGATGGACCGGCTGCTGGGCCGGGACAAGACCGACCCCATGGTCTGCATGTCCGGCTTTGCCAACCTTGCCAAGACCGCCCGGGAAGAGGAAAAACACGCCCTGGACCAGGCGGTCTGCCGTGCGCTGGACGCCGCCTTCGCCCGCACCATCCGCAGCTGGGAGCCGATGATCGACCGCTACTTCCAGGACCAAACCGACTTTTTCATCGGGCTGATGGACGATCTGCGGTTCTTGTCGGCGGCGGCAGGCTTCTTGATGGAGCTGCGGGAGCTGGGCTGCCCTCTCTGCCGCCCCGAGATCCGCCCCATGGAGGAAAAGGCGCTGAAGCTCACACAGGTCTATAATCCGATGCTGGCGCTCCGCTCCGAAAAGGGGGAGCCCATCGTCATGAACGACCTGGAATTTGACGAGAAGGGCCGCTTCTACCTGCTCACCGGCCCCAACCACGGGGGCAAATCCATCTTCTGTTATGGGGTGGGCATGGCCCAGGCGCTGTTCCAGCTGGGGCTGCTGGTGCCGGCCCAGGCGGCGGCCATGAGCCCGGTGGGCTGCATCTACACCCATTTTCCCACATCGGATGAGGACAACTACGGCCAGGGACGGCTGGAAAGCGAGTGCGCCCGGATGGGGGAGATCCTGCACAAGCTCCGGAGCACCGACCTTCTGCTCATGGACGAAAGTTTCAGCTCCACCAGCCCGCTGGAGGGCAGCTACATTGCGGACGAGATCCTCTGCGCCCTGACCGTCATCGGCTGCGGCGGCATCTATGTGACCCACATCCACGAGCTGACCAGGCAGGTGGAGCGGTTCAACGCCACCCCCGGCCGCACCGGATGCATTGATAACCTGGTGGCTCAGATGGCGGACATAGAACAGGGAGTGCGCAGCTACCGCATCCTGCGGGCGGTGCCGGACGGCCTCAGTTATGCCAAGGACATTGCCCGCAAGTATGGCCTGAGCTGTGAGGAGATCCTTCAGAATCAGACCGGAAAGACGAAAGAGACTGTACAAATCGGAATATAAAGTCTGAATAATACAAAAAACGCTGCTCCTGCCCGGTAAAA
>CALXGY010000055.1 GCA_944387955.1 uncultured Faecalibacterium sp. | reverse complement strand
TCCAGCGCACTGGATTACAAAACCGATGCCGCGCTGCGCCGGGCTCTGGCACAGGATTTTGCAGGCACTACCAAGATCATTGTGGCCCAGCGGGTCAGTTCCATTCAGAATGCGGACAAAATTCTGGTCCTGGAAGAGGGGCGGATCGTGGGCTGCGATACCCACGAACAGCTGATGCAAAGCTGCGAAAGCTACAGAGAGATCGCACAGATCCAGATGGGGGAGGTGGAGTAAATGGCAAAGAATACCGGAATGGGCCGCAGCGGCCCCAGTCAGGCCTTTGAGCGGCCCAAAGCAGGAACTGCCGCCATTCTCAAACGTTTGTGGAAGTATCTGGGTCGGTACAAATGGCTGCTGATTCTGGCCGCTGCGCTCAGCATCACCAGCAACCTACTGGCTCTTGTGGGACCCAAGCTGTCGGGCTATGCCATCGACGCCATTCGACCTGGGCCCGGAAAGGTGGATTTTGACACTGTCTTTTACTATGCCCGGCTGATGCTGGTATTCTACATTCTGTCCGCTGTTTTAAGCTATCTGCTCTCCATGCTGATGGTTCGGCTGAGCCGGAATGTGGTCTATGCGCTGCGGCGGGATGCCTACGCCCACCTCATGCGGCTGCCGGTTCGATTTTATGATGATTACGCGGTGGGCGACATTCTGAGTGTGCTGTCCTACGACGTGGATACTCTCAGCGCATCGCTTTCCAACGATCTGGTGCAGATGCTGACCAGTCTTATTACAGTGGCAGGCTCTTTCTTTATGATGCTGACCATTTCCCCAAAGCTGATCCTGATTTTTGTGGTGACCATCCCCATCTCGGTCTGGTTTACCCAGAACCGCTCCCGGCGGGTACGGCCTCTCTACCGGGAACGCTCGGCCAGTCTCGGCGAGCTGAACGGCTTTGTGGAGGAGATGACCGGCGGGCTGCGCACCATCAAGACCTACGGCCGGGAAGAGGTCTTTCTGGACTGGTTCGAGCAGCGCAACCAACATGCCTGTGAGGCCAACTGCACGGCAGACTCCTTCTCCAGTTCTACCGGCCCCACCGTTACCTTCATCAACAATCTGTCGCTGGCCCTAGTCAGCTTTTTCGGCGCGCTGCTCTATATGGGCGGCGGCATCAGCCTGGGCAATGTTTCCTCCTTCGTGCTGTACTCCCGCAAGTTTTCCGGGCCCATCAATGAGTTCGCCAACATCATCAGCGAGCTTCAGTCCGCTCTCGCTGCGGCGGAGCGGCTGTTCATGCTGCTGGACGCCAAGCCGGAAGAGCCGGATGCTCCAAACGCCCGGGAACTGACCGATGTCAAAGGAGCCGTCTCTTTGGAAAAGGTCGGCTTTGGCTACGACCCGTCCCGTCCGGTGCTGCGGGAGTTTACGCTGGAAGCAAAACCCGGCCAGGTAGTGGCCATTGTCGGGCCCACGGGTGCGGGTAAAACTACGGTCATCAATCTGCTGATGCGATTCTATGATGCGGATACCGGCTGTATCCGGGTGGACGGTCAGCCCATTGAAGAGCTGACCCGGGCCAGCCTGCGCCGGGCTTACTCCATGGTGCTGCAGGACACCTGGCTGTTTACCGGAACCGTGTTTGAAAACCTGGCTTATGGCCGCCCGGAGGTGACCCTGGAACAGGTACGCGCCGCAGCCAAAGCGGCCAAGATCGACCGGTTTATCCAGTCTCTGCCGGAAGGGTACGATACGGTTCTCCAGGACGGCGGAGCCAGCATCTCCAAGGGACAGCGCCAGCTGCTGACCATCGCCCGTGCCATGCTGCTGGATGCGCCGATGCTGATTCTGGATGAGGCGACCTCCAACGTAGACACCCGCACCGAGCGGCTCATCCAGGCAGCCATGCTCAAGCTGATGGAAGGCCGTACCTGCTTTGTCATCGCCCACCGCCTGTCTACCATCCAGAATGCGGATCAGATCGCGGTGCTGCGGGATGGGAGAGTGGCCGAATGCGGAACCCACGCCCAGCTGATGCAGCGAGGTGGATATTACAGTGAACTTTACCGCGCTCAGTTTGACACAGTGGAATCCGCCCTGAAAAATACGTCCGGAAACGAATGATGCAGGGGCCGTTTGCCTTCAAAAACACAAAAGAGGATTCTTGCCAAAGTAGGTTAAATTCGGCAGATAATTTTTCTGAGTATCTCAAAAAATCATTGTAAATAAAAGAAAAAGTGCTGCAAAGTTTAGACACTTTACAGCACTTTTTTCTCGTTTTCAGAAGGGTAAACGCATATTCAGCCTTTTATGCCCGCTGGATTATTTCAGGGTACCGTCAAGGATCTGGCTGTAATACCAGGGTTTCGGAGCGCGGAAGGATTTTCCGCTGAGGGATGCGAAATCCGGCTGGGTGAAGTTGGGCAGCACCAGTTCCCAGGCGCACAGCGCCTGATACTTCAGCTTGAGTTCCCGGTTGGCAGCGTTGTTGCCATACTTGCTGTCGCCCAGGATGGGGCAGCCGATGCTGGCCATGTGAGCGCGGATCTGGTGCGTGCGTCCGGTGATCAGCCTCACCTTGAGCAGAGCCAGACGGCCCGAGACCGCCAGCGTCTCATACTCGGTGCGCACCTCTTTGGCGCCCGGTTTTTGCTCTTCCAGAATGCGCACCAAGCCCCGGTCTGCATCCTTGAGCAGGTAGCCGCCCAGGGTGCCATCCGGCGGCAGGGGACGGCCAAAGGTCACGCAGAGGTAGGTCTTGCGGACCTGACGCTCTTTAATGGCTTCCAGCAAAACCTGCTCGGCCTCCGGCGTTTTTGCGATCAGCACAAGGCCGCTGGTGCCGGTATCCAGCCGGTGGCACAGTGCGGGCTGGTAGAGGCTTTCTTCGCTGTACTCGTTCTCTTTGCTGAGATAGAGCAGTGCGCGGTTCAGCAGAGTATCGTCCTCGGGACCGTCCACCGGCAGTCCGGCAGGCTTGTTGACCACCAGCAGCTGGGGCGAGTTGTAAACCACCTCGGCAGGGCACCGGGCATTTTTCCAGGCAGGGCCTTCCACTCGCTGGTTTGCCTCCAGCTGGTCGTCCAAAATAAACAGCTTGATCTCATCTCCTGCCATGACCCGGGTGGAAAGAGGCTGCTTTTTGCCGTTCAGTTTGATTTTGTTTTCCCGCAGGGCTTTGTTCAGCCGCCCCGGATTCAGGGCAGGGAACTGCTGCATCAGATAGTTATCCAGCCGGGTAGGGGCCAGACATTTGACTTTGATGATCTTCACAGAGTATCCTCCAAGTTTGACATTCCGTCCGATAAAGCGATATGACTTATCTTGATTACAGGCCTATTTTATCCTACCCGGCGCGGAGCTGTCAAGCAGTCCGAACCGGCAGAATGAATCAGGAAAGAGCAGGCGGCTGCGCCCAGAATTCCTCCAGTTTCTTTTGAAGTGCTTCGGTATCACTCAGATAGGTCAGGTGGTTCCAGTGAGGGGGATAAAGCCGCCGGTAATCTCCACGGAGAAAGCGGTCGTCCAGCAAAAGCACAACTCCACGGTCGCTTTCGGTTCGGATGACCCGGCCTGCCGCTTGCAGCACCTTGTTCATGCCCGGGCAGCGGTAGGCGTAGTCGAAGCCCTCGCCGTTCTTCTCGTCATAGTATCGGCGCAGCATCTCCTGCCGTGGGTTCACCTGGGGCAGGCCTACCCCTATCACTGCACAGCCGATCAGCCGGTCGCCGGTGAGATCCACGCCTTCGCCGAACACTCCGCCCAGTACCCCGAATCCCAGCAGCGTCCGATCAGGAGAGTGGGTGAATCGTGCGAGAAAGGCATCCCGTCCGGCTTCATCCATCCCGCTTTCCTGTACGAGAGTAGGAATCTGAGGATAACGCTCTGAAAAGTCTGCGTGGACTTTTTTAAGATAAGCATAGCTGGGGAAAAAGGCCAGATAGTTGCCCAACCGGCTCCCGGCCAGCATAGCCAGGGCATCCGAGATAGGGCGGATGCTGGCTTCCCGGTCCCGATAGCGGGTGGAGATCCCCGTCAGGCAAAAAAGCCCCAGATTTTTCTGAGGGAAAGGACTTTGCAGCGCTACGGCCCGGGCGTCGGCGCAGCCCAGCACCTCGCGGTAATAGCTGGGTGGGGCCAATGTGGCACTGAACAAAGCAGCCGCCCGCCCGGCGGAAAGGCAGCTGTCCACAAAAGCGGAAGGGTCCAGGCAGAGCAGCCGCAGTTCCAGCTCACTGCCTCTGGCACAAAGCTGGGTTACATAGTGGGTATCGTATTGACCGGCAGTGCGCATCAGGTCGTGCAGGCTGAAATAAAGTTCCAGCATGGCCTCGTGCGCTGCACCTTCGGGATGCTCTTCCAGCCAGTCCTGCAGGATCGGGAGCAGCGACTGCATGGGCCGCAGCAGCTCTTCCGGAAGCTGTGCAAAAAAGAGAATGCCGTCCTGGGCGTAGAGAGGTTCCGGCAATGTCAGCGAAACCGAAGGAGTTTTGACCGGAGCGGTTTCCGGCTCCAGCGTCAGCTGCTCGGGACCTTCGGTGTCTGGAACAGCGTCTGGCGGAGAAGGAGCCGCTTGCTGCCCGCGCCGGGGAGCAAGCTCCTCGCAGCGCCGCCGGGCGGCAAGCATCGCCCGATCCGCCGCACCAAGAGCGCTTTTGAGACGGCTTCGGCCCGGCCCCAGTGCTTTCTTTGCGGCGGAAAAACTGCTCTTGAGAAAATAGGCCGAGTACATTTCCCGTGCCCGGTCGGGCAGGTTGTGGGCTTCGTCGATCAGAAAGATCCAATCGCCTGCGCCATCAAAAAAGCGGCGCAGACGAACCACTGGATGAAACAGGTGATTGTAGTCGCCTACCACCAGATCACACCACTCGCTCAGTTCCAGTGCCAGTTCAAACGGGCAGACCGTGTGCTTTTGGGCCATCTGTTCCAATGTGGTGCGATCATAGCTGCACCCCTGGTCCAGCAGTTCGGCCAGAGCATTCTTTATACGGTCATAGTACCCGTTTGCATAGGGACAGGTCTGAGGCATACATACGGGCCGCCCGGCTTGGTTTTTGCACAGGCAGATTTTCTCCTTGGCGGTCAGGGTCACGCTGCGCAGGCAGAGCCCCGGCTGACTGCGGCGAAGCAGGGCTACTGCGTTTTCAGCGGCGGCGCGGGTGGTGGTGCGGGCGGTGAGATAGAAAATCTTGTCTCCCTGCCCCTGTGCCATCGCCTTCAGGGCAGGGAAGATGGCGCTCATGGTCTTGCCGATGCCGGTAGGGGCTTGACAGAACAGACGGGTGCCGCCTTTCCGGCCCTCCTCTTTTCCGGCCCGGCAGGCGCGGTAAATTTCCCCAGCCAGCGCGCGCTGGCCGGGACGGTAAGCCGGGTAAGGGAAGGAAAGAGCTTCCAGGCTGGATCTTCTCTGTTCGGCCCAGTCCAGTTCCCGGCGAGCCCAGGGAAGGTACTGCTCCAAAAGCTCTGAGAAGAAACGCTCCAGCTCCTCATACGAATACTGACGGAGATAGCGGCGGATCTTTCCCTCGTCAATCTGATAATAGGTCAGCCGCACCGACAGACTTTCCAGCCCGTTCTGCTGGGCATAGATTGCCCCATAGATCATACCCTGCGCCCAGTGACAGGGGTTCATCTCCTCCTGGATCTGATCGAAAGGGACGGCCGTAGTCTTGATCTCATCGATTACCACTCCGCTTTCCGGATCGGAAAAAATGCCGTCCGCCCGGCCCTCTATGGTATATTCGATTCCCTCCACGGTGCGCTTGGCGGAAAGAAAAACCTCGGCCTGATAGCCCTCGCCGGCTTCCTTCTGCAGCTTGCGGTGGATGCGCGAGCCTTCATTTGCCCGGTCAAACCCGGTAAAGCGGCTGTCGATGCTGCCGCTGCGCAGCAAAAATTCCACCAGCTGCCGCACCGCAAGACGAATTTCCTTCAAAGCCTTTCACCTCCGCTTTGGCTTTAACGTCCCCTGAATTTTTAGCTCTGCGCATCCTCCATGGGCAGCCCCAGCATCCGTGCACATTCACGGGTGATTTGCTCCACCGCGTCAAAATCCACCGCTGCCCGATAATAATTTTCCAGCTCATCATGACAGCTCTTTGCCTGGGCCATCAGCGCAATGGCCTGCTGCACCAACTCCTGGGCTGCCCGCACGTTGAAGCGCAGGCGGGTGCGATATTCTGCCAGGTGTACCCGATCCAAAAAGCGGGTGCAGCGCACCGTCTGCTGGCCGGTTATCTGCACCGGATGCCAGGAATTATCGGTCAGGAACGCCAGTCTCAGCGCAGGGATCAGAATATGGTCGATTTTTTCCTCCGGGTGCATGGCACAGGGACAGGTGATAATGCTGTAACCCCGGGTCAGCGCTTCCTCCCGCAGCAGCTCCAGCAACAGACGGGAGACCGCGCCGTACTCATCCCGAAAAACCACTGCGCGGCTTGCCAGAGTCCGGACCGTGTTCAGGTAAAAAAGCGGCCCCTTGGGGGTGATGGCCGAGAGCAGCCGCAGCTGTTCCTGCCCTGTGCCGCCGGTACGGGGCAGGAGCCGGGCGCTTAAACGTTTGACATAGCGGCGCACCTTTTCAAAATCCGCGCTGCATGCCTCGGTGCGGCGGCTGTCCAGGATCAATCCTCCTGCGGAAGCGATATACCGGGAAGCACGGGAACGCAGAGATGCATTGCGGGCAAAGAGGGCACAGACCTCCTGCCGCTGGGCGCGCAGCTGCTCGGTGCGCAGGGTATGATACAGGCTCACCACAACCTCATCTGCACCGGGTGCCTGAGGCTCCATGGTGTGGGGAGCGGTAGCGTCCAAAATGATGGCACGGCGCTCCGGAAAGACGACTCCATCCAGGCTGTCCGGGTCGCTGGAACAGTGGATGCGCTGTACCGGCTCGTCACTCATTCGGGCCAGTCGTTTCATCAGGGTGGATTTTCCGCAGCCGGGCCCGCTCTTGATGAGGTAAAGCCGCATGCCGTCCTCTTTTCTCAGCTCTTCAAAATAACCTTTGAATCCGGCCGGCGTGGTTGTTCCCAGCAAAAAATCCACCGGCCGTTTTTCCGTTGTTTCCATAGCAAACACCTCTCTTTTGGCACAAGATATGCAAAAAGAAGGCGAAATGCCACAGCCGGAAAGCAGAAGGGAAAAGCCGGAAATACCTTAATAGGTATGGGTACAGACTTCGAGGATTTTCTCACGCAGCGCGGCAAAATCCCCAAAAGCTTCGGGCTTGTTCTGCGGCTGGCGCAGCAGTGCTGCCGGATGGTAGGTGGCCATAAAATAGATCCCGCCTTTTTGGATAAACTGACCATGGGACCGGGTCACCGAAAAATTCTTGTCGATCATTCTTTGGGCGGCGATCCGCCCCAGGCAGACTACAATTTTGGGGCGCAGAATCCGAAACTGTTCCCGCAGCCAGGGCATACAGGCTTCACTCTCAGCAGGCATGGGATCACGGTTTTTGGGCGGACGGCATTTGACGATGTTGGCAATATAGCAGTTGCGGTTTCTGTCCAGATCGATGGCAAAAAGGTATTTGTCCAGCAGCTGACCGCTGCGCCCCACAAAAGGCAGGCCCTGCTCATCCTCACTCTGGCCGGGGCCTTCGCCTACAAACAGTACCTCAGCGTCCGAAGCGCCCTGCCCAAAAACCACATTGGTACGGGTTTGGCACAACTCACACCGGGTACAATTCAGGCATTGCGCCCGAAGGGTTTCAAGATCCATACAACAGCACCTCTCTTTGATGATTTTCGGGATCAGGCCCTCAGGCCCTTCCTGATAAATATAACACAAAAAGCACGGTGTGTCAGCGCCGCAGCATCGGGAAAATATAGAAAGCTTAATTCTCTCTAAAAGATCGTCGGAGACCTTGAACTTTTTAATGCTTGTGCTAAAATAAAAGAGAAAGTGTTTCTTGTGTCCAAGCGCAAGAGGATAAGAAGACTGCAATCAACATCGGAGGTAATAAAAAATGGCAGATATGTTTGCACCGCTCGTAGCTCAGTTGAAGGCAAACCCCAAGACCATCGTGTTCACCGAAGGCAACGATCCCCGCATTCTTGAGGCAGCCAGCAAGCTGCTGGCCGAGAAGGTCCTGAAGGTCATCATGGTGGGCAGCAAGGCTGAGTGCGAGTCTGCCGCTGCTGCAGGCGGGTTTGACATCACCGGTGCCGAGATCATCGACCCTGAGAATTACGAGGGCTTCGAGGAGATGGTGCAGACCATGGTCGCTCTGCGCAAGGGCAAGATGACCGCCGAGGAGTGCACCGCTCTGCTGAAGAAGTCCAACTACTTCGGCACCATGCTGGTCAAGATGGGCAAGGCCGACTGCCTGCTGGGCGGCGCCACCTATTCCACCGCCGATACTGTCCGTCCTGCTCTGCAGCTCATCAAGACCCGCAAGGGCGCTCACCTGGTCAGCTCCTGCTTCATTCTGGACCGTGACTTCGGCGACGAGGGCCTGAAGCGGATCGCCATGGGCGACTGCGCCATCAACATCGACTATCAGGATTCTGTGGACAAGGCAACCGGCGAGGTTACCCTCTCTGCGGCTTCCAAGCTGGCTGAGGTGGCTGTTGAAACCGCCAAGACCGCTGCCATCTTCGGCATCGACCCGAAGGTCGCCGTGCTGAGCTTCTCCACCAAGGGTTCCGGCAAGGGCGGCACCGTCCAGCTGAGCCACGACGCCGTGATCAAGGCTCAGGAGCTGGCTCCCGATCTGGCTGTGGACGGCGAGCTGCAGTTTGACGCTGCCGTCTCTCCCGAGGTCGCAAAGACCAAGTGCAAGGGCAGCAAGGTTGCAGGCCAGGCCAATACCTTCATCTTCCCCTGCATCGAGGCCGGCAACATCGGCTACAAAATCGCACAGCGTCTGGGCGGCTACGCTGCCTACGGCCCCATTCTGCAGGGCCTGAACGCTCCCATCAACGACCTGTCCCGCGGATGCAATGCCGATGAGGTCTATAAGATGAGCCTGATCACTGCCTGCCAGTCCTAAAGTGCAGCGAGTTTTCCGGAGATAAAATACAGCGCCCGGTGCTGCTTGTTCGGCACCGGGCGCTGTTCTTTACTTAGGGCTGCGGGCGCAGGTCCTCCAAAAAATGCTTCAGTCCTGGATCGTGATGGCGCTGACCGGGCATGCCTCGGCGGCACTGACCGCCTGGGGCACATCCTCCCCCGGAATCTCACCCGGAATTGCAACGGCCAGGTTTCCGTCCATGCTGAATACCTCGGGGCAAAGACCTGCACACTGAGTACAGCCGATGCACAGATCAGGGTTTACAAAAGCTTTCATAACAAACACTCCTTTTTGCAAATGAGTTTGCACCCTCAGTTTGGACCGAACGCCTTCCCAATATGCAGAGAATCTGCACAAAACAGAAAGGATAAAAAGATGAACATTCAGATTTTCGGCACAAGCAAGTGCTTCGACACCAAAAAAGCCCAGCGCTATTTCAAGGAACGGAGCATCCGCTTCCAGATGATTGACCTGAAAGAAAAGGGGATGAGCAGGGGCGAATTTGAGAATGTATCCCGAGCTCTGGGCGGATGGCAGCAGCTGGTAAATCCGAATGCCAAGGATCGTCAGACCTTGGCCCTTCTGGATGCACTGGTGGACTGGCAGAAAGAGGATAAATTGTTTGAAAATCAGCAGCTCTTCAAAACTCCCATCGTTCGCAACGGCCGTCAGGCGACTGTCGGCTATCAGCCCGAGGTATGGAAGGACTGGACCTGAGTCCTTACAGCAGCTTCTTCAGCGCGGCCAGCAGAGCGAGGACGTTTTCTTCCGGGGTGGCCCAGCTGGTCACCAGCCGGATGCAGGTATGTTCGGGGTCGGGCTTGCAGTTGACCTCAAAACCAAACTTACTTTCCAGAGCTTTGACCACTTCATCCGGCAGGATGGGGAACTGCTGGTTGGTCTCGCTGTCGCACAGGAAAGGAACTCCCAGCGCAGTCAGACCGGCTTTCAGCTCCAGAGCCAATGCGTTGGCGTGAGAAGCCAGTGCAAGGTACAATCCATTCTGGAACAGCTGCTCAAACTGAATGCCCAAAAGCCATCCCTTGGCCAGCATTCCGCCCCGCTGCTTGATATGATAACGGAAATCCGGTTTCAGCACCGGGTTCAGGATCACCAATGCCTCTCCAAACAGCGCGCCGTTTTTGGTGCCGCCAATGTAAAAGGCATCGCACAAGCGGCCCAGGTCCTCCAGCTCGGCGTCTCCGGCAGCCAGCCCACATCCCAGACGTGCACCGTCCAGGTAGAGGTACAGCCCGTTTTGATCGCAGACCTGCCGCAGTGCCTCCAGTTCTGCGAGGGTGTAGAAGGTGCCGATCTCGGTGGTTTGGCTGATGTAAACCATCCGGGGCCGGACCATGTGTTCGGTGCTGTGGGCATTGCAGGCGGCCTGGACGGCCTGCGGGGTCAGCTTGCCGTCTACCGCCGGACAGGCGATGCACTTATGTCCGCTGGCCTCAATGGCGCCGGTCTCATGGACGCAGATATGGCCGCTCTCGGCGCTGATGACCGCCTCAAAAGGCCGCAGAAAGGCAGCGATGGCAGTGGTATTGGTCTGCGTTCCACCTACCAGAAAATGAACATCTGCATCCGGCCGTCCGATGGCCTGGCGAATGAGAGTGCGTGCATGTTCGGCATGCTCGTCCATTCCATATCCGGGGTTTCCTTCAGTGTTGGTTGCGGTCATAGCCTGAAGGATGGACGGATGACAGCCTTCGCCGTAATCATTGGTAAAACGAATCATAGAGAATAAAACCCTTCTTTCTTTATCTTGGGTCCCTGTCTGACAGGGGTCAAACGGAGAAACTGGGTCTAGTATAGCATTTTTTCACACAAAATCTATAGCATGATGTTTTACATCTGTGTTATACTGTTAAGGTCCACGTATCTGCACCTATGCAGCAAGGGCAAAAGACAGATGTTATAGGAGAAAAATCCATGAGAACCTATATGACCCCGGAAGAGCATGCCCGCATCCACCGCCGCCGGCGGCGGCAGGGTCTGGGCCTGGTAATGGCCCTGCTGATGATTGTCGGCGTATTTACCATGCTGCGCGTTGCGTTCGGCGCGCTGGCGCAGTTGTTTGACGATACCGAGCAGCGGCAGGAATACGAAGAAAAATTGGAAGGCCTGGTACTGTTCGATCCGCTTCCTTTTGATGGGATAGAGAACCTGGACGATCTGGTCCTGCGGGAAGCCGCAGTCTGGGGATGTGTATACAGCATCCAGGAGACCCAGGGCGGCTTCGATGGTTATGAGCGCGACCCCGAGACCGAGCAGCTTCTGCTGCCCGCCATTGAGGTGGACGCCTATCTGGCAAAGCTCATCGGGCCTTCCTTCCAGCTGGAGCATTACAGTTTCACGATGGAGGATATGGACATCGAGTATGACGAATCGGCCCAGTGCTACCGTATCCCGGTAACCGGTGTGGTGGGTTACTATCGCGCCACCGTCACCGACCTGTTCAAGCGGGGCGGGCGGCTGTATGTCACAGTGGGCTATATTCCCCAGAATACTCAGAGCGATCTGATCAACAGCTCTACCGACACACCCACCAAGTATATGGATTACATCTTTGACCGTTCCGGCGGCAGCTGGTATCTGACCGGCCTCACCGAGAGCGAGACAAAGCCCGCCTCCTCTGCACCGGTCAGCGAACAGAATCCGGTCATCATGATGGATGAACAGCAGCTGCAGGAGGCCATCCGTGCTGGCGTGGACCCGAACGCCCCCACCAGCGAGGAAACCGCCTCCAGTGAAGAGATCGCTTCCAGCGAGGAGGCTGCTTCTTCTGAAATCGCTTCCTCTGAGTCTGAGGAAGAAGGAGAAGAGGAAGAAGCGGACAGCACCGCTTCTGAGGCAGCCTAAACCGTCTGAAATTCCAAAACCTGAATAAGTCAAAAGCCCCAGGGAAAAGAACTGCTTTCCCTGGGGCTTTCCTTGTTTTGCAGCTTACTTCAGGTGGAAACGCACGACGACCAGCCGATACCAAAGATAGGGGACCATGTTCCAGATCATCCAAAGTTCCATGTGGAGATAATACGGCAGGTCTTGCCAGCGGAAGCGGCGCTTGCCCAGCCGGCCTTCCCGCAGGATGGCAAAGGCCTCCTGCATTCCCTGATCCCATGCGGAGCCAAAGCCCTGTTTATGGAACTTATAGTATTTCAGCAGGTACCCGGCCAGCAGCGGCAGGCTGTTGAACAGCAGCATCAGAGCAGGCTGATTCTTAATGGGCAGCAGCAGGCTGTTCCGGCCGCTTTGCAGGCTCTTAAAAGCGTTGTAGCGCACCGCTCCTGTGCTTGCACCGCAGATGTGGTAACAGCGGGCCGTGGGGCAAAACCAATTCTTGTACCCGGCGTTGTTGGCACGCCAGCTCAGATCCACATCCTCAAAATAAGCGAAAAAGTTTTCATCAAATCCGCCGATCTCGTCCAGAATGCTTTTTCGGTAGAGGGAAGCACCGCCGCAGGCTGAAAAGATCCGCTTGCTGCGGGTATATCGGTCAACCTTGCGGCCATCCCCCCGCTTGCAGGCAAAGCCCATCCAGGTAACATAGTCCCCGGCGTCGTCCGCCAGATCCCGCTCATAGTGGCGGATCATCAGGCTCTGGACGGCGAAGATCTTGGGGTCCTGCTCTGCGGTACGAATCAGCTCAGCCAGCCACTGGGGTTCAGCAAAAGCGTCGTTGTTGAACAGCACCACATATTCACTGTCCGCCAGAGCGATGCCCTGGTTGACCGCATGGGAAAATCCGGTGTTGTACCCGTTTTCAATGAGGGTAAAATTGGGGCGGCTGCAATAGGACCGGGCCTGCTCCAAACTTTCATCGGTGGACCCGTTGTCCACGACAATGAGGGAAAAATCCTGCTCGGTCTGGGCATAGATGGACTCAATAGAGTCCTTCAGCCATCCTTTTCCGTTGATGTTGGGGATAACAATGGTAGCTTTCATGGAATTGGTACTCCTGTGGTGATTTGCTGAAGCGGGAAGAAACAACAGCAGCAGTATACCATATTTTGGAGATAAAAAACAGGCCGCAGCCTGAAAAAAGGCTGCGGCCCGGACAAAATGTTTTTAAGCGGCCAGTGCGTCCTGGATGGCGGTCAGAACTGCATCCTGATTTTCGCAGCAGACCATCACCACCTCGCCGGTGGGAACCACCGTAACCTTGGCGGCCTTGGCGATTTCATACTGATCCATCAGGTAGTTTTCCATCGAGCTCTGCTGCTTGGCAACATAGTCCTCGAGAGCGGCTTTGACGGCCTCGGTCTTGCCCTCGGCAGGTTTTACGATAGCAACGCCGTAGCTCTGGGTGATGATGCCGGAGACCGAGATGGCAAAGTCCTCATAATCGCCCTCTTCCAGTCCAATCAGAGGAAGAACGAGGTTGGTGACCTGGCTGTTCAGATCATCCTCGGAAAGATCGGAACTGTAACCGTCGATGGCGGTAAAGGTGCCCTCCTCTTCGCCAGGGCTGACAATCATCAGATTTTCATTCCACTCATCCTCACGAGCGTCATGCAGGATCTGGCTGTAATCTTTGGGCTCAGTGGCTACGGAAGAGGAGCCGGAACTTGCAGAGCTGGAGGAGGAACTGGAGCTGGAGCTGGAATTAGAGCAGCCCACCAAAGCGGCAAGAGCAAACACGGCCAAAGCGGCAACAATCAATTTTTTCATAAAAAGGTCCTTTCTTTGATTACGATCAGAATTCAGAAATGTACGGTTTTCTTCGGGCAGGGGACTTGAAATCAGTATGCACTCCCAAAAGGAGGTTTATTCTTCCCTGTCGGAAGTCCGGTCGTATTCAATACGAACCAAAATGCCGAATGATTGCGCAGAGCCTGATTTTTTATAGCTGCAATGCATCCAGATCTCCGTGATTCACCGGAGTGGAGAGGATGATTTGAGTGCTGGTACTGCCGAGGGTCTGGAACTTGAGGATCAGATGCTCGAGCTGGGGCATGCTGCCGCAGCTGACCTTGATGAGAAAGGTATATTCTCCGGTCACATGGTAGCACTGCAGCACCTCCCGGCTGTTCAAAAGCAGATCCAGCAGTTCCTCCCGGCGGGAAGGTACCACAGACAAACTGATCAGGGCGTCCACATACAGCCGGTCAGCCGGGCGGTTGAGGGTCACAGTATACCCGCCGATGATGCCGTCTGCTTCCAGCTTGTGGATACGGCTGGAAACTGCGGGGCTGGTTAAAGCCACCTGCTCTGCAATTTCTTTGACGGGGGTGCGAGCGTTTTTGACCAATAGCGCGAGAATTTTGCGGTCTAAATCATCCATGGTGGATTGCCTCCTTGCTCCATTTCTGTTGAAATAGATAAAATTCTTATAAAATAAAGTTTTGCCTTGTAAAAAATGGCAAAAGCGCGAGAAACATAGGAAATATAGCCTGTACAGTTTTATTATATAAAGCTTATCAACAAAAGTAAAGTGGATAGATAAAGTAAAAATGAAAAAAATTGTTTGACAATAAAAGAGAAATGGATATAATACAAAGCACAGAAGGCCCTTGGCCTGTGTGCGGCTTGTCCGCTTTTACTTTTCTACTTTGAGATTCACCACTTTATATACTTTCCCACCCCTCTATGCACAAAAGCCCGCTGCCAGGCGGGTTTTTGTGTTTATAGGGGTTTTTGTTTTTCTTAAACAAGATATCCTTCAAACAGGTGCAGATCTTCTCGTTTTACAGTGCCTTCCAGATAGAGGCCGTCGGGACGATATTCCTCAGTCTGTACTCGTCCGCGTTCCCGCATGGGGCCAGCCAGCCCCAGCTTGTCATAGGGCAGAAGTACCCGGATGGTGCGTACGCGGTCGCTCAGCAGTGTATCCAGCCTGCGCAGCAGCGCGTCCAGTCCATAGCCGGTCTTGGCGCTGGTCAAAAGGATATCCGGGTCAAAGGACATGGCGCCGGGTTTGTCGCACTTGTTGTAAACGGTCAGACGGGGGATGTCTGCGCAGTCCAGCCCATCCAGAACCTCATCGGTGACCGCCAGCTGCTCCTCCCGCTGGGGATCGCATGCATCAGCCACCCGAACAATGACATCCGACCAGGCTGCTTCTTCCAGGGTACTCTTGAAGGCTTCCACCAGGTTGTGAGGCAGCCGGGAGACAAACCCGACTGTATCCACCAAAAGCACCGCCATCCCGCTGGGCAGCACCAGCTTGCGGCTGGTGGGGTCCAGGGTGGCGAAGAGCATGTCCGCCTCGGCTACACTGGGGCCACAGAGCGCGTTCATCAGGCTGGACTTGCCCACATTGGTGTAGCCGACCAGACTAACCACCGGCATCCCGGTCTTTGCCCGGGCCCGGCGGCTCTCACCCCGGCGTTTCTCGATCTCCGCAAGACGCTCTGCCAGCGCGTCGATCCGGGCGTGAACATGGCGGCGGTCCAGCTCGAGCTTTGTCTCACCGGCGCCGCGGCGTGCTCCGCCGCCACCACCACCGCCGCCGCCCTGGCGGCTGAGGGCCTCGCCCATACCCTGCAAGCGGGGCAGCCGATAACGCAGCAGGGCCAGCTCAGTCTGCAGCTTGCCTTCGTTGGTGACTGCACGGCTGCGGAAGATTTCGAGGATCAGCATTGTCCGGTCGATGACCTCAATCCCCAAAGCAGAGGAAATGTTCCGAATCTGGCTGCCGGTAAGTTCGCCGTCAAAAACTGCACACTCCGCCGACAGGGTTTCCGCAGCAAGCCTTCCTTCTTCCAGCTTGCCGCTTCCCAGAACCGTGCCGGTCTCCGGGGTGGAACGGCGCTGCACCACCTGTCCGACGGCCACCATATGGTTTGCCTCACACAAGGCAGCCAGCTCATTCAGGCTGCGCTCACAGTCCCATTCTCCCTGATCCAGCGCCAGAAGCAGCACAGGGGTAGGGGGCGTCTCTACTAAAATATCGTATAATTCGCTCACGGTAATTCCTTTCTCTAAAAAAGGGGAGAAGGCAAGTTAAGCTTTCTCTTTGTGTTCCTGCCATCTCTCCCGGGTCATCTGATAAGCAAGGCAGGGCATCTCTGTGCCGTCGAATTTATGATACACCGTATCATGGTCATATACAAAACCGACCTTGCGCATGACTGCGCCGCTGGCAGGGTTGTTCACTGCATGGCAGCAGGCCAGCCACTGCCCGTCGGTCTCAGAAAACCAATAGTCCACCACCGCCTGCAGTGCTTCGGTCATATAGCCGCGGCCCCACCAGGCTCGACCCAGGCAGTAGCCCGGTTCCCAGATTTCTCCGGTATGATCTGCCCAGCCTGTACGTGCCTGAGGTTCGCCCAAGCAGTTGTTGACCAGGGAAATTGCTCCAACGACTTCTCCGCTGGATTTTTCCTGAATGGCCCACTGATAGTAGTCCGGGTTGGCATACAGTTCAGCCCAGGCGGTAAGGAGTGCCCATGTTTCACAGGAATCCTTATGAGGCTCCCAGCGCAGAAAGCGGGTGACCTCCGGGTCACTGGCCCAGTTGTGGTACATCATTTCAGCATCCTGGGGCAAAAGCTGCCGCAGAATCAGACGGCAAGTCTCGATTCTTCCAGTCCCTGCATGGCGCATGGCGCATTCCTCCTTTATCGAGAGCAGCCTATGGCAGAACTGCTTTCCCGGTATTTCTCTCTGCAGGGCCACACAGGATAAAACAGGATAGATTCGGCTCCGGAAAGAGAATGTAAAGTTTAGTATATCCCAAAATTCGCACCAGCGCAAGCGCAGAACAAAAGGATCGCCCCTTGACATCTGCTGCAAATCCCGTACACTGGAAACAGTTTTACTTTATTGAATGAAACGGGAGGAAAGAGCAGGGGATGAAAAATGTACACGAGCTCTTGCAGGAACAGGTCCTGCTGTTTGACGGTGGAATGGGGACCTATTATTCGCCCGCATCCGGGATCGAATGCGAACAGGCAAATCTAGCCGATCCCAAGGCGATCCTAAAAATTCACCAGGAATACCGGCAGGCCGGAGCACAGGCGATCAAGACCAACACCTTTGGCCTTGGCCGGATGGCAGCTGCCGGTCAGAATAGATGGCAGGAGCTATTGGAAGCCGGGTGGAATCTGGCCTGCCAGGCGGCAGGGGAGGAGTGCGTGGTTTTTGCAGACATTGGCCCCGCTCCAGACACAGAAGCGACTCCGGCAGAACAAGTATATAAAGAGATTTCCGAGAAATTTTTGCAGCTGGGAGCCCGCTGTTTTCTCTTTGAAACTCTGAGCTCGGACGCGGGCATTGCCCAAACGGCAGCCTGGATCAAGGCCCAATGCCCGGATTCCTTCATTCTGGTTTCCTTTGCTGTACAGCCGGACGGATTCACCCGGGAAGGACTGCGCTGCCGGATTCTGGCTCAGCGGATGGAGGAATGCGGCACGGTGGACGCAGTCGGCCTGAACTGCGTTTCGGCTCCCAGTGCAATGTCGGCGCTCTTTTCGGAATTCACCGGCATCCGGCTGCCCTTGGCCTTTATGCCAAATGCCGGATATCCGGTGGTGACCCGCAGCCGGGTGGTTTATCAGGGCAAACCAGACTATTTTGCCCGGGAAATGTGTACTCTGCGCCACAAAGGCGCGGCCATCCTGGGCGGATGCTGCGGCACTACGCCCGCCCACATTGCGGCGCTTCGCTATGCGCTGGAAAATACGCCGATGCCCATTGCACCGGCTCGAAGGGATATTTCTGCCCTACAGGAACCGTCTCTCGTTCCGGCGCAGGACCCGTTTCTTCTGCGGCTGCAGGAAGGCAAAAAGGTCATTGCGGTAGAGCTGGACTCCCCCAAAGAGGCGGATCTGACCGGATATCTGGAGGGCGCACGCCGTCTCCAGGCGGCCGGAGCGGATGCTGTTACCATCGCCGATTGTCCCATCGCCCGTGCACGGATGGATTCTTCTCTTGTAGCCTGTAAATTGCGGCGGGAATTGGGCATTACAGCTCTGCCTCATATGACCTGCCGCGACCGCAACCTGAATGCAACCAAGGCCCTTTTGCTGGGCCTTTATGCCGAGGGAGTGCGGGAGGTGCTGGCCATTACAGGGGACCCCATTCCCACCGCCGAACGGGATGAGGTAAAAAATGTGTATCAGTTCAATTCCCGCAAACTTGCCCAGTACATTGCCTCGCTCAGCGGGCGGGAGCTGCCCGGCCCCATGACCGTATTTGGTGCACTGAACCTGAATGTCCGCAATTTTGCGGTGGAACTGCGCCGCACGCAGGAAAAGGTCGCCAACGGGATGAGCGGATTTTTGACCCAGCCCATCCATTCGGCTGCTGCGCTGGAAAATCTCCGGCAGGCCCGGGAGGTTTTGGGCCCTCAGGTAAAGCTGCTGGCCGGCATTTTGCCAGTAGTCAGCCACCGCAATGCTGTTTTCATGGAAAACGAGATCAATGGCATCCATCTGGATGAGGAATTGATTCGCCGCTACGAGGGCCTGGACCGGGCGCAAGGGGAAGAGCTGGCCCTGCAAATCTCTCTTGAAACAGCGCGGCAGGCGCTGCCCTATGCGGATGGATTCTACCTCATGACTCCATTCAATCGGGTGGGACTGATGGAACGGCTCATCCATGCACTGCGGCAGGATCTGCTGAGCTGATATAAAAAATATAGGGGCTGTTGCAAAATGAAATTGCGATTTAACGACAAAAACCGCAATTTTAACCCCAAAAAATTTTCGATGTCCTGAATATCAGAAAAAAACAAAAAATAATCCGCCGTTTCAAGCTGCCAAAATCAGCAAGGAACGGCGGATTTTTGTCGTTATTCAGTTTGTTTTTGAATCGGAGCTATTTTTCAACAGCCCCTTTTACCGAAGGAAAAGACGGGCAATTTTCTGATACAGAACGTTGGTATAAGGCTGGTAGCGCAGCGGTGCATCCATCCAGCAGGCCTTGCGCAGCACGCCCTTTTCATGGCTGAAGGTACGGAAGCTCTTGTGGCCGTGGTAACTGCCCATGCCGCTGTATCCCACGCCGCCGAATCCCAGCGACGGCACCGACAGATGCATGATGGTATCGTTGATGCAGCCTCCGCCGAACGGGACATACCGCATAAAATCCCGCTGAATGCCCCGATCCTTTGTGAACAGGTACAGAGCCAGAGGCTTTTCACGACTGAGAATGAAACGAACCGCCTCATCCAGCGTCTGGTAACTCAATACCGGCAGCACTGGTCCAAAGATCTCCTCCTGCATCACCGCATCCTCTGGAGCGACCTTGTCCAAAACGGTGGGGGCAATGCGCAGCGCCTCCGGCTGAGTTTGTCCGCCATATACTACTTTCGCCGGGTCGATGAGACCACAGATCCGGTCAAAGTGCTTTTTGTTGATGATCTTGCCGTAGTCCGGATTCTTCAGAGGCTCAGCGCCAAACTGTGCGGTGATCTCGGCCTGGATATAGCGCAGCAGCTCATCCTTCACCCGCTCATCCACCAGCAGATAATCCGGTGCAACACAGGTCTGCCCACAGTTCAAAAACTTGCCGAAAACGATCCGCCGGGCGGCCAGCTTCAGATCGGCGTCATTTGTTACCACACAAGGACTTTTGCCGCCCAGTTCCAGCGTAACCGGGGTCAGATGGGCCGAGGCTTTCTGCATGACAAGACGGCCCACAGTAACTCCGCCGGTAAAGAAGATATAATCAAATCTCTGTTCCAGCAGAGCGGTGTTTTCCGCCCGGCCGCCTTCCACCACCGTGACATACTCCGGCGGAAATACTTCACTGACAATGGTACGGATGACCGCTGAGGTTGCAGGGGAGTAGGCCGAGGGCTTGAGCACGCAGCAGTTTCCAGCGGCAATAGCCCCGATCATGGGCTCCATGCAGAGCATAAAAGGATAGTTCCAGGGAGAGAGCACCAGCACTACGCCATAGGGTTCATAGACCGACATTCCGCTGGAAGGAAAGTTTGCCAGATTGGTCAAGCGGCGGCGGGGTTTCGCCCACCGGCGCAGATTGTGGATCTGGCAGGACAGCTCGCTCAGGGTCATACCGGTCTCGCAAAGATAGCTCTCGGTGGCAGATTTGCCCAGGTCTGCCTTCAGCGCGGCGTTGATCTGGTCTTCATGGGCGAGGATAGAGGCATGCAGCCGATGCAGAAATCCCAACCGATGATCTAGATCAAAGGTCTTACGGGCAGAAAAGTACTTGCGCTGTGCTTCTACGATATTCTCGATTTCTTTCATACAGTACTCCTTTCAGCGGATTCCGAGATCCGGTCGTACATCCGGGCCAGTTCCTGTGCGTCCATAAGCTTCGGAACCGGGTAAAGAGGGTTGCATTCTTTGTCGGCATGTGCGGCCATCAGGGGAATATCTTCCCGCTGAATACCGGTAAGGGTACGGGGAATGTCCATCGCGTCATTCATAGCGCGTACCCAAGAGATAAAGATGCGGGCTGCATCCGAATCCGAAGCATCCTGAGGTGCGATACCGGTCAGACGGGCCAGTTTGCCCAGTTTTTTGTGGCAACTGGGCCCATATTCTTCCAAGAACCAGGGCAGAATAACCGCATTGGCCAATCCGTGAGGCGTGCCGTACTGGCCGCCCAACGAATGGGCAACGCCATGTACATATCCCACATAGGACTGGGTGAAGGCGATGCCTGCACAGTAAGCAGCCCGGAGCATCTTGGCCCGTGCTTCCAGATCTGAACCATCGTCGTAAGCTCTCTTGAGGTACTGGCGAATCAGCTGTACTGCCTCTACTGCCATAGCGCGGGTATGAGCAGTGGTGCTGCGTCCGATATAAGCTTCTACGGCATGGGTCAGGGCATCCATGCCGGTGGTGGCGGTCAGTCCTTTGGGCAGCCCCACAGTGACCTGGGGATCCAGCACCGCATAGTGGGGGATCAGACTGAAATCGTTGATCGGGTATTTGTGGTGGGTATTGCTGTCGGTGATGACGGCGGCCAAGGTAGTTTCACTGCCGGTACCCGCGGTGGTAGGCACAGCGATCAAGGTGGGAAGGCGGTGGTGGACGTGCAGCAGGCCACGCATCTTCTGAACAGTCTGGCGGGGTTTTACGATCCGTGCGCCGCAGGCCTTGGCACAATCCATCGAGGAGCCGCCGCCAAAGGCGATCAGGGCCTTGCATCCGTGCTCCAGATAGGATTGCCGTGCAGCCTCCACATTATAGATGGTGGGATTGGCGGTCACTTCGTCAAAGACAACATAATCCACACCGCGGCTTTCCAGAGCTTTCTGCAGCCCTTCCAGCAGTCCCAGAGAAGAAATTCCCTTATCCGTGACGATCAGTGCCGGAGAAAGCTGCTTTTTAGCCAGCAGATCCGCCACAGCATCCATGTTTTTCAGCAGAGCAGGCTCACGGTACGGAAGGAAGGGCAAAGCTATGCGGAAACCCGTCTGATAGATGCGGCACCATACCTTGCGCAGAGAATTCATTGTACAGAACACTCCTTTTCTCAAATCCAAAAGGGAAGAAAATTCCCTGGGTATAAATAATAGATAAATTTTTTTAACTTTACCACCAAATCCAGCCTTGTCAAGCGGGCATAAAAAGTTTTGGGATTTTCGCCAAAAACACGCGGAAGAATGCAAAAGAAAAGATGCATGCGGCGAAATTGGGAAAATCCTTTTTGCCCCTGTTTCGGAAATTTATGATTGACAAAGCGCCCAAAATCCATTATAGTCTTTGTATTAAATGCGATGAAAAAGAGTGTGTGCTGTTTTCTCCTTTCAGAGAGCCGGGGCAAGGTGAAAGTCCGGTAAGGCAGTGCGGCACACTGTCACTTTTGAGCAGAGAAGGTGAAGCGTCTGCCTAGCCTTCTCCGGGGCTGCTCCACGTTACCGGAGCATCAAGGGGCGCCGGTTCTCATGCCGGCGCAATTTGGGTGGTACCGCGGTTGAAATTTTACAGCCGTCCCATGGAACTTCCGTGGGGCGGCTTTTTTGCACCCCACCTCATCAGAACAGGGCGGTCTTTTAAAAGCCGCCGAAAGGGAGGAACACCGATGAAAGAGCTTGCAAAGCAGTATGATCCCAGCCAGGTGGAGGATCGAATTTACCAGTTCTGGCTGGACGGCGGCTACTTCCACACGAAGGCCGATCCGGACAAGAAACCCTATACCATTGTGATGCCGCCGCCGAACGTCACCGGCCAGCTGCACATGGGCCATGCTGTGGACAACACCATGCAGGACATCCTGATCCGCACCAAGCGGATGCAGGGCTACGCGGCACTCTGGCTGCCTGGCACGGATCACGCCTCCATTGCCACCGAAGCAAAGGTGGTGGAAGCCATGCGTGCAGAAGGTCTGACCAAGGAGATGGTGGGCCGGGATGGCTTTTTGGAGCGTGCCTGGGACTGGAAAAACCGTTTCGGCAGCCGTATTGTCAGCCAGCTGAAGAAGCTGGGCAGCAGCTGCGACTGGGAGCGGGAACGCTTCACCATGGACGAGGGCTGCTCCGATGCTGTGAAGGAGGTCTTTGTCCGCCTTTACAACCAGAAGCTGATCTACCGCGGCAACCGGATGGTCAACTGGTGCCCCCACTGCAACACCTCCATCTCGGACGCTGAGGTGGAATATGAGGAGCAGGACGGCCACTTCTGGCATCTGCTTTATCCGGTCAAAGAGACCGGCGAGATGCTGGAGCTGGCTACCACCCGCCCCGAAACCATGCTGGGCGACACTGCAGTAGCCATCAACGGCGAGGACCCGCGCTATGCTCATCTACACGGCTGCCATGTGATCCTGCCGCTGCTGAATAAGGAAATCCCCATTGTCTGCGACGAGCACGCCGACATGACCAAGGGCACCGGCGTGGTCAAGATCACGCCCGCCCATGACCCCAACGACTTTGAGGTCGGCCAGCGTCACAACCTGCCCATCATGCGGGTCTTTACCTACGACGGCCACATGACCGGCGCGGCGGATAAGGCAGCTGCGGATGCGCTGTTTGCAGCAGGGAAGAACACGGTCAACGAGCCCCAGGTGCTGGACTGCGGCAAGTATGCCGGCATGACCACCATGGAGGCTCGCAAAGCCATTCTGGCGGATCTGGAAGCGGGCGGCTACCTCAAAGAGGTGGAGCCCCTCAAGCATGAGGTCGGCACCTGCTACCGCTGCAAGACCACCATTGAGCCGATGGTTTCCAAGCAGTGGTTTGTCAAGATGGAGCCGCTGGCAAAGCCTGCCATCGAAAGCGTTGAGAAGGGCGAGATCAAGTTCGTGCCCGAGCGCTTCACCAAGAACTATATGAACTGGATGAAGAACACCCGCGACTGGTGCATCAGCCGTCAGCTTTGGTGGGGTCATCAGATTCCGGCTTGGTATTGCGATGAGTGCGGCGAAACCGTGGTGGCAAAGTCTGCTCCCTGCAGCTGCCCCAAGTGCGGTTCCACTGCCCTGACCCAGGACCCGGACACCCTGGATACCTGGTTCTCCTCGGCTCTGTGGCCTTTCAGCACTCTGGGCTGGCCCAATGAGGAAAGCGAAGATCTCAAGTATTTCTATCCCACCAATACCCTGGTGACCGGTTACGACATCATCGGTTTCTGGGTCAGCCGCATGATTTTCTCCGGCCTGGCCTATACCGGCAAGGCTCCTTTCGACACGGTCTGCATTCACGGCATCGTCCGGGACAGCCAGGGCCGCAAGATGTCCAAGTCCTTGGGCAACGGCATTGACCCGCTGGAGGTCATCGCCAAGTATGGTGCCGATGCGCTGCGCTTCATGCTGGTGGACGGCTCTACCCCGGGCAACGATATGCGTTACAGTGAGAAGAAGGTGGAGGCTGCCCGCAACTTTGCCAACAAGCTGTGGAACGCTACCCGCTTTGTGCTGATGAACCTGCCCGAGAACTTTGTCCCCGGCCTGCCGGCAGAGGAACAGCTGGATATGAGCGACAAGTGGGTACTCACCAAGCTCAACCAGGTGGCCGGTGCCATGACCGACAATCTGGAGCATTATGAGATGGGTCTTGCTGCCGCCAAGATCAACAGTTTCATCTGGGATGTCTACTGCGACTGGTTCATTGAGATTGCAAAACCCCGCCTGAATTCGGGCGATGAAGTCCAGGCAGATACTGCCCGCCGCGTGCTGGTTTATGTGCTGGACAAGGCGCTCAAGCTGCTGCATCCCTTTATGCCCTTTATCACCGAGGAGCTCTACCAGGCTCTGCCCGGCAGCGCCGAGACCATCATGACCCAGAGCTGGCCCACTGTGGACGAAGCCCACAACTGGTCGGAGAAAGAAGCGGCCTTTGAGCAGGTCATGGATTTCATCAAAGCGGTTCGTACCATGCGTACCGAGATGAATGTTCACCCGGCCAAGAAGACCAGCATGATCATCGAGACCGCCGATCCTACCCCCTACGAGCAGGCCCAGGTCTATCTGGCAAAGTTTGCCTTTGCGACCGAGGTTTCCTTCACGGCCAAGTATGAGGGCAGCACCGACGGCATGGTCCAGGTTTCCACCCACGCAGCCCGTGGCTTTATCCCGATGATGGAGCTGATCGACCGCGACAAGGAACTGGCCCGTCTGAATAAGGAAAAAGCCAAGGCCGAAAAGGAAATGGCAATGTTCCAGAACCAGCTGGCGAACCCCAAGTTTGTGGAACGTGCACCGGCGGCTCTGGTGGAGGACATCCGTGCCAAGTATGCCCGCAGCCAGGATAAGCTCGCCAATATTGAGCAGAGTATCAAGGCTCTGGGCTGAACCGGACAGGAGGTCTTTTGAACACAAACGATCTGAAAACGCCTCTTTGGCTTGTTGTCTGCCGAATTCTCTTCACATTGGGATTGCTGGGGGTCATCTGGTTCATCTTTTCCAATTCTCTGCAGGTGGCAGAACAGTCCCAGGCGGCCAGCGGGCGGGTACTGAGCCTGCTGCAGTCCGGGCTGACCCGGTTGGGAATGCCCGGCCTTGCCCAGCGGCTGACCCAGCATCTCATCCGAAAGCTGGCCCACTTCTGTGAGTATGCACTGGAAGGTTTTCTGCTGATGCTTTGCCTTCGGGTCTATACAAAGCATTTTGTGCGGCACATCAGCTGGCCGATACTAGGGGGCCTGCTTACGGCTCTGTGTGATGAAACGCTGCAGATGTTTACCTCCGGACGAAGCAGCCAGCTGACCGATGTCTGGCTGGACTTTTCCGGGGTGATGGCAGGTCTCTTTGCAGGATTGCTGCTGCTCTGCCTTGGGCGGATGTGCGTGATTTTGTATCTGCATCGAAAGGAATGAAGTTCTATGACCCTTCAACAGGCAAATGATTTTCTGTCCCACTGTCCGGAAGGCTTTGCCACGGTCGAGCAGCTGAAACAGGCCCTGCCGGAAAGCTCAATGCGCTATGTGGGCATCGCAGGCACAGCAGGACGCACCACAGTAGCATTTTTGATTGCATCTATCCTGCATCACGCAGGGCTGCGCACCGGATTGTATACTGCAGGGCGTTCTCCCCTCAACACGCGGGTGATGGTTGACGGCCAGCCGGCAGAAGAAGCTATTTACACGGCGTCGGTGGCGGCCCTGTCTGAAAAAGAAGTGCTGCCGCTCCCGGCGGAAGAGCTGGCAGTTGCCTGCCGCTCTTTTGCACAGGCAGGCTGCGCCATTGCAGTGGTAGAACTTCCGGATGCAGGGCTTGCTGCGGCATTGACGGAAATGCCGGTTTGCGCCGTGACTCACATCGGCCCGGATGGCAGCGGACGTTCCATTGAGCGGTTAGCCCATGACGCCGCTGCGGTGATGCGGGCAGGCACCATCTGCGTAACAGCCCCGGAACAGCCAAAAGCAGCTCTGACCGAGATCATCGTCGCGGCAGGCAAATGCGACTGCTCGCTGGTGGTCCCAGACCCGGAAGATCTTTCTTTCCTCAAAGCAAAACGGTTCGCCAGCCAGATCGATTATGGCGGATATGAAGTCCCGCTTGCCTTTTTGGGCCGGCATGCAGCTTTTAATGCAGCGGTCGCGGTAGAACTTGCTCTTGCGCTCTGGCGTACAGGTCTGGACATCCAGGACGAAGCAATCCTGGCAGGTTTGGCCGCAGTGGAGAATCAGAGCAGCATTCGAGTGATCCGCCAGCGTCCGCCGGTGGTGCTGGATGCATGCCATACTCCGCAGCAGGCAGCAGCACTGGTCCGCGTTCTTCAGATGGCCGGACTGCAGCATCTGCGGGCGGTCGTTGGCCTGCGCTCGGAACA
>CALXGY010000054.1 GCA_944387955.1 uncultured Faecalibacterium sp. | reverse complement strand
AAAAAGACGGGGAAGGAGGAACTCTCAGCATGTCCAAGCCGCGCACCTATCTTGCCATCGACCTCAAATCCTACTATGCCTCGGCCGAGTGTGCGGCCCGGGGGCTGGACCCGCTGACCACCCATCTGGTGGTGGCGGACGCCTCCCGCACCGAAAAGACCATCTGTCTGGCGGTTTCCCCCTCCTTGAAGGCGCTGGGCATCCCGGGCCGGGCGCGGCTGTTCGAGGTGGTGCAGCGGGTCCGCCAGGTCAACGCCGGGCGGCTGCAAGCGGCCATCCGGAACCGCACCGCCCTGCGGCGGGAGGGAAAATACTGCCTCGCGGCTTCCTCCTGGGATGCCGGGGCCCTGGCCCGGGACCCTTCGCTGGAGGTGGCCTATCTGGTGGCCCCGCCCCGCATGGCCTATTATGAAAAGGTTTCCCGCCGGATCTACGGCAGCTACCTCAAATATATCGCCCCCGAGGATATCCTGGTCTACTCCATCGACGAGGTGTTCATCGACGCCACCCCCTACCTTGACCACTACAAGATGACCGCCCACGAGCTGACCCGGACCATGATCCAGGAGGTGCTCCGCACCACCGGCATCACCGCCACGGCGGGCATCGGGTCCAATCTCTATCTTGCCAAGCTGGCGATGGACATTACCGCCAAGCACGCCGCGCCGGACAGGGACGGGGTGCGGATCGCGGAGCTGGACGAGGAATCCTTTCGGTATCTTTTGTGGGACCACAAGCCCCTGACCGACTTTTGGCAGATCGGCCCCGGCACGGTCCGCCGGCTGGAAAAGCACGGAATCCACACCATGGGGGAACTGGCACGGTTCAGCCTCACCGGACAGGAGCTGCTGTATCAGGAGTTTGGGGTCAACGCTGAAATTCTCATCGACCACGCCTGGGGGCTTGAGCCCTGCGGCATGAAGGAGATCAACGCCTACCAGCCGGAAAGCAATAGCCTCAGCGAAGGGCAGGTGCTTTCCTGCCCTTATCCCTATGAGAAGGCCCGAATCGTCGTACAGGAGATGGCGGACAGCCTGGTCTACCACCTCACCGACAAGGGCCTTGCCACCGACGGGCTGACCCTGGACATCGGCTATGACCGGGAAAACTGCGACAAAGGCGGATACCGCGGCCCGGTGCTGGTGGACCGCTACGGCCGCAGAGTACCCAAGGCGGCCCACGGCACCGCCCGGCTGGATGCCCCCACCAATCTGGGCAGCCAGCTGGGAGCGGCGGTTCTGGAACTCTTTGACCGGATCGCCGACCGCAAACTGACCATCCGGCGGCTGAACCTTACGGCCAACCGGGTGGTCAAGGATGAGGGAATCCTCCAGACCGACCTCTTTACCGATACCGCCCGGCTGGAAAAGGAGAAGAATCTCCAGGAAACCCTGCTGGACCTCAAGAAAAAATTCGGCAAAAACGCGGTGCTCAAGGGCACCAACTATCTGGAAGGCGCCACCATGCGGGACCGCAACGGCCGCATCGGCGGCCACAAGGCAGAATGAGAAAGGGGTGAGGGCATGGCCGATTGGGAAAAGACCAGGCAGGCCCAGCTCGTCCGGAAAAAATACGCCGATATCCTGCCCTTGTCCCGCCCCGAGTCGCCCCGGGAGTATCCGCGGATGACGCCGGGCAGCCGGGCCAAGATCTTCAGCCCCTTTGCGGCGCTGCGGGGCTTTGAGGAAGAACTTTCACACGAGCGGGGCGCGGCCCAGTCTGCGCAGGAAGCGGCAGACCAGGGGGCCGACCCGGACATCTGGTGACCTTCAAACCGGGAAGGAGGGAGAACACAGAATGTTTCCCATAGGCGGCGTCATCGGCGGGGCGGACGGCCCCACCGCAATTTTTGTGAGCAGCGGCCCGGCAGATTTTGTACTGCCCGGGGCAATCCTTGCTGCACTGATCCTGGCCGCGGTGCTCTGGCGCCGAAAGCGCAGAAAATGAGCGGAACCGGACCGCGGAAATAGATGCACAGAAAAAACCAGGAAGTTTGCGGCTTCCTGGTTCTTTTGCGTCTTATAGGTGTTTCCCAAAGAGAGTTCAGGCCTGAATTTTCTGATTTCCGGTGGACCAGACATGGGCTTGTTTCGCGGCGGCAGGGGTATTCTGTGCCATGACTCCCACGAGGGCATGGGGAACATAGGCTTCCTCCAGATACTCCATCTCCTCCGGCGTGAGGGTCAGCTCCACGGCTTTGACCGCTCCCTCTATGTGGTGGGGCTTGGTGGCCCCCACCACCGGGGCAGTGACCTTGGTCAGCAGCCAGGCCAGGGAGATCTCGGTCATGGAGACGCCGCGCTTTTGGGCCAGCTCAGCCACCCGCTGGATGATGACCCCGTCCTGCCGGGCGGTGGCGTCGTATTTGAGCTTGGCATAGCTGTCCTCCTCCAGCCGCTTGGAGCTTTCGCCGGGGAGTTTTGCCAGCCGTCCGCCTGCAAGGGCGCTGTAGGGGGTCATGGCGATGTTGTCCTCGGCGCACAGGCGCGCCATCTCCCGCTCCTCCTCCCGGAAAATCAGGTTGTAGTGCCCCTGGATCGAGACGAATTTTGCAAAGCCCTCTTTTTCCGCCAGAGCGTTGGCCTTGGCCAGCTGGTAGGCAAAACAGTTGGAAATGCCGATGTACCGGGCTTTGCCCGCCTTCACGGCCTCGTTGAGCCCCTCCAGGATCTCATACAGCGGGGTCTGATAGTCCCACATGTGATAGATATACAGGTCTACATAGTCCATCCCCAGGTTTTTCAGGCTGGTATCCAGCATCCGGCGGATGTGCTGCTGGCCCGAAACGCCGCTTTCGATCTCCTGCCCGGTGCGGGGCAGGAATTTGGTGGCCACCACCACCTCGTCCCGCCGGGCAAAGTCCCGCAGAGCCCGGCCGAGATACTGCTCGCTGGTGCCGCTCTGGTAGGCAATGGCGGTATCAAAGAAGTTGATCCCCGCCTCCAGCCCCTGCCGGATGATGGCGCGGGAGGCCTCTTCCCCCAGGGTCCAGCTGTGCTGGCCGTTTTTGGGATCGCCAAAGCCCATGCCTCCCATGCAGATGCGGGAAACTTTCAGCTCGGAATTTCCTAACGTTGTGTACTGCATCCGTATTCTCCTTTTATTTTTAGATTTGTATGGTTTGCCAAAGCCATTGCAAAAGGGTTTTGTCCAGAGAGCTGCCGCCGTCCTGAAGCACGGCCAGCGGCGGCCTTACCTCTGCCCGGGGACAAAGGGTTTGAATGTCCCGGCGCAGATCCCCGGCCAGCCCGCCGCAGTGGGAATAGAAGGGCAAGAGCGTCTTGCCGGAAAAATCATTTTGACAGAGCCAGGCAGCCAGCGGCGGCGCGATGGTTCCGCACCAGTTGGGGCTTCCCACCAGGAGGATCGAATAAGGGCGGGGGCAAGGTGCGCCGGGCAGCAGCTGGGGACGAAAGCCGGTATTTATCTCCCGGCGTACCTGCTCCAGCAGTTCCGGAAAAGGGACCGGGTAGGGCTGCCTGGGATAAATTTCCCGCCAGTCGGCCCCGGTGAGGGCTTGAAGCTGCCGGGCGATCCGGTGGGTGTTTCCGGAATAGGAGTAGGAGAGGATCAAGGCCTGAGCAAATGCATTCTTCAAATCATCCATAAAGTCCTCTTTGTGCAAGGCGGCCGAATCATGCCGGTTTGAGTCCCTTCCATGTTCCGCTGCCCGGGATGGCTTTAGTATAGAAGTCTTTTGAAAGAATGTCTAATACCTATTGATTATAAAAAACAATGCGTCAAAAGCATGGATGAAAAGCCGAAAAAGGCGGCAGGCCGAAAAAAGCCTGCCGCCGGAAAGAGGTTTTCAAGGCTGCATTTGAGCGCGCATCATCTGCATCTCCTGGATAAAAAGGGAGACGGCAGGGGAGAAGAGCTGGTTTTTCTTCCAGGCCAGAACGCTGCGGGTGGTTTCTTCCGGGGATACCGGGATGAATTTCAGGTCCGGACTGCTGCGTACCCCCAGCGCGCCGTCCAGGCAGAAGGCGCATCCCAACCCCTGCTCCACCAGCAGCGCGGCGTTGGACAAAAGGGTGTAGCTCAGCGGCACCCGCAGATCCCGTTCCTCCGCTCCCAGCCAGTTGAGGATATCCTTTCGGACATTTTCCCGCAGAGGGAGGATGAGGGGATAGGGGCAGATCTCGGCGGGGGTGATCTGTTCATTTTCCGCCAGAGGATGATCGGCGCGCATCAGGATGCCCCAGGTCTCCTTTTGTGGCAGGCGGATGTACTCGTATTTCTGCATGTCCACCGGTTCCAGCAGGAGCCCCACATCGGCCAGGCCCTTGTCCAGCCGCTCCTTGATGACATCCGCTGTCTCGTTGTAAAGGGAAAACTGTACCAGCGGATATTTTTCAGCAAACCGGCAGATCAGCTTTGCCAGAATGCGGCTGCCCACAGACTCGGTGGCCCCGATGACCACCATGCCGCTGACCGTATCGTTCCGCTGAACAAAGCACTGTTCCAGCCGGTCGGCCAGCTCGACGATCTCCTGAGCCCGCTGGCGGAAAAAGAGCCCGTCCTCGGTGAGACCGACCCCTTTTTTGCCCCGCAGGATGAGGGTGGAGCCCACCTCCCGTTCCAGTTCCATCAGCTGGCGGCTGAGGGTGGGCTGGGTCATGTGGAGCAGCTCGGCTGCCCGGGTGATGTTCTCCTCCTCTGCTACGGTCAAAAAGTAGCGCAGGGTTCGCAGTTCCATGGGAATCACCTCTCCATCGGTATTTCTATATAAGAAATGATAGCATAAGCCCTTGTCGGACGCAATGCCGTGCCGTTTCTCTGCACAGATGCAGGAAAGAGAAAGAAGAGGATATACATGGATTTTG
>CALXGY010000053.1 GCA_944387955.1 uncultured Faecalibacterium sp. | reverse complement strand
ACTTTGGAGGCGCTTGAAGTTCTGGATATGGAGGGTCATGAGTTTCATGGAATGGCACCTTCTCTTTGATGGAAGTTTTACTACTATGTAATCGTAGCATAACACGAATTTGGAAGAGATACAAGCGGAACGACAAAAAAGCCCTCACCTTCGTCAATGTTGAACAGTAGCGAAGGAGAAAGCCCGTTTTATAAACATCAAGCAAAACGAATTTTGCCATTATTCCTGTATGGATGGGAATACAATGGGGCTTTCCTTGCCAGCATTCTGAATCAGCTGAGATTCGTAACGCTGGATAGTATACAGCGATCGCACATAAGCTGAAAAGGAGCCGCACCCCCGGACTGTCCCGGAGAGTGCGGGGCTCTTGCTGTGCTGGCTGGATGTTGGGAGAGCGGTTTTTGCGCTTTACCCCATCTCGGAAGCATAGGGGATTCCCTCCGCCCGGCACTTTTCCAGCGCCAGAGCGTGCCCCTGCCTTGCGGCCAGGGCGTACCAGCGGCGGGCCTTTTCCGGGTCGGCCGGAAGGCCGGCGCCCTGCTCATAGAAGGAGGCGAGGTTGTACTGTGCGTCCCAGTCGCCGTGGCGGGCGGCCCGGGTGGTCCAGTACACCGCCTGTTCCAGGTCCTGTTCCACCCCCAGCCCCTTGAGGTAGAAATACCCCACCTGGCATTCTGCCAGAGGATACCCCTGCTTTGCCAGTTCCAGATGCCCGGCAAAGCATTTTGCATACTCCCCGCAGAACCAGTATTCTTCGATCAGCTGATTGCACCGGTCCAGCTCCGGGCAGGGCTTGTAATAGCTGCTGGCCATCCCGCCGCCTCCTGGTTACTGTTTGGAAAAACTCACCACGCACTCCACGTGCTTTGTCCGGGGGAACATATCCACCGGCTGGACCTGCTGGGCGCGGTAGCCCCGCTCTTGCAGCCAGGCGGCGTCCCGGGCGGCGGTGGAGGGGTTGCAGCTCACATAGACCAGCCGCCGGGGGGCCATCTCCACCACCGCCGAGAGGGTGGCCTCGTCGCAGCCCTTGCGGGGCGGGTCCAAAAGGATGATGTCCGGTTTCAGCCCTTCCGCCGCCAGCTGCTGGGCCGCCTGGCCCGCGTCGGCGCAGAGGAAGCGGCTCTTTTGGGCAATGGCCTTGCCCATCCGGGCGGCGTTCTGCTTGGCGCTCTCAATGGCCTCGGGCACGATCTCCACCCCCACCAGCGCCCGGCACTGCTCGGCCATGGAAAGGCCGATGGTGCCCATGCCGCAGTAGAGGTCCAGCACCAGGTCCTCGGCGGTGGGGGCGGCATACTTTGCCGCCACGCCGTAGAGCTGCTCCGCTCCCAGGGTGTTCACCTGGTAGAAGGAGAGGGGTCCCAGCCGCACCGGTACCCCGCAGAGGGTGTCCTCGATATAGCCCGGACCGTAAAGGGTGAGGGTCTTTTGGCCCAGGATCACGTTGGTTTTCTGGTCGTTGCAGTTGATGAGCAGGGTGGTCACGGCGGGGAAGCGGCGCAGAAGCTCCGCGGTGATCTCCTCAGCGTGAGGCAGGGCGGGCTTTGTGCAGACCAGGCAGACCATGATCTGGCCGCTGTGGGCTCCCCGCCGCAAAAAGATGTGCCGGATGAGGCCCTTGCCGCTTTCCTCGTCGTAAGGGGGGATGCCGTATTGCTCGAACAGCCCGCAGAGGGCGTTTGCAATCTCGTTCAGGATGCCCGGCTGCAAAAGGCAGTCGGGGCAGGGGACGATGCGGTGGGTCCGCCCGGCGTAAAAGCCGATGCAGACCTTGCCGTTTTTGTCCCGTCCCACCGGGAACTGTACCTTGTTGCGGTAGCGGTCCACCTCCGGCGAGGGCAGGATGGGGAGCACCGGCAGCTCCAGCCCGCCGATCCGGCGGAAGGCGTCCGCCACAAAGCCCTGCTTTTCCCGCAGCTCGGCGGCGTAGTCCATCTGCCGCAGGCAGCAGCCCCCGCAGGGGCCCGCCACCGGGCAGTCCAGCGGGATGCGGTCGGGGGAGGGGGTGACCACCTCCTCGATGATGCCGAAGGCATACCGCTTGCAGTCCTTGACGATCCGCACCCGCAGCGCGTCCCCGGGCACCGCGCCCGGCACAAAGACCGCCTCTCCCTCCCAGCGGGCGACCCCGCTGCCGTCGCTGGACAGGCTCTCGATGGAGAGAGGCAGGATCTGGTTTTTCTGTAAAGGCATGGTTCCTCCTTATTGGGACTTATTCGGGCCGGGCGCTGTCGGCGGGGAGCGTCTCAGCCGGTGCGGCCTCAGCCTGCTGAGCGGCTATGTACCGGCTGGGGGGCATCCCCATGGCCCGTTTAAAGACCCGGGAAAAATAGAATTGGTCGAAGAATCCCACCGAGATGGCCACCTCGGCGATGGAAAGCCCGCCGGTGCGCAGCAGCTTGCAGGCCTCGTGGATGCGGTATTCGGTCAGGTAGTCGATGGGGCTCTTGCCCAGGTTGCTCATAAAGACCCGGTAGAGGTGGCTGCGGGAGACCCCCACGCTCTTGGCCACATCGTCGATGGAAATATCGTGGGAGAAGTTAAACTGGATGAACTTGATGGCGTTCAGCACATACTGGCTGGAGGAGCTGGTGTTGTGGGGCTTGCGCTCTCCGGTCTCCCGCATCAGCGCGGCGATGAAGAGATACAGATACCCCACCATGGCCGCCTCGTCCTGGGGATTCATGCCCCGGGACTGGAAGATGTGCTCCATGGCCCGGCGCATCCCCGCCGGGTCCGGGGTGCGGTGCACCGGCTCGGCGTCGGTGAAGGGCAGGTGGGTCACCAGGTTGTGGGCGCAGGCCCCGTTGAACCCCACCCAGCAGTATTCCCAGGGCTGCTGGGAATCGGCGGTGTAGGAGATCAGCTGGTTGGGGGAAACATAGAACATGTCCCCGGGCACCAGCTCCCAGGTGCGGTCCCCGGAATGAAAGCTGCCCTTGCCCGAGAGCACCAGATGGATCAGGTAGTGATCCCGGATGCCGGGCCCCCAGGCATGGCCGGGGGCGCATCGCTCCAGCCCGCAGTTGAAAATCGACAGCTCGATATTGCTGGTATAATTCTGCTTGAAAGATTGCTTATAAACGTCCGGCATAAAGCTCCCCCTCTCGGCGCCCGTGTACGTTAAACCCAGTATAACACACTTTCCCCTGCAAATTCAACAAAAGTACATATATGTTTTTGCGCGGTACTACAAATTTTCCGCTCAGGGCCCAAACCAAATTGAAAAATACCGGTTATGGGTTTAAAATAAATCCATCTTCTAAAATCCATTATTCACAAAATGCGGTATTTGGGAGGGCGAAGAATGGCAAAGGACGGCATGGAGTATACGACCAGCGGCGCGTGCAGGGAGCAGATCGCAGCCGGGCAGTGGGACGAGCTGCTGGGCGGCTTGTACGGCAGGCATCCGGCGGTGCTGGCGCGTCAGCGGGCGCGCTGGTGCGCCGCGCTGGAGGAGTTCGAGCGGTACTATGGCCCAAACCGGCCGGTACATATCTATTCCGCCCCCGGGCGGGCCGAGCTGGGAGGCAACCACACCGACCACCAGCACGGCTATGGCCTTGCGGCGGCGGTGAACCTGGACCTGGTGGCGGTGGTGGCCCGGAACGAGGATGCCTATGTGCGGGTCAAGTCCCGGGGGTTCAACAAACTGGATGTCATCGACCTCAGCGAGCCCGAGCCCAAAGAAGGGGAGTCCACCCACTCCGCCAGCCTGATCCGGGGCATTGCCGAGGGGTTCCGGGCGGCGGGCCAGCCGGTGGGGGGCTTCGACGCCTATACCACCAGCGATGTGCTGCGGGGGTCGGGGCTGTCCAGCTCCGCCGCCTTTGAGATGGCGGTGGCCGCGATGATCAACGGGGAGTTTGGGGGCTCCCTCACCCCGCCCCAGCGGGCCCGCATCGGCCAGTATGCCGAGAACTACTACTTCGGCAAGCCCAGCGGCCTTCTGGACCAGCTGACCAGCGCGGTGGGCGGGGTGGTCTTTGCGGATTTTGCCGACCCCGGCGCGCCCCGCATCGAGAAGATCCACACCCAGGGGCTGCTGCCGCCGGGCATGGCCCTCTGCGTCACCGACACCCGGGGCAGCCACAGCGAGCTCACCGGGGAGTTTGCAGCCATCCGCCGGGAGATGGAGGCGGTGGCCGCCTGCTTCGGCAAGACGGTGCTGGGCCAGGTGGAACCGGAGGAATTCTGGGCCGAACTGCCCCGCCTGCGCCGCAGGTGCAGCGACCGGGCGGTGCTGCGGGCCATGCACTTCTTCCAGGAGAACCCCCGCGCCCTGGCCGAGGACCGGGCCCTGCGGGAAGGCCGCTTTTCCGACTTTTTGGCCCTGGTGCGGGAGAGCGGCCACGACTCCTTCACCCTCTGCCAGAACGTCTACTGCGCGGACAACCCCCTGCGCCAGAGCCTCTCGGTGGCCCTGGCCCTGAGCCAGTACCTGCTGGAGGGCGGCGGCGGAGCCTGGCGGATGCAGGGCGGGGGATTTGCGGGCACCATCCAGGCCTTTGTCCCCGAGGACAGGCTGGAGCACTACCGCCGCGGCATCGAGGCGGTCTTTGGCCCGGGCAGCTGCCATCTGCTTTCTCTGCGGGAGCAGGGGGCGCTGCGGGTGTTCTGAGAAATTCCTTTATATAAGGAAGGGCAGAACCGGGAAAGGGACAGAAAAAGCGCGGAAGCTCCGGGCCAAAGCCATGATTCCCCAAAAAATCCAAAAAAGGTGATTGACAATTTGCCCGCAGCTTGTTATAATGAATTGCTGTCTGTAAAGACGGCCCCGCAAAAGAGGTTCTTTTGCGGATCCTTGGCCTCGCAAGAGGCCCTTAAGTCCAAAAGGAGGTGCAACAAAATGGCAAAGTACGAAACCATGCTGATTACCACCGCCACCCTCGACGAGGAGGCTACTGCCGCTCTGGTCGGCAAGTTCAAGTCTCTGATCGAGGCCAACGGCACGATCGATTCCATTGACGAGTGGGGCAAGCGCCGCCTGGCCTACCCCATCAACGACGAGAACGAGGGCGTCTACACTGTGATCAACTTCACCAGCAACCCCGAGTTCCCCGCCGAGCTGGACCGCGTGTACAAGATCACCGAGGGTGTCATGCGCAGCCTGATCATTGCTAAGGAAGACTGATCGCCCTGCGATCAAGGAGGCCGTTGTATGTTGAATGTTGTCGCCATTATGGGCCGCCTTGTGGCCGACCCCGAGCTCCGCACCACCACGAGCGGCGTCAGCGTTGCGAGCTTTCGCATCGCCTGTGAGCGCAGCTTTGCCCGTCAGGGCGAGCAGCGCCAGTCCGATTTTATCGACATCGTCGCCTGGCGTCAGCAGGCGGAATTTGTTTGCAAGTATTTCCAGAAGGGCAGTCTGATCGCCATCGACGGCAGCATCCAGACCCGCCAGTATCAGGACAAGAACGGCAACAACCGCACTGCGTTCGAGATCGTGGCCAACAATATTCACTTCGCCGGTTCCAAGAATTCCGGCAGCAATGCAGGGTCCGGCGCTCCCTACCAGGGACGCCCGTCCGGCCAGAACGCGCAGCCTGCCCGCCCGGCCGCTGTGGAGGCAGCTCCCAGCTATTCCGCCGGCAGCGCAGATGATTTTGCCGTGATCGACGACAACGACGATCTGCCGTTCTGAACTTTGAAGCATCGATCGAAATTTTAATAGGAGGTAATAAGCAATGGCTTTTGAAAGAACCGAAGGCTCTCGCCCCGCGCGCCCCATGCGCCGCGGCCGCAAGAAGGTCTGCAGCTTCTGCGTCGACCGGATCGACACCATCGATTACAAGGACGTGCCCCGTCTGCGTAAGTACGTCTCTGAGCGTGCAAAGATCATTCCCCGCCGTGTGACCGGCACCTGCGCTTACCATCAGCGTGCGCTGACCATCGCCATCAAGCGCGCCCGTCACGTCGCTCTGATGCCCTATATCAGCGATTGATCTTTTCCCGCACATCACCAACCCTTTCAAAATAATCAGCAATCAGCAAATGCCTCCCGCTGTGCATGCAGCGGGAGGCATTTTTTGCGGCTGCAAGGGCAGGGGAGCCCGGCCCTCTGTGCAAAAAGACGAATGCAAGATGCAATCTGGACAAAATCACCCAAAACATTTTTGGATGGAACGTGAAAAAGCAAAAAATCAAGCCCCAAAAACGCGAAAAGATACACGCTGCCGGGCGTTCACATACGCGGAACGATGCATCGAAAAAATCTCAAAAATGCGAAAAAATGGCTTGACAACAATGGTTTTTGGATGTATACTCTTGGAGTATCATATAATGGCCTAATGCGCCAAAAAGGCAGCTTCGGCGGAGCGCCGGCGAGAAAAGTTTGTGCAAAACGCCCAAAGCCGACGGCGCATCCGGCGATATTTATGGTAGTACCCCAGAATGCGACTCTGATTTGCAGCATCCGTAGAATATAAAAGTAAGGAGTGGTTGATTTTATGATGAAAGTCAAGCCCGTAAAGCTCGGCAAAACCGAGCGCATGAGCTTCTCCCACATCGACGAAGTCATCGGAATGCCCAACCTGATCGAGGTCCAGAAGAATTCCTACCAGTGGTTCCTGGACGAGGGTCTGAAGGAAGTGTTCCACGACATCGGCACCATCGAGGATTACACCGGCAACCTGGCGCTGAGCTTTGTGGACTTCCGTCTGGACAAGGACCCCAAGTACAGCATCAAGGAGTGCAAGGAGCGGGATGTCACCTACGCGGTGCCCCTGCGTGTGACCGCCCGTCTGCTGAACAAGGAGACCGGCGAGGTCAAGGATCAGGAGATCTTCATGGGCGATTTCCCGCTGATGACCGAGGCGGGCACTTTCGTCATCAACGGCGCCGAGCGCGCCATCGTCAGCCAGCTGGTCCGTTCTCCGGGCGTGTTCTACGGCGCGACGAAGGACAAGGTGGGCAACGACCTGTACAGCGCCACCATGAACCCCAACCGCGGCGCCTGGCTGGAGTATGAGACCGACGCTTCCAATGTATTCTACGTCCGTATTGATAAAAACCGCAAGCTGCCGGTGACCGTGCTCTGCCGTGCGCTGGGCCTGTCCAGCAACGAGGAGATCCTGCGCTACTTCGGCGAGGACGAGCGCATTCTGGCCACCCTGGAGAAGGATACCACCAAGAACAAGGAAGAGGGCCTGCTGGAAGTCTACCGCAAGCTGCGCCCCGGCGAGACTCCCACGGTGGAGTCCGCCACCAGCCAGATCAACATGCTCTTCTTTGACCCGCGGCGGTACGATCTGTCCCGCTTCGGCCGTTACAAGATGAACAAGAAGCTGGCTCTGGCCCGCCGCATCACCGGCCAGATCGCCGCCGAGAACGTGGTGGCCCCCCTCACCGGCGAGCTGCTCATCGAGGCAGGGGAGAAGATCACCCGCGCCAAGGCCGAGCAGGCCGACAACGCCGGCGTCAAGGTCGTGGTGCTGAAGGTGGAGGATAAGCTGGTCAAGGTCATCACCAACGGCTGTGTCGACGCCCAGAACTTCTTCTCCTTCGACATCAAGGAAGAGTGCGGCATCAACGAGCGCTGCAACTTTGACGAGGTCTGCAAGATCCTCAACACCACCAGCGACGTGGAGGAGCAGAAGGAGATGCTGCGCCGGGACCGCGACCAGCTGATCGGCCGCACCGTCACGGTGGAGGACATCCTGGCTTCCATCAACTACCTCAACGGCCTGGGCCACGGCATCGGCACCACCGACGACATCGACCACCTGGGCAACCGCCGCATCCGCAGCGTGGGCGAGCTTTTGCAGAACCAGTTCCGCATCGGCTTCTCCCGCATGGAGCGTGTCATCCGGGAGCGCATGACCCTGCAGAGCCAGGATCAGAGCGTCATCACCCCCCAGGCCCTCATCAACATCCGTCCTGTGGTGGCCGCCATCAAGGAGTTCTTCGGCTCCTCTCCGCTGTCTCAGTTCATGGACCAGAACAACCCCCTGGCCGAGCTGACCCACAAGCGCCGTCTGTCCGCTCTGGGCCCTGGCGGTCTGAGCCGTGACCGCGCCGGTTTCGAGGTCCGCGACGTTCATTACAGCCACTACGGCCGTATGTGCCCCATCGAGACGCCGGAAGGTCCCAACATCGGTCTGATCTCCTATCTGGCATCCTACGCCAAGATCAATGAGTACGGCTTTGTGGAGGCTCCCTACCGCAAGGTCAAAAAGACCTACGACGAGAACGGCAACCTGATCGACCAGGTCGTCACCAACGAAGTAGAATATATGACCGCCGACGTGGAAGATGAGTACGTCGTCGCCCAGGCCAACGAACCCCTGGACGAGGGCAACCACTTCAAGCGTCAGCGCGTGTCCGCCCGCCGCCGGGATGACATCCTTGAGATCGACGCCGAGAAGGTCGACTACATGGACGTCTCGCCCCGTATGATGGTCTCTGTTGCAACCGCCATGATTCCCTTCCTGGAGAACGACGACTGCAATCGCGCCCTGATGGGTTCCAACATGCAGCGCCAGGCCGTGCCTCTGATGGTCACCCAGCAGCCGCTGGTGGCCACCGGTATGGAGTATAAGGCTGCCACCGACTCCGGCACCGCCGTTCTGGCCAAGAGCAATGGCGTGGTGGAGCGTGTGGACGCCGACCACGTGGTGGTCCGCAACAGCCAGGGCGCTCTGGAAGACTACGTTCTGGTGAAGTTCGCCCGCTCCAACGCAGGCACCTGCATCAACCAGCGCCCCATCGTCTCGGTGGGCGAGACGGTCACCGCAGGCCAGGTGCTGGCCGACGGCCCCGCCATGCGCAACGGCGAGATCTCCCTGGGCAAGAACGCCCTGATCGGCTTCATGACCTGGGAGGGCTACAACTACGAGGACGCCGTCCTGCTGAACGAGAAGATCGTGCGCGAGGACGTGTACACCTCCATCCACATCGAAGAATACGAGACCGAGTCCCGCGATACCAAGCTCGGACCTGAGGAGATCACCCGCGACATCCCCAACGTGTCCGAGGACGCGCTGAAGGATCTGGACGAGCGCGGCATCATCCGGGTGGGCGCCGAGGTCAAGAGCGGCGACATCCTGGTGGGCAAGGTCACCCCGAAGGGCGAGACCGAGCTGACCGCCGAGGAGCGCCTGCTGCGGGCCATCTTCGGCGAGAAGGCCCGCGAGGTGCGCGACACCTCCCTGCGTGTGCCCCATGGCGAGTACGGCATCATCGTGGACGTCAAGGTCTTTACCCCCGAGAACAGCGACGAGCTGCAGCCCGGCGTGCGCCAGGTGGTCCGCTGCTACATCGCCCAGAAGCGCAAGATCAGCGTCGGCGATAAGATGGCAGGCCGTCACGGCAACAAGGGTGTCGTTTCCCGCATCCTGCCGCAGGAGGATATGCCCTACCTGCCCGACGGCACCCCGCTGGACATCGTGCTGAACCCCCTGGGCGTTCCCTCCCGTATGAACATCGGGCAGGTGCTGGAGGTCAACCTGGGCTATGCAGCCAAGGCCTGCGGCATCAAGGTCATGACCCCGGTCTTCGACTCCGCCCGTGAGAACGACATCGGCGACGCCTTCGACACCGCCCGCGAGATGTGGCACGGTGAGAACGCGCCCGCTTATCCCACCAAGCTCCCCCGGATCATGGGCGAGAAGGGCCACATCATCGACTTCTCCAAGATCGAGCTGGACCGCGACGGCAAGACCACCGTTTACGACGGCCGCACCGGCGAGAAGTTCGACAACCGGGTCACCGTGGGCTATATGTACTACCTCAAGCTGCACCACCTGGTGGACGATAAGATCCACGCCCGTTCCACCGGCCCCTACTCCCTGGTCA
>CALXGY010000052.1 GCA_944387955.1 uncultured Faecalibacterium sp. | reverse complement strand
CTTATATTGGTCCAGGGCTAGCCCTGGTCGTTTGTGAGGAGGGTATGGAGTTCCTAGAGGAGGTAGGGAGGAGGAATCGAAACCTCCGCCCTCCTCCTCTAGGTCTGCGAAGCAGATGGCTTGCAGCCTGAAGAATAGAAGATGCAAGAAGGATAACCTCTGTATTTTGGAAAAATGCAGCTGAAAACAGGACTTTGCAGGCGCGTTTTTTGTTGTGTCTGGGTGCTTTTTGCGCCCCTCTCCCCTTGCGCGGGGGAATGTTTTGTGGTATAGTCTAGTTTGCTGCCTTGGGCAGAAGATGAGCAACTTAGGATTTTAGGCTCCCCGGCGGACTCGAGACCCGCCGGGCCAAACCCACAGGGGCTGGCGGCCCTGCGCGGTCAAAATCTATCCGCCGGAGTGTTGTTTTATGCATCAGAAATCTTCCATCCGCAAACTGGCCCGCTGCGCCGTGGTCGCAGCCATCTATGTAGCCCTGTGCATGGTGCTGGCTCCCTTCTCCTATGGGGCCATCCAGGTGCGTGTGGCCGAGGCGCTGTGCCTTTTGCCGGTCTTTGGGCCGGAGTACATCCTGGGCGTTACCCTGGGCTGCCTGCTGGCAAACTTCCTGGGTTCCGGGCTCATCGACGTGATCTTCGGCACCCTGGCCACCCTGCTGGCCTGCCTGTGCACCTATGCGCTGCGTCATGCCCGCATCAAGGGCCTGGCCCTTCCGGCCGCCCTGCCCCCGATCCTGTGGAACGCAGTGATTGTCGGGCCGGAAATCGCCATCTTCTTCTCGGATGTTCCGGCCACCGCCGCCATCATCCTGTTCAACGCCGTCACCGTCGCCGTGGGTGAGGTCATCAGCTGCGGTATCCTGGGTGTGGCGCTGGTCAAACTCATTGAATCCAACTCCGCGCTGCGGCGCATCTTCCAGGACCGGGAGGTCACTGCCTGAGACGCCGCGCGCTTTCACACAGAAAGGAGGCCCCGCGATGCAGACCGATCTTGTGTTCTGGGACTGGAACGGCACCCTGATGGACGATCTGGATTACTCGGTGGACTGCCTCAACGGACTGCTGGAGGAGTATGATTACCCCCAGCGGTACGGCCTGGAGGAATACCGGCAGGTGTTCGGCTTCCCCATCCAGGACTACTACCAGCGGGTGGGCTTTGATTTTGTCCGCCACCCCTTCCCGGTGCTTGCCCAGAGCTACATGGAGCTGTACAACGCCGGGGTGGACCGCTGCCCGCCTGCGCACCACGCCGCCGACACCCTGGCCGCTCTGCGGTCTCTGGGCAAGCGGCAGGTGCTGCTCTCTGCTTCCCGCCGCGACTACCTGATCGAGCAGGCCCGCCGGCGGGGTCTGGAAGGCTACTTTACCAAGTTGCTCGGCCTTCAGGACATCTATGCAGCCAGCAAGGTGCAGGTGGGGCTGGACTTTCTGCGGGCGGACGGCATCGACCCGGCCCGCTGCGTCATGACCGGGGACACCGACCACGACGCCCAGGTGGCCGCCGCCATGGGCGCCCGCTGCATCCTCTACGCCGGGGGGCACCAGTCCCGCAGCCGACTGGAAGCGGTCTGCGCTACGGTCATCGACCGGCTGGACCAGCTGCCCGATCTTTTAAGCTGAATTTTGCGCCGTGCACCAAGCTGCACGGCGCTTTTTGCTGCGAATTTACAGAAAATTCATCCAAACCGGCCCGAAAAGGCCCCGGCGGATTTGACAGCATTTCCGGTTTTGATGTATCATAATAAAATGGAGCGGTGAGGCTTTCTCCGGCTCCTGCAAGCATGTTTTCCCGGGCGGGGATGCCCCCGCCCGTTTATCCTGCACGTTTGAGGTATTTTGTCTATGTCTTTTGCTGAAAAACTCTTTGGCAGCTTCTCGGACCGGGAGCTGAAAAAGATCAAACCCATCGTCCAGAAGATCCTGGACCTCGAATCCACCTACCAGCCCATGAGCGACGCCGAGCTGCAGTCCCAGACCGGCATCCTGAAGGAGCGTCTGGCCAAGGGGGAGACCCTGGACGACATCCTGCCCGACGCATACGCCGTCTGCCGCGAGGCCTCCTGGCGCGTGCTGGGCATGAAGCACTTCCCGGTGCAGCTCATCGGCGGCATCGTGCTGCACCGGGCCTGCATCGCCGAGATGCAGACCGGTGAGGGCAAGACCCTGGTGGCCACCCTGCCCGCCTACCTCAACGGCCTGACCGGCGAGGGCGTCCATGTGCTGACCGTCAACGACTACCTGGCCAAGCGCGACAGCGAGCAGATGGGCAAGCTGTACCGCTGGCTGGGGTTGTCGGTGGGCCTGATCGCTCAGGGCATGTCCGGCGACGCCCGCCGCAAGGCCTACAACTCGGACATCACCTACGGCACCAACAACGAGTTCGGCTTCGACTACCTGCGGGACAACATGGTCACCTACAAGAGCAACATGGTGCAGCGGGGCCACGTCTACGCCATCGTGGACGAGGTGGACTCCATCCTCATCGACGAGGCCCGCACCCCGCTGATCATCTCGGGCAAGGGGGAGGATTCCTCCAGCCTCTACACCCAGGTGGACAAGTTCGTCCGCACCCTGCGCAAGAGCGTGGTGGTGGAGCTGGAGGACAAGGTGGAGACCGACGAGCAGGTGGACGGCGATTACGTCGTGGACGAAAAGCACAAGACCTGCACCCTCACCGCCAGCGGCATCCAGAAGGCAGAAGCCTACTTTAAGGTGGAGAACCTCTCTGCCGCCGAGAACATGTCCCTGGCCCACCACATCGACCAGGCCATCAAGGCCTACGGCGTGATGCAGAAGGACATCGACTATGTGGTCAAGGACGGCCAGGTGGTGATCGTGGACGAGTTCACCGGCCGCCTGATGATCGGACGGCGGTACAACGAGGGCCTGCACCAGGCCATCGAGGCCAAGGAAGGGGTCAAGATCGCGGCCGAGAGCAAGACCTTGGCCACCATCACCTTCCAGAACTATTTCCGCATGTACAAAAAGCTCTCGGGCATGACCGGCACCGCCAAGACCGAGGCCGCCGAGTTCACCGAGATCTACGGGCTGAACATCGTCACCATTCCCACCAACCGTCCCCGCATCCGCATCGATCACCCGGACGTGGTCTACAAGTCGGTGGAGGGCAAATACCGGGCGGTCATCGAGCAGGTCATGGAGTGCCACCGCCGGGGCCAGCCGGTGCTGGTGGGCACCGTCAGCGTGGAAAAGAGCGAGATTCTGGCCAAGATGCTCCAGCGCTACACCCGGGACTTCAACGTGCTGAACGCCAAGAACCACGAGCGGGAGGCCGAGATCGTGGCCCAGGCCGGCAAGAAGGGGGCCATCACCATCGCCACCAACATGGCCGGACGCGGCACCGACATCATGCTGGGCGGCAACGCCGACTTCATGGCCAAGGCCCAGATGCGCAAGGAGCACTTCTGTGAAAAGCTTTTGAACCCCGAGGCCCCCGAGGAGGCCGATCTGGACCAGGTGGAGCGGCTGATGACCGAGGCGGACGGCCACGGCGAGACCAAGGACGAAAACATCCTGGCGGTGCGCAAACGGTTTGAAGAGCTGCGCACCCAGTACAAGCAGGACATCGCCAGCGAGGCCGAGGAAGTGCGGGCGGCGGGCGGCCTGTTCATCATCGGCACCGAGCGGCACGAGAGCCGCCGCATCGACAACCAGCTGCGGGGCCGTTCCGGCCGTCAGGGCGACCCGGGCGCTTCCCGCTTCTACCTGAGCCTGGAGGACGATCTGATGCGTCTGTTCGGCGGCGACCGGGTGCAGGGGCTCATGGGCTCTCTGGGCCTGGACGACGACACCCCCATCGAGAACCGGCTCATCACCAACACCATCGAGAGCGCCCAGAAAAAACTGGAGGGCCGCAACTTCGACATCCGCAAGAACGTGCTGCGGTACGACGATGTCATGAACCAGCAGCGGGAGATCATTTACAGCCAGCGGCGCAAGGTGCTGGACGGCGAGGACATCAGCAGCGAGATGCACAAGATGCTGCGGGACAACATCGACTCCAGCTGCGCCCAGTTCCTGGCCGGAGACATCAAGGAAGAGTGGCATTTCGGCTCCCTGCGCCGCCACTATTTCGGCTGGCTCACCGGCCCCGGCGACTTCCGCTATACTCCCGAGCAGCTGGAAAAGCTCACCGCCCAGGAAGTGGCGGACGGCCTGTACGACCGGGGCATGAAGATCCTGACTGACAAGGAGGCCCGCTACGGCGGCCCGCTGATGCGGGAGCTGGAGCGCATCTGCCTGCTGAAATGCGTGGACCGGCTCTGGATGGACCACATCGACAACATGGACCAGCTGCGCCAGGGCATCTCCCTGCGGGGCTACGGCCAGAAGGACCCGGTGGTGGAATACCGCATCGAGGGCTTTGACATGTTCGACCAGATGGTGGACTCCATCCGGGAGGACAGCGTCAAGATGCTGCTGACCATCGAGGTGCGCAAGATGGGCTCTGCCCCCAAGCGCGAGCAGGTGGCCCGTCCCACCGGTGAGGGCTTTGTGCCCGGCAACGGAGCCCCCGGTGTCCAGAGCGCCCCGGGCAAGGGCCGCACCGTGCGGGTCATCAAGATCAACCGCAACGACCCCTGCCCCTGCGGCAGCGGCCTCAAGTGGAAAAAGTGCACCTGCGCCCAGTACCACCCCACGCAGACGCCCCAGAGCTGAGCCGCCTTCACGAGCTTCGCCTCTGTGATGCCGTCCTCTTGGCTCCCCCTTTGGGGGCTGCGGAGGCGACCGCCGCCTGCGGCGGATCGAGGGAGCCGAAGCAGGGGCCGCCGTCTGAATTTTCAAAGGCCGCACCAAGGCCCGCCGAAAATTCAGGCAACGGCAACCCGGAGCTGTCACCGACGCAGGAGGGGACTGAGAGGGTGTATCCGGTAGATGCTGCTTCCGGGGAGCGCCCTTTTATAGCGGCTGCTTGCGGGAACCCCCTCTCCGTCACGGCCTTTTGAAAAAAGATTCGGCCGTGCCACCTCCCCCGGAGGGGGAGGCAAGGGGGGCGGGTGCGTCTCGGTCAGCAGCTTCTCGCCGAGCTCCCCCTTTGGGGGAAGCAAAGGGTGCCTCCCGGCACGAAAGTCCTTTACAAATAGTTTTATACGCGCAAAAAACACCCCCAGGGAAATTCCCTGGGGGTGTTTTTGTGTGGAAAGTCTCTTTTTAATTTAAAGCAGCGACGCGCCGGAGAGGCTGAACTCCTTGAGGCCCAGCATCTCGGGCAGGGCGGCAAGGTCCCCGGCGGTGTAGTACCAGGCAGCGGCCAGCCCCAGCGCCGCCAGCAGGAACAGCAGCACCAGCACCATGCGCACCGCGTGGCCGAAGCCGCCCCCCTGCCGGGGGAGTTCTTCGCTCACCGGAGTCACGGCGGCCGCCGCCGGACGGGGCAGCGGGGGGTTATTGCCCGGAATCCAGCCCTCCTGCTTGTCAGGGGGCGGGGTGGGCGCGGGCCCCGGCTGGGGCTGGGGCACCGGCATCATGGGCTCCTGGTGCTGGGGGTCTGCGGGGATCTCCGGCCCCGGGGCCGGAGCGGCAGAGGGCAGACCGTCGCCGTCCAGCGGCAGGCCGTACCGCTTCTGCACCGTGCCCTCCGCCTGGGCAAAGCCGGAGGCCGCCCGGCGGATCATGTCCAGCAGCCACAGCCCCGGGCTGTCCGCCCGGCTGACCCGGCGCAGCCAGAGAGCGCGGCGGCTGCCCAGCAAAAGCACCCAGCCCCCCTCCTGCTCCACCATACTGGCCGCCAGGTCCGCCCCGGCCACCCGGAAGGCTGCCCGGATGCGCCCCGCAGCGGCGGTCAGCGGGCTGCCGGTCTCGGTGCGGCGGGCCGCCCTCTCCCCGGCCGCCGTCAGCTTTGCGGCGTGGCGCGGATGGGAAAAGCTCTCCGACCCAAAGTCAAAGACCCGCTGTGCCCCGGGCACCCGGTCCAGCCGGGAGATGAGCTGTTCCCCGGACGCGGCGTCGCAGCAGACCAGGAGCTTGTCGTGCTCTTCCAGCGCCCGGGTGGCGGCTACCGCCAAACCGTTCTCCCCCCGGCCGTAAAGGTCCTCGGGGAACTGGGCCCGCAGCTTCTGCTCTGTCTGGGTCAGGATGCTCTGGTCCGGAGCCGAGAGGGCCAGCAGCAGCTCCCCGCCCCGGACAAGGCTCTGGAAGCTCAGTCCCCATTCTTCCGGCAGCTGTGCCGCCGCCTGCTCCACCGCCGGGCCGGATACGCCGAAAAAGCGCAGCACGCAGCGGGCCGTGTTCTGTGTCGATTCGTTCATTTCATACCACCCCCGCGGCCCGCGGGGGCCGCATGTTATTCTGTGAGGAAGGCTTTGTCCAGCGCTTCCAGCGCCCCGGGGCCCTCACCCAGCAGCAAGGCCCCCTCGGGGGTCTTGCCCTGGGCCAGCCGCAGGGCCAGCTCCAGCGCCCCCTGGGCCGCCCGGGCCCGGATGAGGCCCCGGTCGGGACGGGAGACAAAGAGCTTTTTCACCCAGACCTTGCCCTCCCGGGCCGCGCCCAGATAGACGGTGCCCACCGGGCGCAGCAGCTCCCCGCCTCCCGGCCCGGCCAGGCCGGTGACCGAAAGGGCGATGTCCGCCCCGGAGGCTTTGGCCGCCCCCAGAGCCATCTGGGCCGCCACCGGGGCCGAGACCACGTTGAACCGGTGGATAACCGCCGGGTCTACCCCCACCAGCTTCGCCTTGGCCTCGGCCCAGTAGGTCACAAAGCCGTAGCCGAATACCTCGCTGGCGCCGGGCACATTGGTCAGCCGCTGGGCGATGAGCCCGCCGGTGCAGCTCTCGGCCGCAGAGATGGTGAGGCCGCGCTCCTTCAGAGTGCGCACCACCGTGTGCTCCAGGCCGGGAACATCCTCATCATACACCGCGTCCCCCAGAAGATCGTAGAACTTTTTGGCATACGCCCTGCACTTTTCTGCGCCCTCTGCATCGGTGGCGGCCCGGGCGGTGATGCGGATCTCACACTCCCCGGTCTTGCAGTAGATGGCGGCGGTGGGGTTCTGGTTTTCCAAAAGGGGCCGCAGCTTGTATTCCAGGTTGCTCTCGCCCCCCAGCACCCGCAAAGTCAGGGAGTGCAGGGCGCAGTTCTGCCTCGCCAGCAGCATCGGCCGGACCTGCTCGGTCCACATGGCTTTCATCTCCCCGGGCACCCCGGGCATCAGCACCGCGCAGCGGCCCTCCTGCTCGAACCAGGCCCCCGGCGCGGTGCCGTGGCGGTTTTCGATCTTGTGCCCGTGCACCGGCACCATGGCCTGCTTGCGGTTGTTGGGGGTGGTCTGGCGGCCGGAGGCGGCAAAGTAGGCGGTGATCTTGTCCCATTCCTCGGGGTCGAACACCAGGGTATCCCCGTAGCAGTCCGCCACCGTCTCCTTGGTCAAATCGTCCGCCGTGGGCCCCAGACCCCCGGTGAACACCAGCAGGTCGCAGCGGTCTTTGGCCTCCCGCACCCAGTCGGCCAGGCGGTCGTGGTTGTCCCCCACCGTGCTCTGGCGCTGCACCGTGATGCCCAGGGCCGCCAGCTCCTGACTCAAGTATTGGGCGTTGGTGTTGAGGATATTCCCCAGCAGCAGCTCGGTGCCCACGCTGATGATCTCCGCAGTCATAAAATGCGCTCCTTCTTTCAGAACTTATTCAAAGTCGATCTCGTCATCCAGCCGGATGCGGATGCGCTCGGTCTCCTCGGCGGCCTGCTGCTCCAGGGCGGCAAGGCCCGGCATGCCGGCCTCGGCCTCCAGGATCTCCGCAAGCTCGGGGCGGATCTTCGGGTGGGGCGGGGTGAAGATGGTGCAGCAGTCCTCGTAGGGCAGGATGCTGGTCTCGAAGGTGTTGATGTGCCGGGCAGTCTCGATGATTTCGGTCTTATCCATGCCGATGAGGGGGCGCAGCACCGGCAGATCCTGGGCCGCGTCGGTGCACTGGAGGGCCTTGACCGTCTGGCTGGCCACCTGGGCCAGGCTCTCGCCGGTGATGAGGGCCTCGCACCCCTGGCGGCGGGCGATCTGGTTGGCAATCCGCATCATGCTGCGGCGCATCAGCACCGTGAACAGCATGGCGGGGGCGTTGTCCCGGATGTACTCCTGGGGTTTGGTGTAGGGCACCACAAACAGGTTGCAGCTGCCGGTATAGACCGCGGTGCGCTGGGCCAGGGCCTTGACCTTGAGCTTGGCCCGCTCGGAGGTATAGGGGGGCGACGCAAAGTGGATGTGATCCAGCGCCAGGCCCCGCCGGGCCATCCGGTAGGCGGCCACCGGGCTGTCGATGCCGCCGGAGAGCATGTTCAGCGCCCGGCCGCTGGTGCCCACCGGCAGGCCGCCCTCGCCGGGGATCTTGGGCCCGTGGACGTAGGCGCCGTGGTCCCGAATTTCCACAATGACCTTGAACTGAGGGTTGCGCACATCCACCCGCAGATAGTTGTGCTTGCCCAGCAGGTAGGCCCCCAGCTCCCGCATCAGTTCGGGGCTGGTCATGGGATAGGTCTTGTCCGCCCGGCGGGCCTCCACCTTGAAGGTGCGCACATCCCGCAGCTGCTGGCCCAGATACTCCTCGGCGGTGCGGCAGATGGTGTCAAAGTCCTTTTCGCAGACCACGCTGCGGCTCACCGCCGCCAGGCCAAAGACCTTGGACACCCGCTCGAAGGCCAGGTCCATGTCGATGTCCTCTTCCTCCGGCTCCATGTAAAAGGTGGACTGGGCGCAGTAGATGTTGAACTTGCCCACCGTCTTGAGCCGATAGCGCAGAATCTTCATCAGCGCCGTTTCAAACTGGTTGCGGTTGAGGCCCTTGAGGGACATTTCGCCCTGGTAGCCCATAATGACTTCTCGCATAATTTACTCCTGAAAATACAAATGGTTTATTTATGGATGCGCTGTAAGGTCTTCATGCCCTCCTCGAACCGCTCCAGGAAGGCGTCCACGTCCTCGGGGGTGTTGTCGGCGCAGAAGGATACCCGGATGGCGGTGTCGATGGCCAGAGCCGGACGGCCCATAGCCGCCAGGGTGTGGCTGGGCTGGCCCCGGCCGCAGGCACTGGCCGCCGAGACGTAGATCTGCTGCTGGGCAAGGTAGGCCAGCATGGTCTCGCTCTTGATGCAGTTCTCGCTGAAGTTCAAAAGCTCGGGCACCGCGTTTTCGGGGGTGTTGATCTCCACCTCGGGGAAAACCGACAGTCCCTCCCGCAGGCGCCGGTTGAGGGCGGCAATCTGCTCATTGCGCTGTTTCATGTTCCCCGCCAGGCGCTTGGCCGCCGCGGCAAGGCCCAGGGCGTAGGGCAGATTCTCGGTGCCGGGGCGCTTTTCCCGTTCCTGCTCGCCGCCGAGATAGGGAGGCTGGAAGCTCTGGGCCAGGCTGTCCGAGAGATAGAGGGCCGCCACTCCCTTTGGGGCGTGGATCTTGTGGCCGCTGACCGCCAGCGAGTCGATGTTCGCCAGCTTGATGGGCAGCCGCATCCAGGCCTGCACCGCGTCCACATGCACCATGGTACGGGGGTTGATCTTCTTGACCTCGGCGGCCAGCTTTTCCACCTCCACCCGCGCGCCGGTCTCGTTGTTGACCATCATGCAGGCCACCAGGATGGTGGAGCGGTTTACATGGGCCAGCATCTTCCGGATGTCCAGGCTGCCGTCCGGCTCGGGGTTGACAAAGTGGACGGTGTAGCCCATCCCGGCCAGCCGCTCCAGCGGGCGGCGGACGCTGGGGTGTTCAAAGCCGGAGACCACGATCTCCTTGCCGAATTTCTTGGTCAGGGCCCCGCCCAAAAGGGCCAGATTGTTGCTCTCGGAGCCGCAGGAGGTGAAATAGAGCTCCCGGCTCTTGCACCCGAGGGTGCGGGCCAGGGCGGCCCGGGCGGCGCTGAGGGCCGCTTCGCTCTCTGCGCCGGGGGTATAGAGGCTGGAGGGATTGGCCCAGTGCTCCAGCATGGCGCGGTGGATCACATCCGCCACCTCGGGGGCGACGATGGTAGTGGCCGCATTGTCCAGATAATGCAGCCCGGGGTTTTGAAGCATAAACAGATCCCTGCTTTCCAAATCGTAAATCAAAAGCTCACAGATAAGCCGATTCTCAGTATACCACAAAGGCCGCGGCAACGCAAAACCCGCTTGACAAACCGGCTTTGGGTGTGCTATTGTAGTGTACAGAGACCCTTGCCCGCTGACGGATCTTGTGGAGCACCACAGTGCGGGGAGGGCGTCATTGATGCCGACCGTCTGGGCAGCCTTGCGCGGGGAATCCCTGCGCAAAGCCGCCCTTTTTCTTTTTTCAGAAAAGAGGAGTAAAAACGCTATGAAATCGGATATCCAGATCGCTCAGGAAGCCACCATGAAGCCCATCGCCCAGATCGCCGCCTCCCTGGGCCTCAGCGAGGAGGATGTGATCCCTTACGGCCGCTACAAGGCCAAGATCAACCACCGCCTGATCCAGAAAGCCGAAAAGCAGGGCAAGATGATCCTGGTCACCGCCATCAGCCCCACCCCCGCGGGCGAGGGCAAGACCACCACCAGCGTGGGCCTGGCGGACGCCCTGTGCGCCCTGGGCAAAAAGACCATGCTCTGCCTGCGGGAGCCCTCCCTCGGCCCCGTCTTCGGCATCAAGGGCGGCGCGGCCGGCGGCGGCTACGCCCAGGTGGTTCCCATGGAGGACATCAACCTCCATTTCACCGGCGACCTGCACGCCATCGGCACCGCGAATAACCTGCTGGCGGCCATGATCGACAACAGCATCCAGCAGGGTAACCCCTTGAACATCGACCCCCGCCGCATCACCTGGAAGCGCTGCATGGACATGAACGACCGGCAGCTGCGGTTCATCGTGGACGGCCTGGGCGGCAAGGTCAACGGCACCCCCCGGGAGGACGGCTTTGACATCACGGTGGCCAGCGAGATCATGGCCATCTTCTGCCTGGCCACCAGCATCACCGACCTGAAGGAGCGCCTGAGCCGCATCGTCTGCGCCTACACCTACGACGGCAAGCCGGTGACCGCCGGCGAGATCGGCGCGGCCGGGGCCATGACCGCCCTGCTGAAGGACGCCATCGACCCCAACCTGGTCCAGACTCTGGAGAACAACCCCGCCATCATCCACGGCGGCCCCTTTGCCAACATCGCCCACGGCTGCAACAGCGTCATGGCCACCAAGCTCAGCCTGGCCCTGGCGGACTATGTGGTCACCGAGGCGGGCTTCGGCGCGGACCTGGGCGCAGAGAAGTTTTTGGACATCAAGTGCCGCTATGCGGGCATCGCTCCCTCGGCCTGCGTGCTGGTGGCCACCGTCCGGGCCCTCAAGAGCCACGGCGGCGTGGCGAAGGCCGACCTGAACGCCCCGAACCTGGAGGCGGTGCGCAAGGGCATTGCGAACCTGGGCCGCCACATCGACAACCTGAAGAACGGCTTCGGCCTGCCGGTGGTGGTGGCCATCAACGCCTTCCCCACCGACACCGCCGAGGAGCAGGCCTTCATTGAGGAGTACTGCGCACAGCAGGGCGTGCCCTGCGTGCTCAGCGAGGTCTTTGCCAAGGGCGGCGAAGGCGGCAAGGCCCTGGCCGAGAAGGTGCTGGAAGTGATGGAGGACCGTCCCATCCAGTACACCTACCCGCTGGAGGCTCCCCTCAAGGAGAAGATCGAGGCAGTGGCCAAGAAGATCTACCGGGCCGACGGGGTGAACTACAGCGCCGCAGCCTCCAAGACCCTGGCCGAGCTCACCGAGATGGGCTACGGCGATCTGCCGGTCTGCATCGCCAAGACCCAGTACAGCTTCTCGGACAACGCCAAGCTGCTGGCCGCCCCCACCGGCTTCACCATGGAGGGGCGGGAGGTGCGGCTGTCTGCGGGCGCCGGTTTCGTGGTGGTCATCTGCGGCAGCATCATGACCATGCCCGGCCTGCCCAAGAAGCCCGCCGCCGTGAACATCGACGTGGACGCCGACGGCAAGATCAGCGGTCTGTTCTGATTTTATAAAACATTTTCCAATCAAAACCCCACGTTGAACGTGGGGGTTGCAGAACGGCCCGATAGGGGCCACAATACCAGCAGCGCCTAAAGGCGCGTAATGAGTGACGCCAACTGCACTTGGCGTCACTTTTTGCTTTTCCGCCTTATCTCAGGCGCTTCCGATTATTTTCTATTGTCACCTCGATTGTTCTTAGCCAAGCTTTGACTATTTTTCATGTTCAAATGCTTTCTTAATGCCCTATCTCTACTCCCGGGGTTCCTATAAGTTGACTTATTTAGAGGTTTCTTTTTAAACCTTCAAAAGACTTTTGCATTTCCCGTAAATGTGTGATAAACTTTTCTCGTTCATATGCATGAACCTCCTTTTGCTTGTAG
>CALXGY010000051.1 GCA_944387955.1 uncultured Faecalibacterium sp. | reverse complement strand
CATTTTCCAGCGGCTGGAGGAGGGAGACCTGGACCTGGTGGCCGCTTTTGAGCGGGCGCCGGATGCAAAACCCCGGACCAAATACAAGGAGCTGGCCCGCATTCCCATGGTGCTGCTCTGCCCCCGGAACCACCCCCTGGCCGGGCGGGAGACGGTCTGCACCCGGGAGATCGTGGCTGAACGGCTGGTGCTGTTCGAGCCCCACAAACTCCTGGCCCCCATCGCCCAGCCCCAGGGGGAGCTGATCGGCGGCAAAGCCCCGGGGGAGCTGTACTTCTGCGCCTCTTCCGAGGCCATCTCGGTGCTGGTGGCGGCGGGGTACGGCGTTTCCCTGCTGCCCGAGCTGCTGACGCCGGAGCGCCCGGAGTTTGCACGGGTGCCGGTGGCAGACCTGGAACCCCTCTCCTTCGGCTTCCACTACCGGCCCGAGACCGCCCAGGAGAACACCGCCCTGAAAACCCTTCTGCGCTGCGCGGGAGACGCCTGCACCACATAAACAACAGCCTCCGAGGCGCTGCGGCCTCGGAGGCTGTTGTCTTTGTCCCTTATGTTTCCCCTTCCTCGGAGGACACGGCGGCCAGAATCTCCCGCACCAGCTCCCGTTCCAGTTCGGTGAGCCGGTGGCCCCGGCGGCCGTAGATGTAAAACTCCCAGTACAGGTGCAGGTCCTCCAGAAACCGGAAGACCACCCCCTGGGGCAGGGCGCTGCGCTTGCCGGCGTAAAAGGAGATGTACCCCCGCCGGATCAAATCCCCAATGAGTTCCCCGTCCGCGTCCCCCAGCACCGTGTCGATCACAAGGCCGCTCGCCCCCAGCTTTTCAAGCAGCCGCCCCTGGGAGCGGTTCTCGGTGTTCAGGGAGATGAGCGGCGTCCCCTTCAGGTCCTCCAAAAAGAGCTTTGGCCGGTCCGCCAGGGGGTTCTGGGCGGCCATCATTACCCCGATGCGGTTTTCCAGATGAGCCAGCTCCGCCATGCTCTGCCCCATCGGGGCGGTGGTGATGACCAGGTCGCAGTCCTCGTTCTGGTAGGTGCGGCTCTGCTCCGTGTCGGTGTAGCTGCGGAAGTGGAACTGCACCTCGGGGTGCGCGTCCATGAACCGGCCGAAAAAGTGGGGCGGCAGCTCCTGCAGCAGCCCCATAAAATAGCCCACCCGCAGATGGGCCCCGGCCCCCGCCGACTGGAGCTGGCGCAGGATGTCGTCGTGCTCCTCCAGGTAGGCCCCCGCCCGCTGCTCCAGCAGCTGGCCCGCCGGGGTCAGACGCACCCCGCCCGGGGTGCGCACCAGCAGCGCCACCCCCAGCTCCTGCTCCAGCCGGGCGATGGACTGGCTCAGCGCCTGCTGGCTGATGAAGAGCTTTCGGGCCGCCCGGTTGATGCTCTTCTCCTCGCACACCTTGCGGAAAAATTTGAGCTGTTTGTAATCCATGGTCTGCCTCCAAAGGGTACAAGTGCGGCTTGTACCCCTTCAAATAAAAACTGATTGTCAATTCTTTATCAAATACAGTATACTTCTTGCAACAAGTATACCTGCGCCGCGCGAAGGACGCAAGCGCAGGGCAGCACACAACAAGAAAGGACGAAGCAAAGATGAACAAGATCTCCCGCAAAGGCTTTATGAAGGTGGCCGCCGCCGCGGCCATGAGCGGCATCACCGCCGGTGCTCTGGCCGCCTGCAACAGCGCCTCCAGCTCTGCCGCCGCTTCCTCTGCCGCCTCCGGCGCAGCGGTCTACACCCCGGGCACCTACACCGCCAAGGCCACCGGCATGGGCGAGGTGACCGTGACCATGACCTTTACCGAGAACGCCATCACCGAGGTGACGGTGGACACCGCCAACGAGACCATCGACCTGGCCCGCAACTCGGCCGCCGACTTCCAGGAGGCACTGATGGCCGCCCAGAGCGCCGAGATCGACGGGGTGGCCGGGGCCACCTTCACCTCCGACGCGGTGAAGCAGGCCGCCGCCGACTGCATCAGCCAGGCCATGGGCGTGGCCGCCGAGAAGCCCGCCGAGACCGCTCCGGTGCAGGAGGTGGTCAACGGCTATCCCTCCTGCGAGGAGGAGCTGGGGGGCGTGCAGGCTGCCGGTCAGGGCGAGATCGCCTTTGTGGCCGACCCCATCCCGGACAGCGAGATCACCGAGACGGTGAACATCGACGTGCTGGTCTGCGGCCAGGGCCCTGCGGGCATGTCCGCCGCGCTGGCCTGCGCCCAGAAGGGGCTGAAGGTGGTGGCTCTGGAAAAGGGCGCCTCCCCCACCTGGCGCAGCGCCACCATGGGCGCCTTCCACGACAAGGTGCACCAGAAGTACGGCACCCAGTTCGACACCAAGCAGTGGCTGGACGACGCCATGGTCAACTGTGCCTACCGCGGCGAGCAGAGCGTCTACCAGAAGTGGATCGACAGCTGTGACGAGGCGGTGGACTGGTTTTTGGATCAGCTGGAGGCCCCGCTGGAGGATTACCGGCTGACCTTCAACGCCGGCGACTTCCCCGACTTTACCGCCGCCTACGACGAGCTGAGTCTGAGCCGCAGCTGGAACACCTCCATCAACATTCCCCTTGCCACCACCGACATTGCCGCAAAGCTCCAGGAGAAGATCGCGGCGGCCGGGGCCACCGTTCTGTTCAATACCCCGGTGGTCCAGCTGGTCACCGAGGGCGGCAAGGTCATCGGCGCCATTGCCAAGGGCGAAAACGGCTATGTCAAGTACCTGACCGCCAAGGCCGTGGTGCTGGCCACCGGCGGCTACGAGTTCAACCCCGCCAAGCTGGCCGCCTGCTGCCGTCCCCGTGACCTGGCCCTGGGCGACTGGATGAACGGCACCAAGACCAACACCGGCGACGGCCACGAGATGGCCAAGGCCATCGGCGCGCTGGAGGACGAGTACCCCCACCCGCTGATGCTGGACCCCCAGCAGCTGATGCCCTATCTGCGGGTCAACAAGCGGGGCATCCGGTTCACCGCCGAGTACGAGGCCTACAACCATCTGGCCAACGCCATCCAGGCCCAGCCCGGCGCCTACTGCTACTACATCGTGGACGCCAACGTCATGGACATTGTCACCAGCATCTGGACCCCCTCTTCCAGCTGCTACGGCCCCAAGGAGGTCTGGGCCGGCGCCGCCACCAGCGAGAAGGCTCTGACCGCCGACACCCTGGAGGAACTGGCCGAGAAGATGGGCGTGCCCGCCGATGCTTTTGTGGCCACCATCCAGCACTGGAACGAGATGTGCGACGCCGGCGAGGACACCGACTTCCACTTCCCCGGCAAGATGATGCACAAGATCGACACCGCCCCCTTCTACGCCACCAAGGAGATGGCCTCCTGCCTGTGCACCGCGGGCGGCCTGCAGATCACCCCGGACAGCGAGGTGCTGGACACCAGCGCCCAGCCCATCCCGGGCCTGTACGCCATCGGCAACGTCTCCGGCAGCATGTTCTCCGGCACCTATCCCCACAACGAGAACTGCCTGAGCCACAGCCGCTGCGTCACCTTCGGCTACAACCTGGCCAAGACCCTGATTGCGCTGTAAGGGTTTTTCGGTTCTGATTTTCCGGAGCCATGGAAAAATACTGTCTTAAGGCTGTATGTTGTCCGAAGTCCGGAGTTTATCCTTCTTGCATCTTCTATGTTTTAGGCTGCAAGCCATCTGCTTCGCAGACCTAGAGGAGGAGGGCGGAGGTTTCGATTCCTCCTCCCTACCTCCTCTAGGAACTCCATACCCTCCTCACAAACGACCAGGGCTAGCCCTGGACCGTCAAGAGGAGGAGCCGGAGAAGAAAATGCTAAAAAAATCAAAAAGAGATTTTTTCTTAACGCATTTTCTCCCCCGTCTCGTCTGAATTTGCCCACCCCAGCGGGCGAGGATTCAGGCAAACAAAGCAATATAACCCAAAACTGCTTGATATCTCATAGCAAAGGCCCGTACATTCCACAGCCGTATCTGGTTTTGGAATGTGCGGGTCTTTTGTTTTTCAGGGGGTAGGATCTGGGGTTCAGTGTTCCATCACGATCTCATTTTGCAACCCCCATTTTTTGCACATCTCGCGGCCCATTTCCCCCTCTTCTGCGCCGCAGAGCCAAAAAAGGCGCGAAAAACCGCCGAAAGGCCGGGCAGAATGCCGGTTGACAATCCCCCGCCGGGTATGGTATAAATACAGTGTCATATGACTGACGGGTAATGTGGAGTCAACCACATGGAGTATGATGCATTTACAGCCGACCGTCTGGGCGAGAAAAGCCCGGACCGCCGGCTTTTCTTTTTCCTTTTTCTGGCAACAAGGAGGCTGCCCATGAAAAACGGGCTGATCCATTCCATCGAGTCCATGGGCCTGGTGGACGGGCCGGGCATCCGCACCGTGGTCTTTTTGCAGGGGTGCGCGCTGCGCTGCCGCTACTGCCACAACCCCGACACCTGGTGCAAAAACGAGAAGGCCTTCGAGATGTCGGTCCCTGAGCTTCTGGCAAAGCTGGAGCGGTTCCGCCCCTATTACGGGACCACCGGCGGGGTGACCTTTTCCGGCGGGGAGCCGCTGCTCCAGCCGGAATTCCTGCTGGGGGCGCTGACGGCCTGCAAACAGGCGGGCATCCATACCTGCCTGGATACCGCCGGCTGCGGGCTGGGGGACTACCGGCCCATCCTCCAGCAAACCGACCTCATCCTTTTGGACGTGAAGCACCCCACCCGCCAGGGCTTTGAAGCGGTCACCGGCCACAGCCCCGACGAGTCCCTGCGGTTTCTCGCCCAGGCCCAGCAGATGGGCATTCCCCTCTGGGTGCGGCATGTGGTGGTGCCCGGCCTCACCGACGGCGAGGAGCATTTCAAAGAGCTGGAGCGGTATCTCCAGACCCTCAAGCACATCCAGCGGGTGGAGCTTCTGCCCTACCACACTTTAGGGGTGCACAAGTACGCGGCCCTGGGGCTGCCCTACACCCTGGAAGGCGTCCCGCCGCTGGACCCCGAGAGCCTGACCGAATGGAACAAACGCCTCAACCAAACCTGCTGCGCCGAAAGCGCGGCCCGCTGAACAAGGAGGAAAACTTTATGAGCATTGATGTCAACTGCACTGCATGGAGCGGCTTCAAGACCGGCGAGTGGCGGCACCTGGTAAACGTGCGCAACTTCATCCAGAAGAACTACACCCCCTACGAGGGAGATTCCTCCTTCCTGGCGGGCATCTCCCCCAAGACCGAAAAGGTCTGGGAGAAGGCCCACGCCCTGATCGTGGAGGAGGTCAAGAAGGGGATCATCGACGTGGAGACCCACGCGGTTTCCGGCATCGACAACTTCGCCCCCGGCTACATCGACCAGGACAACGAGGTCATTGTGGGCCTGCAGACCGACGCTCCCCTCAAGCGGATCGTCAACCCCTTCGGCGGCATGCGCAACGCCACCAGCGCCCTGGAGCAGTACGGCTACCAGCTGGACCCCGAGATCGAGCGCCACTTCCGGCTCTACCGCAAGACCCACAATGAGGGCGTGTTCGACGCCTACCCCAAGCGCACCCGCCTGGCCCGCACCGCCGGCCTGCTGACCGGCCTGCCCGATGCCTACGGCCGGGGCCGCATTGTGGGCGACTACCGCCGGGTGCCCCTGTACGGCACCGACTTCCTCATCGAGCAGAAGAAAGCCGACCTGGACATGATCGACGGCCCCATGACCGATGAGCGCATCCGGCTGCGGGAGGAGGTCCAGATGCAGATCCGGGCCCTCGAGGAGATGACCCGCATGGCCGCCCGCTACGGCTGCGACATCTCCCGCCCGGCCGAGAACGCCCACGAGGCGGTGCAGAACCTCTACATGGCCTACCTTGCAGGCATCAAGGAAAACAACGGCGCGGCCACCTCTCTGGGCCGCACCTCCACCTTCCTGGACATCTACATCCAGCGGGACCTGGAGCGGGGCATTCTGGACGAGCAGGGCGCTCAGGAGCTGATCGACCAGTTCGTCATCAAGCTGCGCCTGGTGCGCCACCTGCGCACCCCCGAGTACAATGAGCTGTTCGGCGGCGACCCCACCTGGGTGACCGAGTCCATCGGCGGCATGGGGGTGGACGGCCGCACCCTGGTGACCAAGAACTCCTTCCGCTACCTGCACACCCTGACAAACCTCGGCACCGCTCCGGAACCGAACCTCACCGTTCTGTGGAGCAAGAGCCTGCCCGAGGGCTTCAAGCGCTACTGCGCCGATATGAGCATCCAGACCGACTCCATCCAGTATGAGAGCGACGAGCTGATGCGCCCCCTCTACGGCGACGACTACTGCATCGCCTGCTGCGTGTCCGCCATGAGCGTGGGCAAACAGATGCAGTTCTTCGGGGCCCGGGCGAACCTGGCCAAGAGCCTGCTCTACGCCATCAACGGCGGCGTGGACGAGAAGAAGGGCATCCAGGTGGTGCCGGGCATCCAGCGGGACGAGGATGAGGTGCTGGACTACCCCAAGGTTCTGGCCAACTACAAGAAGGTGCTGGCCTATGTGGCGGAGCTGTATGTGGACACCATCAACATCATCCACTACATGCACGACAAGTACGCCTACGAGAGCAGCCAGATGGCCCTGCACGATACCCTGGTGGAGCGGCTGGCGGCCTTCGGCGTGGCGGGCCTGTCCATCGCGGCGGACTCTCTCTCCGCCATCAAGTTCGCCAAGGTGCGCCCGGTGCGCAACGAGCAGGGCATCGCGGTGGACTTTGAGGTAGAGGGCGACTTCCCCAAGTACGGCAACGACGACGACCGGGTGGACGACATTGCGGTGGAGCTGGTGTCCTACTTCTCGGCGGAGCTGAAAAAGCATCCCCTGTACCGCAACGCCATACACACCCTGTCCGCCCTGACCATCACCAGCAACGTGATGTACGGCAAAAAGACCGGCTCCACCCCCGACGGCCGCAAGGCGGGCGAGCCCTTTGCCCCCGGCGCCAACCCCATGCACGGCCGGGACAAAAACGGCGCCCTGGCCTCCCTGAACTCGGTGGCCAAGATCCCCTACCGGGCGGTCTGCCAGGACGGCGTGTCCAACACCTTCTCCATCGTTCCCAATGCCCTGGGCAAGAACCCCGAGGAGCGGGTGAACAACCTGGTCTCCATCCTGGACGGCTACTTCATCCAGGGGGCCCACCACCTGAACGTCAACGTCATGAACCGTCAGCTGCTGGTGGACGCCATGGAGCACCCCGAGCAGTACCCCACCCTGACCATCCGGGTTTCGGGCTATGCGGTGAACTTCAGCCGCCTGACCCGCGAGCAGCAGCTGGAGGTCATCAAGCGCACCTTCCACGAGAGCATCTGATCTTCGCCCCGGCCCCCTTGAGCCGGGACGCGGCAAGGGGTTGCCGCAAAATGCCCCACGGTTTGTATCACCCGACCAGGCTCCCTCGCCGAGGGAGCTGGCGAGCGAAGCGAGACTGAGGGAGTTCGGCAAGCAGCATCTATCCGAACTCCTTTCGCCGCTGCGCGGCACTTCCCTCGGAGAGGGAAGTAGAAGGGTAGACGGCTGCTTCTCGGAAAGGCAGTAGATACTTCTACACAGAAAACGCTGTGCCCACGACTGGGGACAGCGTTTTTTGCATGGTTCTGGGAAATCTAAAATTTCAATGGGGTTAAATCGAGGATTTTATCGACAAAACGTGATTCTATTTTGCAGCAGCCCCTTGTATTGGAAAAGGGCTTTACTTTCCCCTTTCATACGGTATAATCTAAAGGTAAGGGCGGCGGATCGGCCGCCCTTATCCGTTCTCCCCTGCTGGAGGGGCCCGGCCCCCAACTTTTATCCGGAGGAAAGAAAAATGTTTGACTCATCCGAAAAACGACGCATGCTCAGCCGGTGGATCATCGGCACCGTCGCCTGCTGCATCCTCATCTATCTGGGCATCCGTCACATCGTCAACGTGGCCGAGGCGGCTCTCTGGGCAGTGAACCAGGTAAAGCCGCTGCTCATCGGCGTAGTGCTGGCCCTGATCCTCAATGTGCCCATGACCCTGTGGGAATCCTTCCTGAAAAAGAGACTGGGGATGCACAAAGGGGTCCGGGCGCTGTCCATCACCCTGTCGCTGCTTTTGGTCTTCGGCATCTTCATTGCGGTGGCCTTTCTTGTAATTCCCGAGCTTGCCAACGCCCTCAAGCTGCTGGTGGAGATCCTCAGCGACTGGCTGGACAAGCTGGCCCGGATGGACACCTCCGAGCTGCTGCAGGAGACCCCCTTTGCCGCGGCCCTGACCCAGATCGACATTGACTGGCTGAGCATGAAAACCCAGCTGGAACAGTGGGCCCGGAATCAGAGCGGCGTTTTTGTGGAACAGGTGATGGGCGCCGCCGGGTCGGTGGTTTCCAGCACCATTTCCGGCTTCATCGGCCTGATCTTTGCCATCTATATCGTCTCTTCCAAAGAGACCCTCAAGCGGCAGACCGCCCGGCTGATTCGGGCCTGGCTGCCCCGCCGCCCCGGCGAGACCCTCATCCATGTCTGTTCGGTCTGCGCCAAGATCTTCCGCCAGTTCGTGGCCGGCCAGACCATCGAGGCCATCATCCTGGGCACCCTGTGCATGGCCGGGATGCTGCTGCTCCAGCTGCCCTACGCCCCCATGATCGGCGCGCTGGTGGGGGTGAGCGCCCTCATCCCCATCGTGGGCGCCTTTGTGGGCACCATCGTGGGTACGGTGATGATTTTGACCGTGAGCCCGGTGAAAGCGGTGGTCTTTATCGTCTTTCTGCTGGTTTTGCAGCAGCTGGAGGGCAACCTCATCTACCCGCGGGTGGTGGGTTCCAAGATCAACCTGCCCGCCATCTGGGTGCTGGCCGCGGTGACGGTGGGCGGCAACCTGGCCGGGCCCCTGGGCATGCTGCTGGGCGTTCCCACCGCGTCGGCAGGCTATGCGCTGCTGAAGGAAGCCACCCTGGACCGGGAGCGCATCCTGCGCCGGTTCCCCCGCAGCTGAAAAAGTGTTTTCCCTGCAATAAATCGAAAAGTGCCGCCGCAGATGCTGTACGCCTGCGGCGGCACTCTTTGTTTATGGTTTATTCCGCCTGTTCCTCGGGCGAGGGCCAGCGGATGGAAAATCGGTTTTTTCCCGCCTTTTTGGCTGCATAGAGGGCCTCGTCCGCCCGTTTGAAGGCGCTTTCCAGCGGCTCGGCGTTCTGCACCGGCGTCAGGCCGATGGAGATACCGGTCCAGGCCTCCTTGCCGCGGGTTCCCTCCTCCACCTTTTCCAGCAGCCGCCGGGCCAGACACCCGGCCTTTTCTTCGTCGGACAGCCCGCCGCACAGCAGCACAAACTCATCTCCGCCCATCCGGCAGACCAGATCCCCCGAGCGGATGGCCCCGGCCAGCGTCTGGGCCAGCCATTTCAGCGCCCGGTTGCCGGACAGGTGGCCGCGGGTGTCGTTGAGCTGCTTGAAGTCGTCGATGTCGATGACCAGCAGCCAGGGGTCGGCCCCCTTCCAGTGGTCGTACCGCTCCTCAAAGGTGCGGTAGTTCATCAGGCCGGTGAGGCTGTCGTTCTGGGCCAGCTTGGAGAGCACCTCGATCTTTTTGCGGGAGTTTTCCACCTGCTCATAGAGGCTCTTGGCGTAATATTCCCCCTCCATCTGCTCGGGGTTGGGCATGGACTGATGGATGTGCAGCAGCCGCCAGCTCTCCCCCTCCCGGCGGTAGAGCATGGAGAACCGGCTGTCCATGTTGATGCAGATTCGCTTGTCCGGGCTCTCCCACCAGATGCGCACCCCGCCGTAGACCAGGCTGACCAGCGGGCCGACCGGCTTTTCCTCGCACCAAAAATCCCGGAACTGGAATTTGATCTGGCTGCGCTCGACCATCTCGCTTTTCAGCGCCTCGGTAAATTCCTCAAGGCTGCGGTAAAACTCATGCCGTCCGGTGCCGATGATGACGCACTCCGGGTCCAGCAGTTCCATCGTCTCGCGGGTGGCCTGTTCGTCCCCCAGAAAATAGACCTGCCAAATCTGTTCGGTCAGTTTGAGAAGATCCATATATGTGCTCCCTTTTCCCTTCCGGCTTGAGCTGCGGCCGCTCTCCTTTTTCTCTGCCGCAAAATGTTCTCGTATATCATAGCAAATTTTCCCTGAGACTGCAATTCAAAATTCTGGAATAGATTTGAATTGCCGGCAAACAAGTATTTCTCAAAGATATATAAGCGCCTATTTCCCGTCCGGCGGCGCATATTTCACCCCCCGCCGCAAAAAATGCAGCCTCCATGCCGGCAATCGGCACAGAGGCTGCACATTCAAAGAAGCTTTCGGTCCCGGGCGGCGGTGATGGCTGCCGCCTTGCTGGAGACCCCCAGCTTTTTATAGGTTTCCTGGTTGTAGTATTTGACCCCCGCGCGGGACAGCCCCAGCTGGGCGGCGATCTGTTCGACGCTCAGTCCCTGGGCCTGCAGCCGCAGCACCTTGAGAGCCTTTTCGCTCAGGGTCACATTGCCCCCCTGGCGCTCGCTCATGTAGGCCGGATACAACCCGGCGATGTGTTCGCACTCATTCATCACCCGGCGCTTGAAATCCGGGTTTTTCCAGTTCAGTTCGGTGCTCCTGAGCAGCGGCCAGAGCGCCGCCCCCTCCCGGGTGATGACCCGCACAAAGCCGTACTCCTCCGCCTGGGACACCGCCTTCTGCAAGGTTTCCTGCCAGGGGCCTTCCCCCATGCGGTACTGAGCCACCGCCATCAGCAGCAGGGATTCGGTCCGCAGGTAGACCCGGCTGCGCTTTTGGGCAAAAAGTTCCACCCGCTGCAAAAGCCGCAGCGCCTTTTCCCGCCGCCCCTGGGCCAGATACACCCGGGCCTTGGTCATATAGCGGTACCGCTCCAGGGTGCAGAATTCCTTGTCCTCGTCCGGGGCCTCCTTCATCCACTCTTCCAGCTCGGCGCTGCGCCCGGCGTAGAGCAGGCACCGCGCCCGCAGCGCGTTGATGCAGCCCAGCAGCCAGGGCGCGTCCTTCTGCGCACTGACCCGGAAGCTCTTGAGGCTTTCCAGCGCGTCTTCAAGATAATTGTTGATCAGCGAGAGCCTGGTCAGAACTCCCACCGACACAAAGACCATCTCCAGTTTGCCGCCGCTCTCGGCCTGCATCCGGCCCTTGTTGGCCAGGGTGGAAACCTCGTAATTGTCCCCGCCGCTCTCAAAAATGCACTCGGCCAGCGCCAGATTCACCAGGCCCTTACCGAACTGGCCCAGCGCCAATTCCACCATCGGGCCGATGGTGCGGGCCAGCTTCCGGATCTGCAAATTCCAGGCAAAGAAATCCTTGCCGCCGTCCATCAGCGAGGGCTGGTTGTTGGTCAGGGATACCTCCGGCAGAAGGCTCTTGCGCTCAACAATCAGAGCTTTGGCCCGCACCAGCAGATCGGGCAGCCGGTTGATGCCCTGGTGAGGCAGCGCAATGTCCAGATAGAGCAGCCGCCCCTCGGCTTCCTGCCGGGAACGGCCGATCTGCCGCCGGGCAAGTTTTCCAGCTCCTTGTACCAGCGGTCGCTCTCCTCGTCGTTCATCTGGATGGACTGCAGCATGCTCATGCCGCTCATCAGCTCGGGACTTTTGAGAATGGTTTCTTCCGAAAGGGCCAGATAGTACCGGCGCATCTCCCAGTAATGGCCGATGCCTACATACCGGCGGGCATTCTCGGTCAAAAGGCGGGCGATGCCCTCTTCGTCCCCACAGGCGGAATACAGGGACAGCGCTTCCAAAATTCTGCCCTGCAGCTCGCAGGCGCTGCCTGCGCTGGTGTACAGTGCGCTGATGTGCTGCTGGCTGCACCGGCTGGCCAGACGGCGGCGCAGCGCGGCCTTTGCCGGGAAGATCATCTCATACACCACCCGGCCGTTTTCCACCGTTTCATTCAGGATATGGCCCGCCTCCTGAGCCATTCGGATGCAGCGGCCCGCGTCGCTCTTGCGGGTGATGAGCTGGGCCATCTGCAGATCGAACCGCTCCACCACCGAAAGGTCCATCAAAAAGGCCTGCAGCTCTCCATCCCACTGCTCAAACACACGGCTTTCCAGATAGTCCCACCAGTCCCTGCGGGCCTCCTCGATGGCTTCCAGCTCCTTTTGGGCCTGATCCTGGCTGTTTCCCTGCCCCGGCTGCATCAGGGGCAGAAGCTTCATCGCCATGATCCGCAGGAACACCGGATTTCCCTCGCTCAAAGTCTGCAGGCGGGTTTCGGCCGACGGGGTCAGCGCAAGGCCCCAGCTTTCAAAAAACCGGCTCATCTCCGCATCCTTCAGCCGGAGCTCCTCCTCTCCAATCAAAACAAACATCCGTTTGATATACAGCGGCTTGAGCCAGGCGGGCAGCGCACAGCGGGAGGTCAGGATCAGCCAGACCTCCGGCCGGCTCATCAGCTGTTCCAGAACCGGGTAGATCAGCCTGCGGTCCGCATCCTCGGTCAGATTCTGCATCCCGTCCAATACCACCACCCGTTCCCGGGCAGAGCCGGACTGCAGCTGCTCCAAAATCTCCTCAAACCCCGGCAGGGAAGGCTTGAGCTCAAAGTACTCCCATTTTTTCTTTGCCGGAAAATTGGCGATCAGGCTGGTCTTGCCGTATCCTGTGCCGCCCCAGATGTATACCGTCTGGTGCACAGGCCGGGCCTTGCGCAGCCGCTGCATCGCCGCTTTGGGCGGAATATAATAGGAATCCGTCTGCGGGCAGCCGGACTCTTCTCTTACAAAATCATCTCGCATCATTTTTCAATCAAATGTTTTTCCGAGCCTGTTTTGTGCAAGGTCATGCCAAACACAGCTTCTTCCGTTTTGTTCCTCCATTCTCAAAAAGGCGCCTTCCGTCCGCTCTTTTCGCCCCCTCAAGCGAGACCATGCGCTTATTTTCAACGATAGCATGTGGTTTGATCCACATTTTTACATTATAACCATCCTCTTGTGCAAAGTAAACTAGCCAAACGGCTAGGTTTTGCCTCAAATTTCTGTTTGCCAAGGCATTTTTGCCGCATATGCGCGGTTTTATCTATTCCGCATTTTATAGCATCATAGCCTCATTTTCCGGCATTTCATCATCTTTCTTTGGTTCTCCCCGGAAAGATTCGTGTTATTTCCCCGGAAAATCTTGCTCATCCTCCCTGCTGCGGGTATACTGAAGACAAGAGTCTTTCCGAGATATTTCTATGGGCTTTACGCAGGCAGTTTCCCCCATATCCTCGCATCCTTTATGTTCTCAGAAAAGGTCGGAAAACGAGGAGCGCGCCTCTTTCGGGGCGCGCTCAAAAGGAGGCATCGTATATGAAAATCCTTGTCATCGGCGGCGTCGCCGCCGGAACCAAAGCCGCGGCCAAACTCAAACGAGAGCAGCCCGCAGCACAGGTCCTGCTGTACTCCAAGGGGCAGGACATCTCCTATGCAGGCTGCGGCCTGCCCTACTACCTGGGCGGCGGCATCGAGACCCGGGAGGAGCTGATCGTCAACACTCCCGCCAAGTACGCCGGACTCACCGGGGTGCAGGTGTTCACCGGTCAGGAAGCGGTGGCCCTGGACGCCGCCGCCAAGACCGTGACCCTGCGGGAGGTGGACACCGGCGCAGAAAAGACCGAGACCTACGACAAGCTGATTCTGGCGGTGGGCGCCGTGCCCTTTGTACCGCCGGTGCCGGGCACCGACCTGCCGGGCGTCTTTACCATGCGCACCCCGGACGACGCCATCAACGCCCGCAGCTGGGCCGAAGCCCACGGCAGCCGCAAGGCCGTGGTGGTGGGCGGCGGCTTCATCGGGCTGGAGGTGGCCGAGAACCTGAAGGCCAAGGGCCTGTCGGTCACGGTGCTGGACATGGCCCCCCAGCTGATGCCCAACATCTTCGATCCCGAGATGGCCGAGTACGCAAAGCGCCACCTCCAGGCCAAGGGGATGCGCATTCTCACCGGCACCGCGTTTAAAGGGGTCACCGGCGAGGGCCAGGCCGCGGGAGTTCTGACCGACGCGGGCGAGCTGCCCGCGGATCTGGTGGTGCTGGCCATCGGCATCCGCCCCGCCACCGGCTTTTTGCAGGATTCCGGCCTGGAGATGTTCAAGGGCACCATCCAGGTGGACGAAATGCAGCGCACAAGCCTGCCCGACGTCTACGCTGTGGGCGACTGCGCCATGGTCAAAAACGCCCTCACCGGCGCGCCCCAGTGGGCGGCCATGGGTTCCACCGCCAACATCACCGGCCGGTGCCTGGCCCAGAACCTCAGCGGCAAGGAGGCTCCCTACGGCGGATGCCTGGGCACCGGCGTTGTGCGGCTGAGCGAGGAGCTGAACGCCGGGCGCACCGGCCTGACCGAGGCCCAGGCCAAGGCCGCAGGCTTTGACCCGGTGACCGTGCTCTGCGTCACCGACGACAAGGCCCATTACTACCCCGGCGCGGACAGCTTTGTCACCAAGCTGATCGCCGACCGCGCTTCCCACAAGCTGCTGGGCATCCAGGTACTGGGCGCGGGCGCGGTGGACAAGATGGTGGACATCGCGGTCACCGGCATCTCCATGGGCGCGGCGCTGGAGCAGTTCAACACCCTGGACTTCGCCTATGCGCCCCCCTTCTCCACCGCCATCCACCCCTTCGTCCAGGCCTGCTACATCCTGGAGAACAAGCTGGCGGGCGAGTTTGAGACCTTCACCCCCGCCGAGTACGCCGCCGGAGCCGCCAAGGACTACCAGGTCATCGACGTGCAGCCCGAGCCCAAGATCCCCGGCGCTCAGTGGGTGAACCTTGCCAAGGTCACCGGCCCCATCGAGGGCCTGGCCCCGGATGCAAAGCTGCTGTTGGTCTGCGCCAAGGGCAAGCGGGGCTACTTTTTGCAGAATCGCCTGAAGGCGGCGGGCTACACAAATACCCGGGTCCTGGAGGGCGGCGCCTTCTTCAACAAGGTGAAGGTGCCGGTCCAGGCCGCCTTGAGCGCCGCCGAGATCAAGCGGGTCAAGGCTCTGGGCTGTTTGCAGGACAAGCGCTACCCCGACGTGTTCAACGTCCGGGTCATTACCCGCAACGGCAAGATCACCGCCCCCGAGCAGAAGGCCATCACCGAGGCGGCGGAGAAGTTCGGTTCGGGCGAAGTGACCATGACCACCCGCCTGACCCTGGAGATTCAGGGGGTCAAGTATTCCAAGCTGGATGAGCTGATGGACTATCTGGCCCAGGCCGGGCTGCAGACCGGCGGCACCGGCTCCCTGGTGCGTCCGGTGGTCTCCTGCAAGGGCACGACCTGCCAGTACGGCCTGCTGGACTCCTTCGGCCTGAGCGAAAAGCTCCACGAGAAGTTCTACATCGGCTACCACAATGTCACCCTGCCCCACAAGTTCAAGATCGCGGTGGGCGGCTGCCCCAACAACTGCGTCAAGCCGGACCTGAACGATCTGGGCATCGTGGGCCAGCGGGTGCCCATGCTGGATCTCGCCAAGTGCCGCGGCTGCGCCAAGTGCCAGGTGGAGCAGAGCTGCCCCATCCATGTGGCAAAGCTGACCGACGGCAAGCTGGTCGTTGATCCCGAGGCCTGCAACCACTGCGGCCGCTGCAAGTCCAAGTGCCCCTTCGGCGTCACCGAGGAGTACATGGACGGCTACAAGATCTACATCGGCGGCCGCTGGGGCAAGAAGATTGCCCACGGCCATGCGCTGGACAAGATCTTTACCTCCGAGGAGGAGGTCATCGAGATGGTGGAGCGGGCCATCCTCTTCTTCCGGGACGAGGGCATCACCGGCGAGCGGTTCGCCGATACCATCGACCGGCTGGGCTTCGACTATGTCCAGGACAAGCTGCTCAACGCCGCGGTGGACAAGTCCGCCGTCCTGAACAAGAAGGTCGTGGGCGGCGCCACCTGCTGAGCCTGTCTTTTTGAAGTAAGAACACTCACCGAAAGCAAATTGGATCTGCCGGACCGCTGGACGGAAAAGGGCTTTAAAACGATCCCTGCTTGAGCACAGCAGGGGGCGAAGTGTCCCTTTTCGCCGGGCGGCCCGGCTTTTCTGCGCCCTGTCCCTGCAAGAAAGGAAATTCTATGAAGCATTGTTTGTTCCTGCCCTGTCTTTTGGCAGCGGCTCTGCTCTTTGGCTGCGCAGCGGCTCCCGCTTCGGCCTCCCTGTCCCAAAGCGCCCCCGCCTCCCATGCCGCCGAAGCCGCCGCCCAGCCGGTGACCATCCAGGACGATCTGGGCCGGAGCGTGACCGTCTGCAACCCCCAGCGGGTGGCGGTGCTCATTGGCAGCTTTGCCCAGGTGTGGTGCCTTGCGGGGGGCGAGGAGTCCCTGGCCGCCACCGCCAACGACGCCTGGACCTCCTTCGAGGGGCTGCCGCTGGAGGGGGTGGCCAATCTCGGCCCCACCAAGGAGATCCGGCTGGAGACCCTGCTCGCCGCCGAGCCGGACCTCATCATCGCCAGCTGCAACACCGCTCTCGACCTTGAGCTGCTGCCCACCTTTGAGGAGATGGGCATTCCGGCGGCCTACTTCGAGGTCAGCACCTTCGATCAGTACCTGAGCATGCTGGAACGCTGCACCCGGATCACCGGCGACGCCGAAGCCTACCAGCAAAACGGCGCGGCGGTAAAGGCACAGGTGGAAAAGGCCCTGGAACGCTCCCCCGGCGAGGGGGAGGGGCCCAGCGTGCTCTACATCCGGGTATCCAGCTCGGGCTGCAAGGTGAAAAACAGCCGGGACAACGTGCTGGGGGAGATGCTGGCGGACCTGGGCTGCGTCAACATCGCCGACCGGGAAGGCTCCCTTTTGGAGCAGCTGAGCATGGAGGTCATTCTGGCCGAGGACCCGGACTATGTTTTCCTGGTCTACCAGAGCAGCGACCCGGCGGTGGCCGAGGCGGTGGCGGACCAGATGCTGCGCTCCGACCCGGCCTGGTCCAGCCTGCGGGCGGTGCAGCAGGGCCGCTGCTATGTGATGGACCAGCGGCTGTACAATCTCAAACCCAACGCGAAATGGGGGCAGGCCTATGAAGATCTGGCGGACATTCTCTATCCGGCTGAATGAGCACCCCTACCGGGCCGCGGCGGCACTGGCGGTGCTCACCGGACTTTTGGCCCTGGCCAGTCTCTGCCTCGGGGCGGTGCGGCTGAACCCCGCCCAGCTCTGGGCCGCGCTGCGGAACAAAGACCTCACCGATCTTTCGGCCCGGGTGCTGCTCTACTCCCGGCTGCCCCGCACCTGCGGCAGCCTGCTGGCGGGGGCGGCTCTGGCGGCGGCGGGGGTGCTGCTCCAGACCGTGCTGGCCAACCCTCTGGCCGCTCCCCACATCATCGGGGTCAACAGCGGCGCGGCCCTGGGGGTCACCCTCTGCTGTGCCCTGGCTCCCCTGGCTGCTTTGCAGCCGCTGGCCGCCTTTGCGGGGGCCATTGCCGGGGTGCTGCTGGTGCTGCTCTTTGCCGAGCTCACCGGCGCTTCCCGCATTACCCTGGTGCTGGCGGGGGTGGCCATCTCCAACATCTTCAGCGCCGCCATCGACGCGGTGCTGACCTTCTTCCCGGATGCGCTGGTGGGCTATTCGGATTTCCGGATGGGGGGCCTTTCGGGGGTCACCATGGCCCGGCTGG
>CALXGY010000050.1 GCA_944387955.1 uncultured Faecalibacterium sp. | reverse complement strand
GTGGTGCGCATCATGGTGCCGTCCTCCCGCATGATCTCACAGCACAGCCCGCAGGGGGTCAGCCCGGCCAGCCGGCACAGGTCCACCGTGGCCTCGGTGTGTCCGCTGCGGGTCAGCACGCCGCCCTCCCGGGCCACCAGCGGGAAAACATGCCCCGGCCGGCGCAGGTCCTCGGGCCGGGTGGCGGGGTCGATGCACTTGCGGCAGGTGTAGCCCCGCTCCTCGGCCGAGATGCCGGTGGTGGTGTCCACATGGTCGATGGACACGGTGAAGGCGGTGCAGTGGTTGTCGGTGTTCACCTTGACCATCTGTTCCAGCCCCAGCCGGGCGGCCAGCTCTGCGCTCATGGGGGTGCAGATCAACCCCTTGGCGTGGACGGCCATAAAGTTGACGTTTTCGGTGGTGGCGAACTGGGCCGCGCAGATCATGTCCCCCTCGTTTTCCCGGTCGGGGTCGTCGATGGTGATGAGGATGCGTCCGGCCCGCAGTTCCTCCAGAGCTTCTTCTATGGTGCAGTAGGGTGCTTCCATTTTGGGTTCCTCCTTTATGTGTGGCTCAAAAGCCGTTTTCGGCCAAAAAATCCAAGGTCAGTTTGCTTTGCACGGGCGGCGGGGCGGCGGGGTGCAGGAGTTTGTCGACGTATTTTCCAATGATGTCGTTTTCCAGGTTGACCACATCGCCTGCCCGCTTTTTGCCCAGCAGGGTGACCGCCGCTGTATGGGGAATCACCGAGACCGAAAAGGCCTCCGGTTCCACGGCGGCCACGGTCAGGCTGATGCCGTCGATGGCCACCGAGCCTTTTTCCACCACATACCGTAAAATCTCCGGCGGAGCGGAGATGGTGTACCAGAGGGCGTTGTCGTCCGGCCGGACCGAGCAGATCTTGCCCACTCCGTCGATGTGGCCCGAGACGATGTGCCCGCCGAACCGGCCATCCGCAGGCATGGCCCGCTCCAAGTTTACAAAGCTGCCGGGAACCAGCGCCCCCAGGGAGGAGCGGTCCAGCGTTTCGTGCATCACGTCGGCAGTAAAGCCGCCGCTGTCCCGGCTGGTGGCGGTGAGGCAGACCCCATTGACCGCCACGCTGTCCCCGATTTTCAGGTCGGACAGAATTTTTTCTGCGCCGATGGAGAGCACCGCCGACACCCGGCCCCGGCGGATGGAGCGGATGCTCCCCAGTTCCTCAACGATCCCGGTAAACATTTGGCTCCACCTCTCCTTCCAGCAAAAAATCCTCTCCCAAGGGCCGCAGCGTGGTGTGCACCAGCCGGAAGGCCTGGCCGGGGGCTTCGACCCCCAGTCCTTCCACCGGGGAGGGAGCCTGCGCACCGCCGAAGAGCTTCGGGGCGATGTAGGCCTGCACCTTCTGCACCAGCCCCTGACTCAGGGCGGACCAGTTCAGGGTCCCGCCGCCTTCCAGCAGCAGGCTGTCGATCTCGGCCGCCCCCAGCCGCTGCATCAGAGCATCCAGGTCCACCCGGCCATCCCGCTGGGGCAGCACCCAGACCCTGCATCCGGCCTCCTCGTAGGGGCGGCAGGCCTCGGGGTCGGAGCAGACCGTGGCCAGGATGGTGGGAACCTCGCGGGCGGTGCGCACCAGCTGGCTTTCCAGCGGAGTGCGTAAGTGGGAATCACAGACCACCCGCACCGGGTTTCGGCCTCCCTCCATCCGGCAGGTCAGCAGTGGATCGTCCGCAAGGACCGTTCCCACCCCCACCAGGATGGCGCTGTACCGGTGGCGGTCCCGATGGACCTGGACCCGGGCCTCCTCGCCGGTAATCCAGCGGGAGAGCCCTGCACGGGTGGCGATTTTGCCGTCCAGGGTCATGGCGTATTTCAGCACCACATAGGGGCGTTTGGTTCGGATGTAGTGGAAGAAAACCTGGTTCAGCGCGTCGCATTCCTCTTTCAGCACCCCGGTCTCCACAGTCACCCCGCCGCGGCGCAGAATCTCGATCCCTTTCCCGGCCACCAGCGGGTTCGGGTCGTCCGAGCCAATCACCACCCGGGCAATGCCTGCGGCCAGAACCGCCTCGGTGCAGGGGGGCTGCCGGCCCTGATGACAGCAGGGCTCCAGCGTGACGTACATCGTGGCCCCTGCCGGGTCCTCGGTGCAGTGGGCCAGAGCATTGCGCTCGGCGTGGGCCTGCCCGCACCGGGCGTGCCATCCCTTGCCGATGATCCGGCCCTCCTTCACAATGACCGCACCCACCATCGGGTTGGGGGAAGCCCAGCCCATTCCGCATTTGGCCAGCTCAAGAGCAAGGCCCATATACTCTGCATCGGTCATATCTGCGCCTCCTAAAAAATAAAATGCCCTGAACAAAAGGTTCAGGGCAAAAGGCGCAGCCGCAATGGGAAAAAGATTCCTCCTGCGCTGAGCTGCGCAAAAAGAAAAAACTCTGGAATGCAAACCATCCCAGAGCAAACCCGTGCAAACGGGAAAACAAATCCCGCGCTGCGCGATCTTCTTTCATCCAGACTGTACTGTCGGCCCCGGAATTACACCGGATCATGCCTTGCGGCTCGTGGGCTTTACCACCGGTGGGGAATTGCACCCCGCCCTGAAGATCCTCTATTCAACTGCCGCAAGTATATGCCCTGCGCAAAAATTTGTCAATCCCCAATTTGAAAAAGTTTTTTGGATTCGGCAGGCGTTATGTGACGGCGTCACGGAAATATTCTGAGAATGTGGTACAATACAGACAACAGGGCGGCCAAAACCAGCGCCGCACCGGTTTTCAAAGAAGCCAGAGCCTTTCCGAAAGGCTCTATGCCGATACAAACCAAATCAAACATCCAGGGAGGAAATAACTATGAGCGCAAAGTTTTATATCTGCCGTCACTGCGGCAACCAGATCGAGATGGTTCATTCTGCGGGCGTGCCGGTTTTCTGCTGCGGCCAGAAGATGGAAGAGCTGGTCCCCAATACCGTGGAAGCCAGCGGCGAGAAGCACCTGCCGGTGGTAAAGCAGGAAGGCGACATCCTGACCGTTGAGGTGGGCTCGGTGGAGCACCCGATGCTGGATGCCCACTACATCCAGTGGATCTACCTCGAGACCGAGCAGGGCGGCATGCGCGTGGACCTCAAGCCCGGCGAAAAGCCTGCGGCCCGCTTTAACCTGGCCGGTCAGAAGCCGGTGGCGGCCTATGCTTACTGCAACCTCCACGGCCTGTGGATGACCAAGGTCTAAATCCTGCAAAGCAGGGCCGCCTGCCGGTATCTTCCGGCGGGCGGCCCTTTGCGTATTGCCGCAGAAAAACAGGTACGGAGGAAACACAGCCCATGCCGCACACGGATGTCAGCTTTACCTTTTTGGATCGGGTACGGGAGATCGAGCAGAATCTGGGGGACCGCCGCTGGCAGTCTGCCCTTGCGCTGGCGCTGACCCTGCCGGATATCTGCGGAGGAATCGCTTTCCCGGAGATGGTCAAAAGGTACCGGGACGGCCGGATCATGCTGGACCGGCAGAAAAATCCCACCCGGGACGTGGGCGGACAATACATCCGCTGGTTCGACGAGTACGCGGCCCCGTATTTCAAACGCTCTCCCAGAGAGACCAGCCCCTACATCTGCGGGGCCCGCTGCTGGCAGCTGCGGTGCGAGTACCTGCACCAGAACAAAGGATTCGTCAATGAGGAGGGCGAGCAGGGCCTGCGGTTCCACCTGGGGGTCAACTGCGGCAGCTCGGTCTGCCGGCTGGATCAGGCCAGCCCCTACGATGGAGGGCTGGACATCCGCATCGACATTGAACAGTTCTGCATGCGGATGTGCCGTGCAGCCAAAAATTACTATGATCGCAATCACAGGGACAAAGCCTTTGAGCTGTACAATACCCCTGTGCTGGATTTTATCCGGCGGCCGGAAAATGAACCCCGCAAGGGGGGCGCCGTGGCGGTTCTGTGCGGTCAAAGAGCCTATGCCGAGGCGCTGCGGCAGGCGCTGCAGGGGCTGGGCTGCCAGATCGAACTTCTGGAACATCCCGGCGAAGAAGAAAAGGTCTTTGGCCCCGGCGGGCCGGATCTCTGGATAGCGGCAGAGCCTCTGCCGGCAGGCTGGCGCTGGACAAAGGCCCTTGAAGCGCCGCTGATCTGGCTTGCCCGGGACCCTTCCCGGCCGCTTTTGCCGGGAATGCCGGAACCAAAGGAGAGGCTTGCCCTGCCGGCAGACCCTGTTCTTGTGCGGGAGGCGGCCGCCAGATGGAAAGGGGAAAAGGAAAAATGATAAAGGTTCTGGAAGCAGTCCTTATTCTGTTTGGCTGCGGTGGGCTGATATGGGAGCTGACCCGGCGCACCCGCAAGCTCAAAGAGCAGCAATCGCTCCTGGATGCCCGCCAGAGTCAGATCGAAGCGCTCCAGACGCAAAGCGCGACAGCAGCCCGGGAGCTGGAAAAACTGCGGCAGGAGGTCTGGCAGTCGGCCAACACCATCCATTTTTACGCGGCCCTCTCGCAGGAAAATATTCCTCCCACCCAAATCAAAGAAAATCAACAGGCCATCCAGGCCCAGTGCGAGCAGATTTTTTCGCAGCTCTGAGGGTTTGGCGGCCCGGTGCAACACAGAGAAAGGAGCACAAAGGATGGAGTTCTACAAACAGCCCGGCAAGATCTGGCTGGAGAGCCCTCAGGGCGAAAAGCTCGCCCATATTCTGTTTCCCCGGCAGTCGGAAAAGACGGTGGTGATTACCTCCACCTACGTTTCCCCGGTTTTGCGGGGGCAGGGGATCGCAGGGGCTCTGATGGAAGAATTGACAAAGGAGCTGCGGGCCGCAGGGCAAAAGGCAGTGCCCATCTGCTCCTATGCGGTGCATTGGTTCGATGAGCACCCCGACCAGGCCGACCTCGTGGAAAAATAAAAAACGGTTTTCAGCAAAAAAGCGCGCCCGGTTCAATGCTCCGGGGCGCGCTTCTGTTTTAAGGAAAAATCAGATGGGCAAAACTCAGCCTGCGTACTTGGCGGCGGCATTGGCGCCTGCCAGACGGCCGGAGCTCAGAGCCCAGCCCTGTGCGGCGCCGCCATAGGTGACGTACGCCTTGTTGGACTCATTGAGCACGCCCAGAGAGTCGTTGCCGACAACATAGACGTTCTCAATGGGAGCGCCCTCGGTGGTCAGCAGGTTCATGTTGGTGTCCACATCCAGGCCGCCGCAGGTGGAATAGACGTAGGCGGCGCCGATGATGCAGTAGATCTTACCCTCGGTCTGGCCGTGGACGTCCTCCAGCTGGATATCAAAGCCCAGCTTGTCCTCCAGATCCTCCAGGGAGTCGGCGATGATCACGTCGTTGAACTTCTGGCCCATCTCCATGATCTCGTCCAGGTTCTCCACCGGAGTACCCTCCTCATAGCTGCCGCCCTGGTTGAAGAACATGGGAGCGTTGAAGGAGATCAGGCCGTTCTCCTTGATGGAGTTGTACTCCTCCTCGTTGATGAGAACGTAGTAGTTGGCGCCTGCCTCCCAGGCGTTGAAGGCCAGGCCCAGGCCGTTGTAGTTGCCGTCGAAGCTCTCGCCCTTGCTGTCGATCATCTGGTAGTTGAGATCCAGCACCAGAGAGGTCAGCAGGCTCTTGTCGTCATAGCTGTAATCGTCCGAGCGGATGATGGTGTCCAGCTGGGCGATGTGATCTTCTACTGCGACATCGGGGTTGTACAGCGCGCCGCCCAGTTCCAGGCCTTCCCGCATGGTGAAGCCGTCACACTGGGTCATGCCCTTGGTGTGCCAGACTGCGCCGGTGTACTTGGCGGTCATCTCGGCGTTGCCGATGTAGCCGCCGGTGGCCAGAATCACCGAGTCGCCGTAGATCTCATAGGTGGTGCCGTCGTAGTACTCAGCCTTGACGCCGATCACCTTGCCCGCCTCGTCCAGGATCAGATCGGTGGCGGTGAGCTCGGTCATGTAGTCGTTCTTCTCGTTGAGGGCCTTGGCCATCTCCATGGAGTTGTTGTAGGCCAGATCCTTGGAGGTCATGGTGGAGTCGGAGTACATGGTCCACAGCTGCCAGCCGTGGGGATCGTAGAAGGCCATCATGTTGGGCAGGAAGGCAAAGTCGTAGTTGTCCTCCAGCCAGGAGAAGGTCTTGCCGGATTCCTCGATGAACAGCCGCACCAGCTCGGGCTTGGCGTCGTTGTCGGTGTACTCCATCCAGGCATCAAACAGCTCGTCCGGGTCCACGAAGTCCTGGCCGCCGTTGGCTGCCACCTGCTTTTCGGGGTTGACGCCCAGAGGCCCGGCGGTGTTGGTGCCGTTGCCGCCGATCTTGGCTGCGGTCTCGATGCCGAAGACGGTGGCCCCGTTCTCGGCGGCGCTCAGATAGCTGGCCATGCCCGAAGCGCCCAGGCCCACAACGATCACGTCGTAGTCCTCCAGCACTACCACCTCGCTGCTCTTCTCAATGGGGGTGTACCACTGGGAAGAATCGCCGCCGTTTTCGTCGATGATCTTGGCCAGGATGGTCTTGGCCGCATTGCTGGAAACGGTTGCGCCCGAGATGTTGTCCACCGCCAGAGACTGGCTGGCGATGATGCGGGGGTAGAGGTTCTCCTCCACGGTGGCATAGATGGCGCTGTACTCATCCTCATCCGCCTGGGTGGCAGAGCCTGCGTTGATCGTCTCGATCTTGGTGATCTTGTTGTCCGCGAAGGTCACCGACAGCTCCATCTCGCCCATGACGCCGAAGGAAGGAGTCTTTGCAGTGTAGGTGCCGTCCGCCACCACAGCCTTTTCCGTTTCCTCGGCTGCAACGCCCATGGCGGCGTCGATGGCGGCCTGTGCGGCAGCCCGCACGCCGTTGGAGGTGCCGGTGGCGCCGGACACACCGTCGATCTCGGCGCTCTGTGCCTCCAGCACCTGTGCGGCCAGATCCTCAAGGGCTGCACCGCCCACAGTGGGGGTCTCCTGGTCGCCGGCGGCGGTGACCTCCAAAATCGAATTGGCGTCGGTGGTGATGGTGACGGTCACGGTTCCGCCGTAGCCCTGGCCCTCGCCGGTAAAGGTACCGGCCGTGTACTTGGCGTCCGCTGCCGCCGACGAAGCCGGTGTGCTGGAAGCGCCGCCGCAGCCCGACAGAGCCAAAGAGCCTGCCAGGACCAGCGCGAGCATTCCGCTCTTGTTCAGTTTCATCCTTTTCCTCCTTGTTGCCTTGAAAAACACGATACTTCATTGTTTGTTAAGTATCGAACGTATGGCGATATTATAACAAAGGCGGGAGGGAGGTTCAAGGGATGGGGCGCTCCTGCCGGATTTTTTGGACCGGGCGCACAAACAGACCGCCCCAAACTGTCCAAAAATGTAAAAGCGCAGCGGGGAGACATCGGGAACAAGACCCTTTTGGAAAATTTTCGGCATAAAAAATCGAGGGGGAGGAGTACCCCCTCGAACTTTTGCTAGTGAAGGTTTATTTTCGGGCCTGGGATACAGTCCGGCGCACGGCGGGCTGCCATTCGGCGAGGCCCGCCCGATGCAGCAGCACCGTGCCCCACAGCAGCGCGCCCTGGGAAATGATGTTGACCCCCTGGGCCAGCCAGTGCATCCGGGCGCTGTCGTCAAAGGCTGCGCTCAGGTAGCCCATCCCCAGCATGAAGAAAAAGGAGAGAACAAAGAGGGCGGCCGCCGCCCGCCGCTTCATCTGCACCGAGACGGCGAACAGGATCCACTGCAGCCCGGCACACCCGATGGTCTGGAGAATCACAAAGGGCAGAGAGCTGGTGTACACCGGCACCGCGGCGCTGTAAAGGGTGGTCTTTTCCCGGTTGAAGGGGGTAAACATCCCTGCCATAGACAGGAAAACCAGCATAAACCCCGGCCCCTGGAGGGGGAAAAAGCTGTTTTCCAAAAGGGGATAATCGCAGATGCGCAGCGCGTAGAGGATCTTCCAACCGGCCTTGAACAGACCGCCGATGAAAACCATGATGGAACCGGCGGCCAAAAGTGCATAGGCGCCCTTGACCATCTTGTTGTACAGATCCCGCTGCAGAAGAACTGCCGCTGCGAAGAAGAAGGCCACCGGGATAAAATCCACGATTGCCATGGGCACAGAGAGCTCGTTCATTCGTTTCACTTCCTTTCGGTTTGAGCTGAACCGGCGTTTAGACCACAATCCATTTGACCTTGTCCAGATGGTACAGCGGGACAAAAGGCAGCAGGATGGGGGTGCGGGCGACATAGGCCTGGTACTCCGGGTCGCTGCCGTAGTTTTTGTTCTGGCGCAGTTCCAGCCGTTTTGCGCCGCTGAACATCACATAGACGATCAGCAGATAGCCCAGCAGCGCGATGCCCCACTGGAGCGGCCCGGTCAGCGCACCCACGCCGGACAGCAGCACCCCGGTCCAGAACAGCACCTCTCCCAGGTAGTTGGGGCAGCGCACCAGCTTATACAGGCCGCTGTCGCAGAAGCGGCGGGGATTGCGCTGTTTGGCGGCGGATTTCTGCTTGTCGGCGGTGCTTTCCAGCACAAGGGCCAGCGCCATGACCACCGCGCCCACCACCGGCATCGGCCCGCCGGGGTCTCCGTTCGCTGCGCGGTAGAAGATGGGGGAGACCTGCAGTACATACATGATGGCGACGCAGACCCAGATGGCCGCTTTCACAAAGACCGGCATCGGCTTATCCCCGCCGGTGGCGTCCTTCAGGGTCTTGCGGTAACTGGCGCTCTTGATCTCCCGCCAGAGCAGAAATCCGCCCAACCGGATGCCGTAGACCATCAGCAGCACACAGAGCAGGAGGCTTGCCGGCTGCATGCTGCCGCCGAACAGCAGCAGCATGGCCGCGCCTGCGCCGCAGACCGCAAAGCCGTATCCCACCGAGAGAAAGTAGACGAATTTGTAAAATCCGATGGCGCTCAAAAGCGCGCAGATGCCCAGAATCACCCAGATGGAAGAGGGGAATGCCTGGGCCAGCAGTTCCGAAAATGCCATGGCGTGCTCCTTTCTTTGGGTCCGGGCTCAGGACTTCTTATAGCAGTCCTGGATGTAGGCCTTAAAGCTCTTGTTTCCGTATACGTCCTTGCCCACCAGCTCATGGGTCAGAGTCCACTTGGAGAATCGGATGATGGCCTCCTTGCCGTTTTTCTTGTATTTGTTCACGAGGGCCAGAATGTCGAACAGAAAGACCGGGGCCCGCTTGATGACCGGCTGCTTTCCGGCGGCGGCAAAGAACATCCGGGCGATCTCCTCGTAAGAGTAGGTCTCCTTGCCGCCCACGTCGTAGACCTTGTTTTGGTCCAGCATGTGCAGCAGGATGAACTCGGCAAAATCGGTGGTGTCGATGACGTTGGCGTGGGCGTCCTGCTTGCCCAGCAGGGTCACCTGGCCCTTTTCAATCATGGGCATGAACACCTTGGCAATGTCGTAGAAGTAGCCGGTGGGGCGGTGGATTACATAGGGGATGCCGCTCTCCTTGAGCTTCTGTTCAAACATCGCCTTGGCGTGGAGCATCGGCACTCGGGGGTCGCTGTCCGCCTGGATGACCGAAATATAGGTGAAATGCTTGACCCCGGCCCGTTTTGCCTCCTTCAGCAGATTCAGGTTGCCCTGATAGTCGATGTCGTAGTTGGTGATGGTGGCCGAGCTTCCGGTGAGGCCCACCGTGGTGATGACCACATCCGCCCCGTCGCACAGGCCTGCCAGAGACTCGGGACGGGTCACGTCGATGGTTCGGGCGATGTACCCGGTTTCCAGATCTTCCAGCTTGCGGATCGTGAGATCGGCGGCGACCACCTCATGCCCCTCCCGAACCAGCGCGCGCAGGATGTCCGCGCCCAGATTGCCGAAAGCGCCTGCAAGTACGATCTTCATTTCTTCTTCTCCTTTGCCCGTTTGTCGTTGATGATGTCCATATGCTCGGCGGTGATGAGGGTGACGCCGTTTTCCTTGGCCCAGGCCACACAGCCTTTCAGGGCGGTGGGCAGGAAGATGCGGGGCACCTTTACCAACTTAGCGCAGGCTTCATCGGTGAACTTGATCTTGTCGTCGATGCGGTCGGCGGCGTATTTCACCGACTCCACCGTGGTCTGCCGCATGGGCAGCAGCTCGGGGATGGGGCGGCGGAATTTGGTGTACCAGAAGTTCTTGGAACCCCGGTAGCCGTAGTCCACCGGCACAGGGGGGAAGTCTCCGGCCCGCACCCCGTTGACGATGGCGTTGTAATACTTGAACCTCTCCCTCACCGACGGCGGCCCCTACGGCACCACCCAGATGGCGGCCATGACCATCTTCAACAAGGCCTTTGTATCCCATCAGTACGGCCTTGGCCAGGCACAGGCCATCGTCTTCTTCATCATTATGCTGATCGTTGCCGTGATCCAGGTGCTGGCCGGCAAGTCAAAGGAGGTAGAAGCATGATCACAAAACAGAAAAAACTGGCCACCGTTGACGAGACCGGCAATGTGCGCCCCAGTATGGCCAAATCCATCTTTGTGTTTGTGCTGTTCATCCTGTACATGATCCCCTTCCTGCTGGTGGTGGTCAACTCGCTGAAAACCAAAATCAGCATCGTCAAATACCCCCTCAAGCTGGTGGACGACAAGGGACTGCAGTTTGCCAACTACGCCAACGCCTTTGAAGACATGGACTTTTTGCAGGCCTTCGGCAACTCCATCTTTGTGGTGGCTCTGTCGGTGCTGCTGCTGATGGTCTTTTCCTCCATGTGCGCCTATATCCTGGTGCGCAAAAACTACCTGGCCTGCAAGGTGAGCTTCCTTCTGCTCATCTCCTACATGGTGGTTCCCTTCCAGGTCATCATGATCCCCCTGCTGGCTCTGTACGGCGGCACCTTCAACATGCTGAACTCCCGCCTTACCCTGGTTCTGATGAACTTCGGCTTCGGCACCTGCTTTGCAGTGTTCCTCTGCCACGGCTTCATCAAGACCAGCGTGCCCCTGGCTCTGGAAGAAGCCGCCCTCATCGACGGCTGCGGCCCGCTGCAGATCTTCTTCAAGATCGTCTTCCCCCTGCTCAAGCCCATTCTGTCCACTGTGATGATCCTGCAGGTGCTGGGTCTGTGGAACGACTACCTGCTGCCCAGCCTGGTGCTGGTCAAGCCCGAGCTGCACACTCTGCCCATCGCCATCCGCACCTTTGTGGGCACCTTCTCCAGTGACTACGGCAATATGATGGCCGCCCTTGTAATGACGGTAGTACCTGTTATAATTGTATATATCGCCCTGCAGAAATACATCATCGGCGGTGTGGTTGCCGGCGCGGTAAAATCTTAAGGACAGGACTTGATACCATGTCTACCATCGAAGACGTCGCCAAATATTCGGGTTTTTCCACCGCCACCGTATCCCGGGTGCTGAACAACAAGGGACCGGTGAGCGAAAAGGCCGTGCTGGCCGTTCAGGAGGCCATGCGCCAGCTGGACTACCACCCCAACAATATGGCCCGGGCCCTGGTAATGGGTCACAGCAACACCATCGGGGTGATCCTGCCCTCCCACAACACCTACTTCTGGAACGAGGTGGCCGTGGAGATGGAGAAAAGCGCCCGGGAGATCGGCTATCACATTGTTTTCCGCTTTGCCGAGCCCGACCGGGAGGAGATCGACCGCTGCGTGTCCGACCTGCGGGCCAGCCAGGTCAGCGGCATCATCCAGGCGGCAGGCCAACGGGAGGATGTGGTGAAAGCCGCCAACATTCCCATTCTCTCCCTCATCAGCAACCGGGACGGCATCCCCGCCGTGGTTTCCGACGACGACCAGGGGGGCCGTCTGGCCACCCGGCATCTCATTGAGAGAGGCTGCACCTATCTGGTCCACATCAGCGGCGACCTCAGCTACTCCAACCACGCCGACCAGCGCAGCTTCGCCTTTATCCGGGAATGCGAGCACCAGGGCATCCCCTACCGGCTGTACCAGGGATATTCCCAGCAGGCCCCCGAGGAACAGTGCCTGGCGCTGATCGAGCATATTTTTGCCGAAACCCCCCGGCTGGACGGCATCTTTGCGGGCAACGACATCATGGCCGCCCGCTGCGTGAGCTACGCGCTGTCCCGGGGCATCCGCATCCCGGACCAGCTGCGGGTGGTGGGCTACGATGACATCAGCATCAGCTCGCTGCTGTATCCCCCCCTCACCACCATCCGCCAGAACTACAAAATGATTTCGGCCACCGCCGTGCGCACCATTGTGGCCATGGCCAACAAAGAGCAGCCCTCCGAACCCGCCCCCATCCCGGTGGAGCTGATCGTGCGCCAAACCACCTAGTAAAAAAGAGGAACACCTATGAGCAAGCAAGTAACCAACCAGATCATGCTGATCACCTATGCCGACTGCATGGGCAACAACCTGAAAGATCTGGACTATGTACTCACCCACTATCTGCAGGGAGCCGTCAGCGGCCTGCACATTTTGCCCTTCTTCCCCTCCTCGGGAGACCGGGGCTTTGCCCCTCTCACCTACAAGGAGGTGGACCCGGCCTTCGGCGGCTGGGAGGAGGTTCTTTCCCTGGCTGACCGCTACTACATGATGTACGACTACATGATCAACCATCTGTCGGCGGAAAGCGACATCTACAAGGATTTCCTGGCCAAAAAGGACGATTCGGAATACCGGGATTTCTTCATCCGCTACAAGGATTTCTGGCCCGAAAACGAGCCCACCGAAGAACAGATCTCCAAGATGTACCTGCGCCGGGCCCAGCCCTATATCGAGGCCCAGTTTGCCGACGGCAGCACCGAAAGGCTGTGGTGCACCTTCAGCCCCACCCAGATCGACATCAACTGCCTGGGCTCGGAAAAGGCCAAGGAGTTTATGGAGGACAACCTGCGGTTTTTGAGCAGCCACGGCGCCTCCCTGATCCGGCTGGACGCTCTGGCCTACGCCACCAAGCGCCGCAACACCAACTGCTTCTTTGTGGAGCCCGAGATCTGGCAGCTCATCAACCAGTGCCAGCAGGCGCTGGAGGGCACCGGCTCGGAGATCCTGCCCGAGATCCACGAAAACTACTTCATCCAGAAAAAGCTGGAGGAGAAGGACGTCTACACTTACGACTTCCAGCTGCCCATGCTGATCCTCAACGCCGTCTACTTCGGCCGCACCCTCTACCTGAAGGACTGGATGAAGCTGTGCCCCCGCAAGCAGTTCACCACTCTGGACACCCGCGACGGCATCGGCGTGGTGGATGTGCGCTACC
>CALXGY010000049.1 GCA_944387955.1 uncultured Faecalibacterium sp. | reverse complement strand
AAAACTCGAATTTATCCACGCATTTCACCCTTCTTCCCGGCTGATGCAGCGCCTTTTTTGCCCAGCGTCCGGCCTTTTTCCCGGATAATACTATACCGGTTTCCGCTTGTGAAGTCAACGTCGTTTCCCTTTTGGCGCCGCCGTTTGTCCCGTTTTCCAATCTCATACCTTTCCCATACCAAGTTCCCTGTTTCCGGGCGCGGCGGCCTGTTCTCCCCGGATATTTTCCCGGCACACTCTCCATTTTTATGGAATATATTCGATTTTACAGGGAAATGCCCTCAAACAGAAAGGATCCGGGCCCTTTGAAAGCCTTTTCCTCTTTCAAAGGACCCGGATCTTGTTTATCTTTTCCCTGTTCTGTTAAAGATAGGGCCTCAGCAGCTCTACCAGCTCATAGACCTTTGTTCCGGGTGCAGAAGCCGAAGGCGGCCGCCCCTGGTTCTCCCGATCCAGTTTTTTTGCATGCGCTATGGCGATATCCATATATGGACGCAGCACCGCGTATATATCCGGCCGGTTTTTTTCGTAGGTCCCGGCGCCGATTGCCGTCAGCTGTTCGCTGAGCTTTGGCCAGTATAGAGCCCGGTCCAGATCCGCCTGCAAGAAGATAAAATGGAGCAGATACCACAACTCGATGCACTGGTTTGACCAGACTGCATGGTAGATGGTTTCTTCCGGGTCGCTGTACTGCCGGCACAGCCGGGCCGTCTGATCAATATGTTCCGCAGGAAAATCAAAAGCCCAATCCTTGTTTTTTAGATGCAGCTTTCTTTTCTGATTGCGCCCCATCCCGATTTGCTTTTGGCGCAGCCTTATGGGGATGCAAAAGCCGGGGACCCGCTCTTTTCAGCAGGTCCCCGGCTTTGTGTTTCCGCACTTATTCCACCGGCTCGATGCTCAGCATGGCCTGAGCGGGCAGGCAGGCGGCCCAGTCGTAGACTTCGCTCAGCTGGCCGAACTGCTCGCAGAGATGGTCGGGGCAGGGGCTGTCCACAAAAGCGACGGCGCCGTCTCTCACCTGGAGGTGGATCTCATAGCCGTTGGAGGAGAAGGTATAGTCTCCGTCCTCCCGCAGGTCGATGTCGGTCTGCATCCGCTCGGCGCTGCCATAGACCAGGTGGGCCACCTTGTCCGGGCGGTTTGCCCGCTGGATCAGATAGTACCCCCCAATCGCGGCCGCCGCCAGCAGCACCGCCAGTGCAAAGATCAGGTTCTTTTTCCATTCGCCGGAACGCTTTTGTTTCTTCATCTATTTCTCCCATCCAAAAAAGGGGGCTGCCGCGTCGGTGCAGCAGCCCCCGCTCTGATTTTGTTCTGCCGGTTTTCCGGAAGCCTTACTTTCCGGCTGCGGCGTTGCCGCCTGCAATGTGGCCGTAGGTAAAGATGTCGGCCACGGCGTTGCCGCCCAGACGGTTGCCCGCATGGACGCCGCCGGTGACCTCACCGGCCGCCCACAGGCCCTCAATGATCTCGCCGTCGGTGTTCAGGACATGAGCCTCGGTGTCGATCTTCAGGCCGCCCATGGTGTGGTGCAGAGAAGCCTTGCGCGGAGAGATCACGAAGCCCACGTTGGGGTCGGCCTCGATGGCCTCGATGTCGATGGCGCCGGCCAGGACTTCCTTGTGGAAGTCGGGGTCTTCCTGGGCCTCGACGTAGCTGTTGTACTTCTCGATGGTCTCACGCAGAGCCTCCTCGGTGAAGGCCGGAGCCGCGCCGCCTGCGCTGGTCGCCGAAGCCTCGGCCACCTCTGCCAGGGTGGAGCCGTACCAGACATGGCCGTTGTCCACCATATCCTGAATGGAGGTGCCGAACATCTGGTCTTCCAGGGTAGCGCCCTTCAGCAGGCCGTCCTCGCCGACCTTGCCTGCGTAGATGATGTAGAAGATGCCGTCTTCCAGCTGGAGAGACGCCTTGGCCAGCACGTCGCGCTCGGCGTACTCGTCCACAAAGCGGTTGCCATCGCCGTCGATCCAGATCTGCTCAGAGGCATCGCCCCATGCGCCGTCGGTCATGGTGCCCTTCAGCGGAGAGGAAGAGGGCATCATCTGGGCCACTTCCATGCCCACGGTGTCGGCGCCGATGGCCTGGGCCATCAGGATGCCGTCGCCCTCGTTGGTGCCCACGTTGGTGGTCAGGGTGTGGTCGCTCAGATCGTCGCCCCAGTACTGGTCATACTCCTTGACCATGGCGGGGTTTGCGCAGTAGCCGCCGCAGGCCAGCACGACGCCGTTGGCGGTGTTGATGGTGATCTTGGTTCCGTTGGCCTGCTCGGCGGTGGCGCCGATGACCTTGCCGTTCTCGTCGGTCAGCAGGCTGGTGGCGGCGGTCTCGGTGTAGATGGTCACGCCGGCGGCCTCAGCCACCTCCCGCAGATCCCCGATCAGCTCGGTGCTGGTCTCCACCCGGTGGGTGCGGGGCCACATGGCGCCCAGAACCGTTTTTCTTTCTTTTGCGGCAGGGTCCGTTCCGCCTGGTCTGCTCCTCTCCGAGAGTTCGTCATTTTTTGCATATATTCATTCTTTCGACGGGCGCCGCAGAGAGG
>CALXGY010000048.1 GCA_944387955.1 uncultured Faecalibacterium sp. | reverse complement strand
TCCACCAACAAATCTTTTGGCGGCATCTACATCGACCCCACCTTCGAGCGCAACTATGCCGAGTGCAAGCGGCTGGGTATTCCGGTGGGGGTGTACTACTACACCTACGCCCAGGACGAAGCCACCGCACAGGCAGAGCTTGCAAAGCTGCGGGAGGCTCTGACCGGCAAGAGTTTTGAACTGCCCGTCGCGGTGGACGTGGAGGACAACAAGCTCAAACCTCTTTCCGCCGACGCTCTCACCGACCTGGTGATCCTGGCGGCCCGCACCATCGAGAGCTGGGGCCTCTATGCCATGGTGTACACCTACACCAGCTACGCCAACACCGAGCTGAATATGGATCGGCTGGAAGCTTTTGACCTCTGGATCGCCGACTATCGCGGCCAGCGCCCCACCCGCCGGCATGGCATGTGGCAGTATACGTCCAAATACAAGATGGAGGGCGTGCCGGAGAATGGCGGGCTTGTGGACATGAACCATGTTTACAAGGACTATCCCGCCATCATTGCCCGGGCCGGGCTGAGCTGTCTGAGGGGATGATACCGATGGAGAGCATCATCGCGGCCACCCTCAGCGCTTTTATCACAGGAGGGCTGTCTCTGTTCGGGGTCATCGTCTGCAACCGCAAAAACAGTGACCGGATGCAGGCCCAACTGGAAAAAAGTCAGGCCGTCACCGATACAAAGCTGGAGGAGCTGACGAGGGAGGTCCGCGCCCACAACAACTTCGCCCAGCGGGTGCCGGTGCTGGAGGAGAAGATGAAGGTGGCCAATCACCGCATCGACGACCTTGAGAACAAGGTGGAACACATGCCCTCGTGAAACGCAAGCTGCCGCCGCCCCCGAAAACGGAGTGGTTTTGAAATCGAAATACACTTTTGCAGAGGAAAAAGTGGAACTTGAGAAAAGGAGGAACTTATGGAGAACATCAAGATCGGAACCATCGCTCGCACCGCCGCTCTGGCCCTGGCCCTTGTGAACCAGGCCCTTTCGATTGCGGGGCACCCCATATTGCCCATCGAGGATCAGCAGCTGGAACAGTTCGTGTCCCTCGGCTGCACCATCGCTGCCAGTGTGGCGGGCTGGTGGAAGAATAACTCCTTCACCACCAACGCCCGAAAGGCGGATGTCTATCTGGACGCGCTGAACAGCGAGGGGTAAGAGCAGCCAGATGGGCCGGCACCTGACCGACTTCTAATCTAAAAAGAGAAACCGCATACATAGCAAAGCCCCCGCCCTGCCGGATGATGAACCGGTGGGGCGGGGGCTGCTTTTGCAGAAGGAATTCTAAATCAGAATGTGTATAGATATCACGGGCGGTCTGGATACTGAGATGTCCCAGGATCTTTTTGAACGTCTGGATCGGTCCCCCTGGGCGACCCACCGGCTGACGGCAGGTAAAAGGGCGACACCAGCCGCTTCATCATCACGCAGAAGCTGCGGCACATTACACGGTGCTCCGAGCACGGCCCGGCCGACAAACCGAAGAAACATACCGAAAGATTGAAAAAAATACCTGGGAATGATATAATATTTTGCGGTGAAAAACTTGTGATATCGGGAATAAAAATAAAAGGAAATCCGGCTGCGGATCAGAGGAGGACAGAGGATGAAGGATCGGATACGAAAGGGTCTTGTACTGACAGGCTGCCTGCTTTTGCTGCTGGCGGTCACCGGCTGCCGTGCAGGGGAGAAGCCCTCCAGCTCCTCCTCAGAGGCTTCTCAGCCCTCTCAGACCGAGCCTGCCGAGATTCTGGAACAGGATGTCCCCCTTCAGGCCCAGCCCGCAGAGGAAACAGAACAGCAGCTGTGCGACCGGTATACCGCCTGGTTTTACGCCCGGGGAGAGCTGCTGCTGGAACAGTTTGAACAGCTCAAATCTGCGGCCCTGCTGGAAGCCAACCAAAAGCCCCAGGAAGAATGGGACAAGGGATACCTTGCTGGCATCGCCATTGAGTTCCTGGCCGATGCCTATGGTTTGGTGGAACAGTGCGACGCCGATGTGGCGGACTGCCTCGCCCAAATGGAGCTGGATCTGGACAAAATCGGCGGAAATCCGGAGTTGGTGGAGCTTTTCCGGGAGAGTTACCGCACCGCCCGGGAACAGGCTATTTCAAATTTTATGCAGCAGTTCAAAAACCTGGCTTGAGAAAAGAAAAACGCAGAGAGCTGCCCGGCGGCAGATCTCTGCGTTTTTTGTTTGCTTTTCAGATCCACATGCCCAGAGCCCCCAGGCTGAAGCCCAGCGCTGCCCCGGCCAGCACATCCGGTACCCGATGCACTCCGGTAAGCACCCGGCAGGCGCAAAGAACTGCCGTGAGAACCCACAACCCCCAGCCCACAGCGGGGGATACCCGCAGCCAGGCTGCCGCGATCACCGCACTGCTGAGGGCGTGCCGGGAGGGAAAACTCTGCCCCCGGGTGGATTTTGAACGCAGCGGCACAAACCCCGGCTGTTCGTAGGGCCGGGGACGGTTCAGCGCCCGGCGCAGCCCGCTGCCTATCCCCAGCACTGCCGCCGGGACCAGGACTGCCCGGGCCAGCAGCGGCATAAGATGAGCTTCGCCCTGGTACACCTGCATCCCCAGTCCGGCCAGCAGTACCCCATAAAGGGCGGCAGAGATAAGGGGGAGCCCACGGTCAGCCGCCAGCAGAAGGGCCAGCGCAGCGGGGCGGGCGGTAAACCAGTCGTGGATGGGCTTGTACTGCTGGGGGGTCATGGGCATTCCTCCTCAAAAACAGTGGTCGAGATATTCTTCCACATCAAAGGGCTCGGTTTGGGCATCCTTGCGCAGATAGAGCGGGTGATGGGGGTGTCCCTTTTTGCTCCGTTTGCCGATGGTTACCCAGGGCGCATCGCTTTGCCGGGTCAGGGCTACCATCTCCCGCATCAGCCCGGGCAGGTAGGGCCGCTTTTCGATCAGGGTCCCCCAGGCGGCCCACATGGTGGGCTGGGTCTGTCGGAGCATCGCCTCCAGCCAGCGCAGGTTTTCCCGGCAGAGGGCGAGGTCCGGCTCCTTGTCCAGGTCGTTGGGATCGGTGGCCCGCTGGGGGTAGACGTTGAACATGATCCAGCTGTCAAATCCGTTGGCTGCCGCCAGGCGCTCCACGCTCTCGGGGGTGGGGTCCAGCGCGCCGGGCTGGGCGGTACTGGGATTGATGCCGATGCACACCAGCGGCCGGGCCCCGGGGCGGCCCAGCACATACCGGTAGGGCAGGTAGAGGGGCGGCTCATAAAACCAGCTTCCGCCGGGGTATTCGGCAGCGGTCAGCGTATAGAATTGTGCGGTTTGCATAGGAGAAAACCTCTTTCTTTGGATGTTTCTCTTATCCTACCGGAAACTTTTACACAAATCAACATTTTTTTCAAATTCCGTGATATACTGGTAAGGAGGCGGCAGCTCTGAATGATGTGCCGCCGCTGAAAATGCAGAGAATGCATGGCCCTGCTCAAAAGGCGGGGAATAGAGGCAGGCAGACCAAAGAGGGGTCTGCCGCCCGGCGAGGCAGGCGCCCGCCGGGTTGGAAAGGAGTAAGTATATTTATGTTGGAAGATTACAAAGAAGCGCTGAAGGCAGGCCAAAAGGCCTACCGCGCTTGTGTGGCAAGAGGTCAGTCCCCCTATCTGGCGGTGCTGGATGACATCCTTGTCAACGTCAAGATCGTCACCCAGGAGCCGCTGGGCCTTGTGAACATCCCGGCGGAACGGATCGTGGGCACCAAGACCAGCGGCCGCCATACCGCATTTGCCCCCAATTTTATGCCGCTGCTGGGGCTGGATACCGAATTTGCGGACAAATGGTCCCATTTGTGCGACGCCCATCTGGAAGAGGGCATCCGCAGCCCCATCACCGCCTATGAATTCCTCAACCGCTTTTATGTGGAAGAGGGCAACAAGCGCGTCTCGGTGCTCAAGCACTACGGCGCGGTGCAGATCCCGGGCACAGTCACCCGGCTGATCCCCGCCCGGAATGACAGCCTGGAAAGCCAGCTCTACTATGAATTCCTGGATTTCTACAAGCTGTCCAAGCTGAACATTGTGGATTTCTCCCGTCCGGGCAGCTTTGCAAAGCTGCAGCAGATGGTCTGCAAGGCCAGCGGGGAGAGCTGGACCGACGACGACCGGCTGAACTTCTCGGCCTTTTATACCAAGTTCAGCCAGCAGTTCTATGCGCTGGGCGGCCGGGATCTGAATCTGACGGTGGGCGATGCAATCCTTGTCTACCTGTCGGTCTACCGCTATTCCGACGCCTGCGACAGCACCCCGGCCCAGATCAAGAAAAACCTGGAAAAACTCTGGGAGGAGATCACGGTCCTCACTGCCCCCCAGGCGGTGGAGCTCTCGCTGGAACCCCAGCCTGCCGCCGTCCGGCCCAAGCTGAGCATCTGGCTGCCCCGCAATGAGCTGAAGGTGGCTTTCCTCCACGCCCATGATGCTCAGTCCAGCCCCTGGGTAGCTGCCCACGCCCGGGCCATTCCGGCGCTGCAAAAGACCTTCCCCGACCGGCTGATCCTCACCACCCGGGAGCATGTGGACCCGCTCATCGACGCCGAGCAGGTGCTGGAGGATCTGGCCCACGACGGGACCGATGTAGTCTTTACCTCCACTGCCCGGATGCATACCGCCTGCCTCAAGGTGGCGGCCCGCCATCCCAAGACCCGCTTTTTGAACTGCTCTCTCAACACGCCGCACCCCCTGGTGCGCACCTATTACCCCCGCACCCATGAGGCGACCTACCTGCTGGGCATGCTGGCGGGAGCTGTCTCGCCCACCGATTCGGTGGGCTATGTGGCCTCCTATCCCGGCTACGGGGTGCCTGCCGCCATCAACGCCTTCGCTCAGGGCCTGCGTTCGGTGCGGGCCTCCGGCAGAGTGGTGCTGCGCTGGGCCTGCCTGCCTGATCCGGCCCATCCGCTGGATTTCTCCGACCGGCCGGACATCACGGTCTTTTATGCCCGGGACAGCCGGGAACCGGAGGGCATCAACCGGGATTACGGTCTGTGCCGCCGTACCCCCGAGGGCAGCCTGGAGACGCTGGGCCAGCCGGTCTGGCGCTGGGATGTGATTTATGAAGGAATCATCCGTTCGATCCTCAGCGGCACCTGGGAGGCCGAGGCCACCGGCCGGGCCATCAATTACTGGTGGGGCATGAAGAGCAACGCCATTGAGCTGTCTTACAGCACAGGACTGCCGGTGGGAACCCTGCAGATCCTGGATCTGATGGAAAAACAGCTGCGTGAAAACCGGCTGCACATCTTCCCCACCGAGGTCTACGACCAGAATCACCGCAAGCACTGCCCGGAAGGGGTGGTCTATACCCCGGCCGAGCTGATGGTCATGGACTGGCTGGATGAGTGTGTCGAGGGTTCGATGCCCAACTATGAGGACCTGGACGCCAAAAACCGGGTCCTGGCCGATCTGATCGGACTGACTGTGCTCAAGGAAGCAAAGCCCGCCGCCCCCACGACCGCCCAGGAATGACCGGCTGACCGCCGCATACCGCCCAACGATCACACCCAAAGACACAGAACGGAGCGATAGACGTGAAAATACTCGCCATTTCGGATGACCCCTGTAAGGCGCTGTGGGACTACTGTTCCAAAGAGCGGCTGGCAGGCATCGACCTGATCCTCTCCTGCGGGGATCTGCCCATTGCTTATCTTGAACATCTGAGCAACTTTACCACCGCGCCCATCCTCTATGTTCACGGCAACCACGACGGCTGCTATCTGAACAACGAGCCGGGGGGCTGCATCTGTGTGGATGACGATATCTACGTCTATAAAGGACTGCGGATCATGGGTCTAGGGGGCTGCATCCGATACAACAACCAGGACACCTACCAGTATACCGAGCGGGCGATGCGCCGCCGGATCTCCCGGCTGCGGTTCAAGGCCTGGCGGGCTGGGGGAGTGGATCTGCTTCTGACCCATTCTCCGGCCCGGGGGCTGAACGACGGCGAGGATAAGGCCCACCGGGGGTTTGCCTGCTTTAATAAGATCCTGGACCGCTATCGCCCCCAGTATTTTGTCCATGGACATGTCCATCTCAGCTACGACAGCAAGCTGCCCCGGGTCTGTACCCGCGGCGGGACCACGGTCATCAACGCCACCGAGCGGTATATTTTTGAACTGCCCGATCCTGAACCGGCGCCCTCCAAGATCTGCTGTCCCTTTCTGAGCCGGTTTGTCCACTGAGCCGCCGCAAAGGCAAAAAACAAGGCGTCCTCCCTTGCAGGGAGGGCGCCTTTTGCTGTACAATAAAAGCTGCCTGTTTACAGGCTCACATCGTGGCGGGTGGGCTGCCCCTGGGCAAAGGCCTGGGCGCTCTCAAAGACCCCGCGGACCATGCTCTCCACGTCCTCATCGGTATAGAACGCGGTGTGACAGGTGAGCAGCACATTGGGGAAGCTGCGCAGCAGTGCAAGCTCGGTGTTGGGGATGGGCTCGCCCGAACGGTTGTAGTAGTACAGGCCGTTCTCGTTTTCCAGCACATCCAGCGCTGCGCCGCTGACCTTGCCGCTTTCCAGCGCGGCGATCAGGGCCGAAGAGTCGATGAGTTTGCCCCGGGCGGTGTTGACGATGGTCACGCCGGGCTTCATCTTCTCAATGGCGGCCGCGTCGATCAGGTGGTGGTTCTGCTCGGTGGCGTTGGTGTGCAGGGTGATCACATCGCTCCGGGCAAACAGGGTGTCCAGATCCACATACTCGGCGTACTTTTTCGCCTCTTCGCTGGGGTACAGGTCATAGGCCAGCAGACGGCAGCCAAACCCGGACAGATGCTCCAGCACCGTCCGGCCGATCCGCCCGGTGCCGATGACGCCCACCGTACAGCCGGACAGGTCCCGGCCGCTCTTTCCCTTGAGGGAATAATCCTGCACTTCGCCCCGCTTGAGGATATGGCCCACCCGGCGCAGAGACATCATCATCAGCATAATGGCGTAGTTGGCCACACCCCGGGGCGGGTAGTCCACATTGGATACCTTCATGCCCAGTTCTTTGGCCCGCTGGCGGTCCACATGGTCGAAGCCAATGGACCGGCAGCAGATATACTTCACTCCCAGAGAGTAAAACCGCTCCACCATCTCCCGGCCCATGTCGCAGGGGGTCACCGAGACCGCGTCGTATCCGGCGGCCAGGGCGGCGTTCTCCAGAGTGGGGTAATCCTCACACCCGGCGAACTCGATGCCCAGCTCTGCGCTCAGCTTCTGGGCGTAGGCGAGCTCGTCGTAGGGGCGCAGTGTGTAAAAGAAAATCTTCATCCTGTCCTGTTGTTCTCCCTTCCTGCCGGGCCGGGCCGGAACGCTGTGCGTCCGGGCAGGCAGACCGCCCTTTGGGGCGAACCGGCTGTCTTTATAATAGCACGTTTTCCGCTCGTCGGGAGCAGGAATGCGGTGAATTCTTCTCGCTCTTTCTGCTCTTAAAATGAAATGATTTGAAACTTGGAGGAATCCTATGACCCTTCTCCCATTGAAATGCCTGGCTGGCCAGCCGGCCGACCCCCAGTCCCTTGCCGCAGAACAGGCCGAGGCCCTGCGGTTCGGCCGGGTCGCTCTGGGGCAGAATCATCTGTTTTTGTACCGGCCGCTGGGCCTTGGCGGCGGCTATATCCCTTATGCCGCCATCGACCGCTGGTATGTCCGCCAGCTGGAAGCCACCTTTGAGGTGTCCAGCTTTTACTCCTATATGTTTGTGGTGGAGTATCCCCATCAGGGCGGCTTTGAGGAGTTTGCCATCGATTTTGAGGACAAGAAGAAGCTGGACGGGCTGCGGTCCGCTCTGCGGGAAACCCACCCCGAACTGACCATGGGCCGGGACCCCAGCCGCCGCACCAAGCACAACTGGTGAGGACGCTTGTCAAAACCGCAAAAAGAGAGTATGCTTAAAAGCAGAACATCCGACCCTGCCAAGACAGGGGCGCAAACAGCAAGGAGGTCAACGCCTATGCGCGCTTATGAACGACTGCTCAATTATGTCCGGGTACACACCACATCCGACCCCGATTCCGGGACGCACCCTTCCAGCGCCCGCCAGTTCGACCTGGCCCGGATGCTGGTGGAGGAGATGAAGGCTCTGGGCATTGAGGACGCCTATGTGGATGAGCACTGCTATGTTTATGGCAGCCTGCCCGCCACCGAGGGCTACGAGGCAAAGCCCGCCCTCGGCTTCATTGCCCATATGGATACCGCACCGGATGCATCCGGCGAGAATGTGAACCCCATCCTGCACGAAAACTACGACGGCAAGGATCTGGTTCTGCCCGGCAATGGCGCTGTGCTGGAGCTGGCCCGGTTCCCCTTCCTGGAGCAGCTGAAAGGGGAGACCCTCATCACCACCGACGGAACCACTCTGCTGGGCGCGGACGACAAGGCCGGAGCGGCGGAGATCCTGACGGCTGTGGAGCGTCTGATCGCCGAGGACCGCCCCCATGGCCGGATCTGCGTTGCCTTTACCCCGGACGAGGAGATCGGGGAAGGGGCCATGTTCTTCGACATCCCGGGCTTTGGGGCAGACTACGCCTACACCCTGGACGGCGGAGATGTGGGCGGCATCGAGTATGAGAACTTCAACGCCGCCTCGGCGGTGGCGAAGTTCCACGGCCTGTCGGTCCACACCGGCAGCGCCAAGAACAAGATGATCAATGCGGCCAATCTCGCCATGGAATTCCATGCCGCTCTGCCTCCCATGGCCCGCCCCGAAAACACCGAGGGCCGAGAGGGCTTCTACCATCTGCACCGCATGAGCGGCGACGTCACCGAGGCGACCCTGGAATATATTCTGCGGGATCACGACGCAGGCAAGCTGGAAGCCAAGAAGGAGACCTTGCGCCAGGCGGCGGCTTGGATCAACAGCCGGTACGGCGCAGGCTCGGTGGAGCTGGAGATCAAGGATAGCTACCGCAACATGATCGAGAAGATCCTGCCCCACTTCCATCTGGTGGAAACTGCCCGGGAGGCCATTCGGATGACCGGCCTTGAACCCGAGGAACTGCCGGTGCGGGGCGGCACCGACGGCGCGACCCTGAGTTGGAACGGCCTGCCCTGCCCGAACCTGGGCACCGGCGGCTTCAACTATCACGGCGTGTTTGAGTGCATCACCGCAGAACGGATGGACAAGGCCACCGAGGTGATCCTCAACATCATCGGCCTCTACGCGGCAAAATAAGAGATCTTCTGCGCCTGAGGCAGAATAGCATATAAGAAAATCCGCACGTTTCTTGCCAAAAATGGTCTGAAACGTGCGGATTTCTTATATTATGATGATTTGAAAAAGCTTTTCAGCCTACGTTGATGTGTCCTTCGGGCAGGATCTTGCGCTTGTTGTCCGAGGGTTTAGCGGTCAGGCTGATGGCCAGCGAGACCGGGCCCACGCGGCCGATGAACATGACCAGCATATAGAGGATCTTGGCCGGCGCATTGAGCTGTACGCTGACTCCTACCGTCAGGCCCACGGTGCCAAAGGCCGAGCAGGATTCAAACAAGGAGTCGATGATGGACACCACATCGGCGGTGTTGTAGTAGACAAAGACCGAGGCCACCAGCACCGCCAGTGCGCCCAGGGTGATAATGGTCAGAGAGCGGTAGACTGTCTTATGGCTGAGGCGGTGGTTGGAGATGATGCAGTCGTCCCGACCCTGGGCCACACTGCGGATGGTCAGCGCCAGCACCGCAAAGGTGGTGACCTTGACGCCGCCGCCGGTGCCGCCGGGAGCGGCGCCAATGAACATCA